>PEAP01000005.1 GCA_002753665.1 Magnetococcales bacterium DC0425bin3
CCCGCCATCCCCCCGCCATCCCTTAATCCGCCATAATTTGGCTTGCACCGCCTGGTCCGCCGACAGGGCTCGAAAAAGTAGCCTTCGGGAGTCAAAAGACCGTATACCGCAATGAAGGCGGTGGGTTTGGGGAGGCAAATACGGGTTGACGCGCCTTCCCGGGATATGGATAATTAGCCTCATCTGCGGTTGCTGCCGGGTTCGCCTTTCATCGCAGTGGAGAATCAGGGTGGTGATGACCACCAACACCATCTCCAGGGTGGCCCGGAGAGTCGTGGGAATGGTCGTCTCCTCCTGTGGCGGGCGGCGCACATGCTTGACGAAGGAACGGATTTCGTCTGCGTTGATCCTTAACGGGCTTCTCCTCGAACCGAGTGGACGCGTGGAGTATATCACGACTTGTCCGGGGCGCACTTTTGCTCCTCAATGCCGCCAAGGATCGCAGATGGGGTAATACCCCGTACCCGCGGGTACGCGAGTGGTTTCCAGCGTGAAGGACCGTGACGTGAATGACTGAGAAATGGCCAAATCAGGCAGCATTCTGGCCCGCACGGGGTTTTCACCAAGGTCGCGAAAAACGTGGCAAGAGTTTTTCTTTAGAAGATGTCTTGATTAGGAGAGATAAGGGAAGAACATGGCCATTTCGTTGAGCAAGGGCGGCAACATCAGCCTGTCCAAGAACGAACCCGGGCTGAAGAGGATCCTGATCGGTCTCGGGTGGGACGCCCGGTCCACCGACGGGGCGGATTTCGACCTGGACGCTTCGGCCTTCATGTTGGCGGCCAACGGCAAGGTCCCCAACGAGAACTCGTTCATCTTCTATAACAATCTGAAGTCGGTGGACGGCTCGGTCGAGCACACCGGCGACAACAAGACCGGCAGCGGCGACGGCGACGACGAGGCGATCAATGTCAACCTCGACCTTATCCCGGCCGACATCCAGACCATCGCGGTCACCGTGACCATCCACGACGCCGAGAGCCGCAGGCAAAACTTCGGACAGGTCAAGAACGCCTTCATCCGGATCGCCAACTGTGAGACCGGCAAGGAGATCGCCCGCTACGACCTTTCCGAGGATTATTCCACGGAGACGGCGATGATCTTCGGCGAGGTCTACCGCCACAACGGCGATTGGAAATTCCGGGCCGTCGGCCAGGGATACTCGGGCGGCCTCGTCGCCATGTGTACTCAGTACGGCATCTCCGTGGCCTGAGCCAAGCAAGGAAACAGGAAAGAAGCCCATGCGTCGCCTTCCCGTCTATCTTATCCTCGACATCTCCGGCTCCATGCACGGAGAACCCATTGAGGCCGTCCGCAACGGCATGCAGATGCTTGTCAGCACCCTGCGGACCGATCCCTATGCCCTGGAGACCGCCTTTCTGTCCGTGATCGTCTTCGACGAGAAGGCCCACCAGGTTGTCCCGCTGACCGAACTGATGTCCTTCCAGCCGCCGACCGTCGAGGCCGGATCCACCACCTCCCTGGGTGACGCTCTGAAGGTGACCAAGGAGTGCATCGAGCGCGAGGTCAAGAAGACCACCGCCGAGGAGAAGGGCGACTGGAAACCGCTGGTATTCATCATGACAGACGGCCAGCCGACCGACGAGTGGCGGAAGGGCCTCGACGAGTTTCGCAAGGTCAAGACCGGCATGGTCATCGCCTGCGCAGCCGGCCCGCAGGCCGACACCAATGTCCTGAAGCAGATCACCGAGGTGGTCGTGTCGCTCGACACCGCCGATTCCTCTACCATCGGCGCCTTCTTCAAGTGGGTCTCGTCCTCGATCTCCACCAGCTCGAAGAAGGTCGACCTGACCAAATCCGAGTCCAACGCGATCAGCGAGCTACCCCCGCCCCCGCCCCAGATCACCCTGGTCTGACTTCATGTGCCTGAACGAAGAAGGGAGGGAGGCGTGAGAAGGCTTCCGGTCTATCTGCTGCTCGACACGTCCGGCTCCATGCGGGGCGAGCCCATTGAAGCCGTCAACACGGGCATCCGGGTGATGGTCAGCGCCCTGCGCCAGGACCCGCATGCCCTTGAGACGGTGCATGTCAGCATCATCACATTCGACGCGGACGCCCAGGTGATGGTCCCGCTCACGGCCCTGGATGAGATCCAGGTGCCGGTGATCACCACCCCCCAGTCCGGCCCGACCCATCTTGGCCTCGCATTGCAGACCCTGGGGGTCCGCATCCGCCAGGAGATCAAGCGCTCCACGGCCGAGGAGAAGGGCGACTGGGCACCGTACCTGTTCTTAATGACCGACGGCAAGCCCTCGGACATCCAACTTTTCGAGGAACAGTGTCCGAAGATCCGGTCCATCGGCTTCGCCAGCGTCATCGGGTGCGTCGCCGGACCGAAGGCCCGCAAGGAGGACCTCCAGCCCCTGTGCGACCACGTGGTATTCCTGGACACCATGGACAGCGCCGGGTTCACGGGCTTCTTTAAATGGGTCACTGTCGCGATCTCGGGCGGCAACAAGTCCATGGGGGCGACCACCACCGTGGCCCTGCCACCGCCGCCGCCCGAAATCCAGGTCGTCTATTGAGGGGGAACCGACATGCGCCGGCTGCCGATCTTCTTTGTCACCGATGTCTCTGAATCCGAGGGCTTCGACATCGGACAGGGGAGGGGGTGATGCCGGAATACACACTGTCCAATGAAATGTTCCAGACCCTCTACCGGCTTATCGCGCTGATCAAGGAGGAAGAGGTTCCGGATCCCGGCGTGGGACAAGCTCCGGTCGGGCTTTCGACCAATGCCAGGAAAGTGTTCTTCCTCCTTGACAAGTTCAAGAGGGAACTGGATGCCGCCAAGGCAAGAAGGCGCGAACCTCTTGTTTCCATATTAAACGCACCCGATAAAACGGCTGGCGGAAAGCCGACCCTGCAGGCGGCGAACTCGCCTCCTGCGAGGCCCGCCTCGCCGCCCTGTCCTGCTCCGGACCCGATGGCGGGCGCCAACATGCCTGCATTGGGATACAATGGTCCATTCCCGCCTGCGGAGGTTCCCATGACCGCCGAGATGTCTCCCAAGCCCCCGGCGATCAGGGATACCGTTTCCGTCCCGGTAGCGGTCGTCCAGTCTGGAGCCACTCCCCCGGCGTCCTCCCCGGAGCCCGCGGCGAAGCCTTCGCTCGACACGCCGCAACCCGGTGGGGCGCCCGCCATGCCGGTCCGGTCCCCGTTCGCCGAGAAAATCGCCGTGATGCCTATCGAGACCGTGAAGAAGATCGTCTACCTGAAGAACGCCAGGGCGAACGAACCCTATGAGGGGGCGGTGGAGATCGACGGCATCAAGGGCTTGAAGCTGGAGAACGCCGGTGGTTCCGGACTCGCTCTGGACCAGGCCTCGGGGCTCCTGAAGGGCACCCCGATGGCCAGTGGGGACTTTGTTGTCCGCCTCCAGGGACTGCTGCATGGCAAGCGGTGCGAGGTCGTCGCCAACCTCGCCGTGATCCCCGACCCGAAATCGTTGTGGGTCTCGAAGGACAGCGACCGCAGCGACCCCTTCTGGAAGCCCGACGAGGCTTTCGACCGGGTGGATGGCGACCTGCTTTGCGTGGCCGCCAGCAAGCGTGGTCGCTCCCACGCCAAGGAGGGGACCTTCCGCGACGACGACTTCGGGCTCCTGGCGAACGGCCCCGGCGGGTGGCACATCGCCGTGGTGGCCGACGGGGCAGGCAGTGCGAGATTCTCCCGCCGCGGCTCCAAGGTCGCCGTCGACAGCGTGCTTCGTGATCTGTCCAAGCTGCTTGAGGATCACGTCACGCCTGAGTTGGGCAAGCTTGTTCCGGCCTATCTCCAGAACGTCCCGGGAGCGGTAGCGGGGATCAAGCGCCAGCTCTACCAGTCCTTGGCCATGGCCACGTTCAACGCCGCGAAAGCGATCGACGCGGAGGCTGCCGCCATGGGCGAGAAGTCCTCGGCTTTTTCGACGACTTTGATCGTAGGCGTGGCCTGCAAGATCTCGGAGGGATGGTTCGTCGCCGGGTTCTCGGTGGGCGACGGCGGGGCAGCGGTTCTCGACGTCCGTGACGGCTCCCTGACCACGCTCACTCTGCCCGACAGCGGCGAGTTCGCCGGCCAGACCCGCTTCCTCCAGAAGTCCGAGTTCTCGGGCGGGTTCGACGAAGTCGCCAAGCGGATATTCTTCGACGTCCGCAAGGAGTTCACGGCGATCGCCCTCATGACCGACGGCATATCCGATCCGAAGTTTCCGACCGATTCGGTCTTTGCCGACCCGGCCAGATGGGTCGAATTCTGGGAGGGCGATCTGACAAAGGCCGTCGACCTTTCGCGCGGTAACAAGAAAATGCAGAGGCAGCTCCTGGAATGGCTGGACTTCTGGTCGCCCGGGAACCACGACGACCGGACCCTTGCGGTCCTGGTGCCCTGAAGGAGCATGGCATGACGGTTATCAAGCTCACCACCCAGGACGGGCAGCAGGTTGAGTACAAGGACGAGATCATCGGCCAGGGGGGCATGAAGGATGTCTACTTCAGCCTCGACCGCTCCCACGTCGTCGCCTTTTTCCGTGACCAGCTCGACTACCAGGGCAAGGAACGCCTGAAGTCCATCGTCGGGACCTACCGAGAGGGCATCTTCGAGAAGGAAGGCGGCGAATACTGGAAGGACCTGTTCTGCTGGCCGACCGCGATTGTGGAGAGGGACGGACGGTTCGGTGTCGTCGCGCCCGTCTACAAACCGTATTTCTTCTTCGCCCACGGCTCCGTGGACAACGACAAGCTTGGTATCAAGGGCAAGGAGAAGGAAGGGAAATGGTTCGCGAGCGCGTCGAACCGTTCGAAGTTCCTCGCCCCGCAGGAGAAGGGGTCATGGCTGACCCATCTCCGGATCTGCCTGATGATCAGCCGGGCGGTGCGGCGCCTCCATGCGGCTGGCCTCGCCCATTCCGACCTGTCCTACAAGAACGTCCTCGTCGACCCCTCCACCGGCAACGCCTGCGTGATCGACATCGACGGCCTGGTCGTGCCCGGCAAGTTCCCGCCCGACGTGGTCGGCACGCCTGACTTCATCGCACCCGAAGTGATCGCCACCCAGCACCTTGGGAAGACCAACCCGAACCGGAAGCTGCCGTCAACTCTGACCGACCGGCACGCCCTGGCGGTTCTGATCTACATGTACCTTTTCTACCGCCACCCCCTGCGGGGCGGGAAGGTGCATGACATGGACGCCACGAAGGACGAGGAGTTCGCGATGGGTACGAAGGCCCTGTTCGTGGAGCACCCCACCGACGCGAACAACAGGGTGAAGGCGGACCAGCTCACCAAGGCCCAGCTTCCCTGGGGCGACCCGTCCAAGATGCCATGCACCATCGCGGGTCCGCTGCTCGCCGATCTGTTCCGCAAAGCCTTCGTCGAGGGACTGCACTCGCCCCAGGACCGCCCGACACCGTCGGAGTGGGAGAACGCCCTGGTGCTGACCATCGACATGATCCAGCCTTGCTCCAACAAGTGCGAGATGGGCTGGTACGTGTTCGACAACAGCACCAAGCCCAAGTGCCCGTTCTGCGGAACCCCGTACAACGGGAAACTGCCGGTGCTGAACCTGTACTCCAGTCGCCACAGCGGCTCGTACCAGCGCGATAACCACCGGGTCATGGTCTGGGACGGGCAGTCGCTGTTTCCATGGCATGTCAACCGCAAGGTCTTCCCGAACGAGCATCTGACCCCCGAGCAGAAGAAGCGGGTGGGCTATTTCCAGCTCCACCAGGACGATTGGTATCTCATCAACGAGGGGATGCCCCAGATGCACGACGTCGCTGCCAAGAAGGACGTGCCGATCGGTCGCCATGTCAAGCTGACGGATGGAAGCCAATTCCTCCTTTCCCGCGAGGACGGCGGCAGGTTGATCCAGGTGCAGTTGGTGAACGGCTGACCCCCTCGGGGGCAACGCAGAAGAGGAACCGGAAATGAAGCGTTTTCTGTCTGACAAGCGTGCGTACTTCGCGGCTTTCGGGGCGGTCGGGGGGCTGCTGAGCGCCGTCATGTATGGCCTCGCAGGCCTCGACGGCGCCTTTGCGTCGTGGGTCGTCGGGACTGGCTTCGATGGCCTGTTCATTGCCGCCTTGCTTGCCTTCGGCCAGATACGGTACGTTGGCAAGTCTTTCGACTGGAGGGCCTTCCGCAAGGCCATGCTGATCGGCGGCCTCGGCGGTCTGGTCGGCGGGTTCGTGGCCATATATGCCGGCCTCCCCATCGCCCAGGCGTTTGGCGGCGAATCCGATGCGGGCCGTTTCCTCGGATGGACGTTGGGCGGAGTGGCCGTCGGCTTCGCGGTCTCCAAGGTCGTCCCGAACCTCAAGCTCAAGATCGCCTGCCTCGCCGGCGCCGTCGGCGGTTTCGTCGGATGCGGGCTGATGTACTTGATGTCCACCCTGGCGGCCGGCACGGCGACCACCGGGGCGGTGATCGGCTCGGCGATCGCCTACGCCGAGACGACTTTCCGGCAGGCATGGCTGGAGGTCACCATCCGTCCCAAGGGGCTGACGCTTGAGAAGGAACGGACGATCACGGTCACCCTGGGCGACAGGCCGGTTCTGTTCGGCTGTGCGGGCAATGCGGACGTGAAGCTGGCCGAGATGGCGGGGGCCAAGGCCCATTTCGCCAAGGTCTCCCTGTCGGGCGGCAAGGTCATGCTCCTCGACATGACCACGGAAAAGGTCCGCGAGATTGCCATCGACGAGGGTTTCGACGTTTCGAACGCCCGGGTCGTCGTCCGCTCCAAGCCGACGTCGGCTGTCCCGGCATGACCTGAGGCGGCCCGATTCCTGCCGGAATCATTGGCCAAGAGGAGGCCCTGGGCGAGCGAGCTTGATGTACGCCCCGCGAGGCCCTGAAGCAACGTTTACCAGACCTTGGTGGCCTAACAATTCACATGAAACGGTGTCAGGCCACCAAGGAATTTCTCGGGCAATGTTGGTAAGCTGTCGGGCAAGGAGGACAGACCATGCTGGGACACGCCGCCACCTTCGACACCTACACCTACGTCCAGAAGCTCAAGGCAGCCGGGATGGACGAACGGCATGCCGCCATCCAGGCCGAAGCCCTGTTCGAGCTGATCGAGGAACGCTTGACGACCAAGCAGGATCTGACCGATACCGAAGCCGCCTTGCAGCGGGACATCAAGGAGCTTGATACCAGCCTTCAAGCCAAGATCGAGGCCACCAAGGCCGAGCTGCAGCGGGATATCAAGGGTCTGGATGTCAAGATCGAGGCCACCAAGGCCGAGCTGCAGCGGGATATCAAGGGTCTGGATGTCAAGATCGAGGCCACCAAGGCCGAGCTGCAGCGGGATATCAAGGGTCTGGATGTCAAGATCGAGGCCACCAAGGCCGAGCTGCAGCGGGACATCAAGGAGCTTGACACCAGCCTTCGAGCCAAGATCGAGGCCACCAAGGCCGAACTGCAACGGGATATCAAGGAACTCGATACCAAGTCGGAAACCCGCCTCAAGGAACTGGAACTCCGCATGGTGATCAAGCTGGGGAGCATGATCATCATCGGCTTCGGACTGATGATGACCGCCAGTCGGATCTGGCCGGTTCCGGTGCAGTATGTGGTCCCTCCTGCCCAGGAATTGCGCCTGCCCGCCCCGGCGGTCGGCCAGGGTGGAATTTCCACAGGGGCAGTGCCTGTCGCTCCTGGCCAGAGTGCCCCCTGAGCCCCCGACGGCCGGACCATGCTGTCCGGATCGCAGCCGATCGGCCGGTGAAAACCGCTGCTGGGGAGGGGCTGTACAGAAATCGTGGGAAACAGGGGATGGAAAGGCTGGCGTCCCGTACGGGAGTCGAACCCGTGTTGCCGACGTGAAAGGCCGGTGTCCTGACCACTAGACGAACGGGACGCAGATCTTGCACCATCCCACTGGCGCGGGACACCTTAATCCGCTGCCGGCGGGTTGGCAATGGTTGATGTGCGGTTTTTGCTGTCGGAGGACCATGCTCCGGACGATTCACTGCCACCCGGAGGCTGCCAGCCGTGGCCGGGGGGCAGATAGAACACCGGCGGCGGCATGGTGGCGGCCGAAGTCGGGGGTTCGTCGGGCGGCAGCATGGAGGAAGGGGAGCGGCGCTGCAGGGGAATCCCGCGGGTCAGCCGGCCCTCCCGGATGAGAATGAGGGAGTTGACCTCGGCGGTCTTGGCCAGGAGCGCCCGCTCCATGCTGTCCTGATGCAGAGTGCCGGCGTCCACCTGCCGGGCCAGGTCCAGGCGGTAGCTGGCCAGCACCTCCCCCAGATCCAGATGCCGGAAGCCGGCATCGCGGTAGTAGTCCAGGTAGCCGTTGATGCAGGCGGCCTCTTCCGCCCGGGTCTGGAGCGTTCCCTCCGCCCGCTGGCGGCGGCAGTCGGCGCTGTGGATCCGGGCCCTGGCCAGGGCCTCCGACCCGGACAGCGGCAGAACCGGCGGAGACTCCAGTGACGCAGTGGCGCAACCACTCAGCCACAGACCGGCAACCAGGGCGCTGACTTTGATGGATGGGGGACGCCTCCCTCCACCCCCCACCGAGGCAAGTCGCGGAGCGGCTTGCACGGCAACCAGACGGTGTTTCATGGCCCATCTCCTGCTTCGGACGGTGGCCCCGGACAGCCCTGCTCCACATTACCCAACCCAATCGCCGCGGTCACGGATCATCGACCGTTCGATTCGGGACGGGGAAGACGCCGCCCCCTGAACATGCTACTCTTTGATACATGGGGGAGGCCTCCCTCCACCCTCCACCGATGGAAGTCGCCCCGCGGCTTCCACGGTAACTTTCGATGGATGGGGGAAAGCCTCCCTCCACCCTCGTACCGTGAAGGCCGCTGACGCGATTGTCACGGTAATCCGACCACGGGCATGGAACTTTCCGGGCCGATCCTTGTCATTATACCTGGATCCGGGCCAGGATGTGGAACCGTCCCCCAACGACCGCAGCGGGGCTGGATGCACCATGGAAGAGCTGACCAGGCAGTTGGGCCGCAAAACGGTGGTGCAGGAAACCATGGGCGCGATCCTCGCCCTGTCCACCCAACCCCTGCCCCTGCCCGAGGCGTTGCACAGCATCCTGAAACTGCTGCTGGGCATTCCCTGGCTGTCCCTGGAATCCCGGGGCTCGATCTTCCTGGCCGATTCCCAGGCGCGGCGCCTGCGCCTCACCGCCCAACAGGGACTGGCGGAGGAGCTCCAGGCCGCCTGCGCCAACGTGCCCTTCGGCCATTGTCTGTGCGGCCGGGCCGCCGCCACCCGCAAGCAGATCTTCACCAACGCCGTCGATGATCGCCACGAAACCATCTACGACGGCATGCCGGATCACGGCCATTACTGCCTGCCCATCCTCTCGGGCCAGGAGGTCCTGGGGGTGGTCAACCTCTATGTGGGCAGCGGCCATGTCCGGGACCAGCTGGAGGAGGACTTCATCCAGGCGGTCTGCCATGTCCTGGCCGGCATCATCGAGCGGCGGCGCGCCGAGGAGTCCCTGATCCAGGCGCGCCTGGAACTGGAAACCGTGGTGCGTCAGCAGTCGGCCCGGGGCACCTTCGGTCGGGTGGTGGTGAAGGAAGTCCTGGACGGCTGGAAACGCGATGCCGATCCGGGCCGCTGGCCCCCGCCCCGGCCGGACCATGTGGCCCAGGTGCTGGAAACGGTCTTCCTCGCCAGCCTGCAAAAGAAAGAGGAAAAACCCATCCGGCTGTGCGCCTCCCTGTTGGAATCCTCGTCCTTGATGGAGGAAATGACCGCCTTCAAGGGCATGGGGTTGCGGTTCGCCAGTCCGTTTTCCTGCACCCCGGAGACCCTGGTGGCCCTGGCCCCGGCCTTCGATCCGGTCACCACCTCGCTGATCATCACCCCTGCCCTGGATGGGCAGGAGGGCCTGGAGGTGATCGGCACCGCCTATTTTTCCCGGGAAGGCCTGCACCGTTTCAATGCCCGGGATTTCGCCCTGACCCCCCTGGACATCTTCAGCGTGGTGGCCCACAAGGCCGGCCAGATGCTGCTGTTCCGCGGCGACCGCTTCCTGGGCCGCTTCGCCTCCGGCCAGTTCTCCGACCCCATGCCCATCCCCTTCACCGAAGGGCCCATGGCCTGGAATCTCCTGGGCACCGTCCAGCAGCACGAGGAATACCAGAAGCTGGAGATGACCTACTGGGAGGTCTACCGGAATTTCATCGACCGGATTCTGCTGGAGGCAGTGCAGCGCGGCAAGGGCGGCATCCTCATCTGGCAGCCGGCATCCGTGCCCCGGGCCCGGGACCGCGGCCTGCTCAACCGCGGCTTCCGGGTCGGGGCCACCACCGAGGCGGTGCCCCTGCTGGCCCGCTATGCCGCCCTGGAGCGGCGTCTGGAACAGGCCGATACCGGCGGCCGGGCCAAACGGGTGCGCTTCGCCGATCTGATCACCTGTCGGCGCGAAGTGATGGAAATGGCCGAACTGCTGGCCCAGCTGACCTGCGTCGATGGCGCGTTGATCCTCTCCGACCGCTTCCAGGTCCATTCCTTCGGCTCCATGCTCACCGCGCCGCCCTGGCTGGGGGATGTGGTGTCCTGGTCCGAGGACCAGTTGTTCCCCTCCCGGCGCATGGACCTGGGCAAACGCGGCGCCCGCCACAACAGCGCGGTCAACTTCGTCGGTGCCATGCCAGGAACCGTGGCCTTCGTCATCAGCCAGGATGGCCCGGTGGCCGGATTGGCCCGCAAGGACGACCGCACCATCTACTGGTGGCCGGACTGCCTGAGCGGCCTGACCGAGCGTTGACCGGCCGGTCGCAGCCGGTGATCCCGAATCACTCCGCCCCCTCGAAGGTGATGCGCGGATCCACCAGAACATAGGTCAAATCCGTCACGATCCGGGTCAGCAGCCCCAGCAGGGTGAAGAAGTAGAGGGTCGCCATCACCACCGGATAGTCCCGGTTCATCACCGAGTCGAACCCCAGCAGTCCCAGCCCGTCCAGGTTGAAGATGGTCTCGATCAGCAGGCTGCCGCTGAAGAAGGCCGCCACGAAGGAGCCGGGAAAACCGGTGATCAGCGGGATCATGGCATTGCGGAACACATGGCCGTAGAGGACGCTCCGTTCCTCCAGGCCCTTGGCCCGGGCGGTGATGACGTACTGCCGGGACATCTCCTCCAGGAAGCTGTTCTTGGTCAGCATGGTCATCACCGCGAAGCTGCCCAGCACCGAGGCGGTGAGGGGCAGGGCCATGTGCCAGAGATAGTCGGCGATGCGCGCCGGCCAGGCCAGGCTCTCCCAATCGTCGGACACCAGGTTTCGGATCGGAAAGAGATCCCAGAAACTGCCACCTCCAAAGAGGACCACCAGCAGGATGCCCAGCACGAAGCCGGGGATGGAATAGCCGACCAGAACGATGGTGGAAGTGACGGTGTCGAAGCGGCTGCCGTGGCGCACCGCCTTGCGGATGCCCAGGGGGATGGAGATCAGGTAGGTCAGCAGGAAGGTCCACAGCCCCAGGGAGATGGATACCGGCAGTTTCTCGATGACCAGATCGACCACCTGCTTGTCGTGATAATAGGACGCGCCGAAGTCGAAGCGGGCGTAGTTCCACAGCATGCGGACGAAGCGCTCCAGGGGCGGTTTGTCGAAGCCGTAGAGTTTTTCCAGGGCCTGGATCTGTTCCGGATCCAGGCCGTTGGCGCCCCGATAGGCGGGTCCGGAGCCCGATCCTCCGCCGCCCACCTCGCCGTCCGGATGGTGTTTCATCTGGGAGATCAGCCGCTCCACCGGGCCGCCGGGGACGAATTGCACCACGAGGAAGGTCAGGCCCATGATGCCGATCAGGGTCGGGATCATCAGCAGCAGGCGGCGCAGCAGATAGGCGGCCATGGACGGGATCTCTCAGCGGTCCTTGACCCACCAGGCGAACAGCCAATCCTCGGGGCTGTAGTACAGGGGCGGGGTGACTGGATGCTCGAAGCGGTTCCAGTAGGCCACCCGGTGGTAGGGGATGTGGAAGTGGGGGACCAGGTAATGGCCGGCGCGCAGCACCCGATCCAAGGCCCGGCAGGCGGTGAGCAGGGCCGGCCGGTCGCTGACGTAGATGAGTCGATCCACCAGGGCGTCCACCACCGGGTCCTTCAGGCCCATCAGGTTGCGGCTGCCCGGAATGTCGGCGCTGACGGAATGCCAGGAGTCGCGCTGTTCGTTGCCCGGGCTCTGGGACTGGCCGTAGGAATGGACGATCAGGTCGAAGTCGAAGGCGTCGATGCGCCGCTGGTAGAGGGCGGGATCCACGGTGCGGTATTCCAGGCCGACGCCGATCTTCTTCAGGTTGGCCGCGTAGGGGCCCAGCACCCGTTCGAAGTCCGGGGAGACCAGCAGGGCGTCGATGCGCAGGGGGTGGCCCTTGGGATCGACCAGCAGGCCGTTGGGTCCCATGCGCCAGCCGGCTTCCTTCAGCAGGGCGACGGCCTGGCGCAGGTTGTCGCGCAGGGAGCCGGGGGCGGCGGTGGAGGGCGGTCGTGGCGCCGGTCCGAACACCGCCGGATCCAGCCGGTCCCGGAACGGCTCCAGCAGGGCCAGCTCCTCCGGGGTGGGAGCGCCGGTGGCGGCCAGCTCGGAATTGGAGAAATAACTCTCCGAACGGGTGTACTGACCATGGAACAGGTTGCTGTTGCTCCATTCGAAGTCGAAGGCCAGCCCCAACGCCCGGCGCACCCGGATGTCCTGGAACAGCGGCCGCCGCAGGTTGAGGACGAAGCCCTGCATGCCGGCGCCGTTGCGGTGGGGCAGGGTGGTCTTGACGATCAGGCCCCGGTCGAACTTGTCGCCCTGGTAGTCCCGGGCCCACTGTTTGGAGTTGTTGACGTGGATGAAATCGAATTCTCCGGCCTTGAAGCCCTCCAGGGCCACCACCGGGTCCTTGAAGTATTTCACCGTGACCTGGTTGAAATTGTGCAGACCGCGCCGCACCGGCAGGTCCCGGCCCCAGTAGTCCGGGTTGCGTTCGAAGGTGATGGTCTGGCCGGCCTGCACCCGGCCCACCCGGTAAGGGCCGGAGCCCAGGGGCGGGGTCAGGTCGCCCTTGGCGAAGTCGTGTTGGCCGTGGAAGGCCTTGGAGAACACCGGCAGCTCGCCGGTGATCATGGGCAGTTCGCGGTTCTTGCGGGCGAAGTGGAAGCGGATGCGGTGGGGATCGAGGATCTCGGCGCGGGCCACATCCTGCCAGTAGGAGCGGTAGAAGGGGTGGGCCTGGTCCGATTTGAGGGTGGCGAAGGAGAAGGCCACATCCGCGGCGGTCACCGGGCTGCCGTCGGCGAAGCGGGCCTGGGCATCACCTACGAACTTGATGCCCAGGCCATCCGCCGCCACCGCGATGTCCCTGGCCAGCAGTCCGTACTGGGAAAAGGGTTCGTCCTGACTCTGGACGGTCAGGGATTCGAACACCAGCCGGCCGACCAGGTCCGGGGCGCTGCCCTTGAGGGTGAAGGGGTTCATCTTGTCGAAGGCGCCGATGGCATGCAGGGTGATCCCGCCGCCGACCTTGGCCTGGGGGGAGGTGAAGGCGAAGCGTTCGAACCCCGAGGGGTATTTCAGATGGCCGTCCAGGCTCAGACCATGATCGGCCCGGGCCGGCAGGGCCAGGGACAGCAGGATCAGCAATGGCAACAGTTTCATGGGGAACCCGTCCGACGGCAGGATGATTTTGGATGCGACGTGAAAGAGACGCGATCAATAGGCAGGGACCGGCCGGAGCAATTATCCCCCATGATCATACACGGTGAAATCACGATCCATCCACACCACATGAAATATTGCGCCGTCACGGAACCCAACCATGGGGGCCTGCCCGTGGCAGCGGAACGCGATGATGCGGACCTCCGGGGTGATGACAGGTGGAATTCCAACCCTCATTGAACTATGAGAGATAATTTCAGAGCCAAGTCCGTGGCGAGGAGCCTGTTGAATTTGTCCCCATGTCATCTTGGATAATTGGTGGAGAGTGTCGGCAAATGCAGCTTTTTCATTTTTGTTGCATTGATTCAAAGCATGCCTGGGCTGGAGATGGATCAAAGAAAAGACCGGTCTTTCCTGATTGGTCGATCCGGATGTGCTGGAAGAGGGCCTGATCCGTTGCCCTTGATTGTCGCGACTCTTGATCATCGCAGACAGTTACTGTAACTGGGTCTTGAAGTAATCCTGCATGGCCCCGGTCGGAATGATCTCGCCAGGACCACGGGCATAGGCATCACGCCATGGAGGTTCTTCGTGGGTCATGTTGCGCAACTTCCAGGCATCGTATTGCCCGTAAACATTGTATACTTCGTTCAACAGGTTGCGTACAGGTCCTGGAAGAACATTGGACTGGACTTCCTTCGGTCGTGGAATTGGTCCGGGTCCGTATTGCTTGAAAAGGTGATAAAGTTCTTCCACAACCGGTCCGTGGGTCCAGGCCTTGATGGGGTCTTCGAAGAGCGGTGTGCCAAACACAGCCAAATGGAAGCCTTGTGCGTAGTAGACGAGCTTTTGCACTTTCAAATTTGAAATCAAATCGCCCGCCTCCTCATCGGCGAGGCAGAGGAAATGGTTGGCAACATCCAGACTGGTGATTTCCTTCTGGTCGGAGCTGATGGCGATCATGTTTGTATTTCCTTCCATATTCTCGCCAAGTGCGGGGCAAGGGAGCTGCGTCGTTGGCCCGGGTCATCCCGGACCGGTCGAACTGGCCGATGCGAGAGGACGATCTCCCGATTACGCGATTCGACCAGCGATGAACCTACCAGAAATTCGTTGACTTTGCATCGGAAAGTTTACCGTGGAAGCCGGGAAGCGGCTTTCGGTATTCCGCCGCGCACCGGTTGCCTAGCCGGCGAGCAGGGCCTTGAGAATCACCCCCAGTCCCGACGCCCCGGCCAGCAGCAGCACCGCGCTGCGCACCCGGCCCCGGTCCAGCCAGCGGGCCAGGGGGCGGGAGAGCAGCAGGCCGGTGAGGGGAAAGGGGATCAGCCAGGCGCCTTCCCGCAGCTCGGTCCAGCCCAGCAGTCCGGCACCGTGCAACACGGTCATGGCCAGCAGACCGCCCACCGTGAAGACGACGGCCAGCAGACCCCGCAGCAGGGGACCGGGCAGGTCCTGGAACAGCAGGGCCAGGGGCGGGCCGCCCATGGTGGTGGTGATGCTCATGAAGCCGGAGAGGAAGCCGGCGGGCAGCAGGGTGATGGGGCGGGGGCGGATCGTCCAGCCGCCCAGGGACAGGGCCACGGCCACCAGCACCGCGCCGCCGAACAGGAAGGCGGTCTCCCGGGGCGGCAGGACCGCCAGGGCCGTGGCCCCCAACAGGAAGCCGGGCAGCAGGCCGGCCAGCAGCCAGGCCAGAATGGGCCAATGGTGCAGCCCCTGCCAGTCCCGGGTGGCCTGGGCCACGTTGGCGGAGAACGCGGCCACCATCAGGGCGCCGGGCACCAGATCGGGACGCAGCAACATGGTCACCGGCGCCGCCACCAGCGCCGCCCCGAACCCCACCGCCCCCTGCACCAGGGAGCCGAGGATCAGGAACAGGGCCACCGTCAGCCAGGCCGGATCGGCAGGAATTCCCATGCCGCCGGCTCAGGCCTTGGCGCAGATCAGGATGTATTGAAAGACGAACAGATCGCGGAATTCGAAATCGCTCAGCTGACGCAGCACCATCCGCTTGTGGGTGAAATCGGCCGGATAGGCGGCGGGCTGCTGGGATTCGTAATCGGGGTGGAGATTCTCGAACACATCCAGCAGCCGGAATCCGGCCCCCTGGAACAGGGCGACCATCTCGCGGATGGTGAAGAACCGCAGATGGGTGCGGTCCAGGATGCCCTGGTCGGCATAGGTCCAGCCACCCTCGACCAGGTGGTTGAGCAGGCCGAAATAGCGCACGTTGGGGATGGAGGCGATGATCCGGCCGTGACCCGCCAGGGCCGGGCGCAGGCGCGCCAGAGCGGCGCCGGGATCCACCAGATGCTCCAGCACGTCGGCGCAGATCATCACATCGAAGGCGCCGGGGGCGAAGGGCAGGGGCATGGAGGCGACATCCCCCTGATGGACGGCATCGAGCCGGTCCCGGGCCAGACGGGCGGCCTCCGGGTTGATTTCCAGCCCTTCCACCCGGGGCACGCCCCGCTCCTTGAGCGCCCGGCCCAGGTTGCCGGCGCCGCAGCCCACGTCCAGCACCCGCTGGGCCCCGGGCGGCACATGCACCATGACCTCCGGCCGGTCGCCCTGATAATAATCCCCCACTGTCCGGTCTTGCGGGTTCATGGCCGGCCTCCGCGCTCAATGATCCAAAGGCAGGGCCACCCCATGGCCCAGGGTCACATGTTTGTCCCGGGTGGCCTGCTCCCGCCGCTCCCGCCAGTGGGCGGCCTGGGCGCGCAGTTCGGCCAACGCCGCCGTCAGGGCCTCCCGCTGCGGGCCGGCGGGGATCTGGCGCAGGTGCCCCTTGATGGCCTCGCCCTGCTCCCGCAGGCGGCGCAACTGCGCCAGGGCCTCCAGCTCGGCGGCGGTGAGGGCATCCCGGCTGCTGCAGAAGCCGCCCTTGATCTGCACCGATCCGGCCTCCAGGATCGGAATGGCGATGGGCTTGGGCATTACAGCCGGTCCAGGCGTTCCCGATCGATGTCGATCTTCATGGTGTTGCGCAGGGCGGCCAGATACAGCATGTAGCGCTCCTGGCCCAGCAGGTCCTCCAGCTGCCGGGTCAGCGCGGCGCGCTGTTGTTCGAGGCCGTCGGCCTCCGGATGGCGGATGCCTTGCAGTCGCACCAGCACCAGCCGCTGCCCTTCCTGGATGACGCTGGGAAAGATCGGCGCCTCCATGGACAACTGGAATGCCGCCCGCCGGATCTCCTCCGGGGGAGCGCCGGCTCCCGCCTCGGCCAGGGTGAAGGGTTTGACAGGATCTTCCTGGAGCGCCAGCCCGATGCTCTGGCCGGCGTCGGGTCCCCAGGCCTGTTTGCCGGTGCGGACCGCGGTCAGCACCTTTTGCAGGCCGGCCAGGGCCAGTTCCCCGGCCTTGCGCTGCCGGTAGGCCTCTTCCACCTTGGCCCGGGCTTCGGCCAGGGTCTGGAGCCGGGGTTCCCGGCGGTCGGTCACCCGCAGGGCGGCGAAGCGGTTGCCTTCCAGTTCCAGCAGACCGCTCAGGGCGCCCTTGCCGGTGTCGAAGGCCGCTTCCAGGAATTTTTCCTGGCGTTCGATGCCTTCCAGTTTGGCGCTGCCGCGGTCCAGCCAGTCGGTTTCCCTGTAGCGCAGGTTGAGATCCTTGGCGAGGGCCTGGAGATCGGCGGCATCGAACAGCTGATCCTCCAGGGGCACCGACTGCTTGTAGACCTCCTCGGCGGCCAGTTCCTCGAACAGGACGGCGCGGATTTCCTCGGCCGCCTCGTCCAGGGGCTTCTCCCGGGCCGGCTGGATGGCTTCCACCAGAATCAGGTGGTAGCCGAAGGGGGTCTTGACCGGCTCCGAGATCACCCCCGGGGCCAGGGAGAACGCCACCTCCTCGAAGGCCGGCACCATGGCGCCCCGCCCGAAGCTGCCCAGATCCCCCCCCTCGCCGGCGGTGACATCGTCGGAGTGGCTCTTGGCCACGGCGGAGAACGAGACCCCCTCGGACAGGCGTTGCCTGGCCTCCCGGATCCGCTCCAGGGCCTGGGCCTCGGTGCGGTGGCCGGCCTCGATGGTCACCAGGATGTGCCGCACCCGGCGCTGCTCGGGGGTCCGGTAGTGGGCGATCTGCTCCCGGTAATACTCCTCGATCCGCTCCTGGGGGATGGTCACCCGTTCCCGCACGCTGTCGCTGTCCAGCACCACATAGGCCAGCTTGACCTCCAGCGGGGTCATGAAGCCGGCGGGATTGTCCTTGAGGAACTGCTCCAGCGCGTCCTCCGTGGCCTGGATCCTGGCCTGGAGCTGGGCCGGATCCAGGGCCAGGACCGCCACGGAGCGCTTCTCGTTTTCGAGTTCGTAGAGGTCGGTCAGCAGGGCGTCGGGAATGCCGGGAGCCTGGTCCAGGGCCTGGTGCAGCTGGTCCAGGGTCAGATCGCTGGCCAGGCCGGCCTCGTAGTCCCGCGGGGTGAGGTGGCTGCTGGCCAGCAGGGTCCGGTAGCGGGTCTCGTCGAACTGTCCATCCCGATGGAAGGTCGGATCGGTGGCGATGGCCTGGGTCAGGGCCGCCGGGGACAGGGTCAGGCCCATGTCCCGCACCGCGGTCAGCAATACATGGCGGTTGATCAGCCGGGCCATGGTCTGGTTCTTGAGTCCCAGCAGGTCGGCGGTCTTGCGATCCAGCTTGCCGCCGAACATGCTCTTCATGCGTTGCAATTCCTGGTCGTAGGTGTGGGTGAATTCCTGGATGGTGATCTCGTGGGCGCCCACCGTGGCCAGGGGGGCCCGGGTGTCGTTACCGAGATAGTCGCCGACCCCCCAGATCCCGAAGCTGAGTGCCAGCAGCACCAGCAGCGTTTTGATGATCATCGAATTGGCGCTGCGACGCAGGACGTTGAGCATGGACCGAATCTCCAATCAACCGGGGAACCCGACATGACCGTGGAAGCCGAGAAACGGCTTTCATCTAATATTCAGAGTCAGACCCGGGGACTGTAATCGTCCCGCCTGGCCTTTTCAACCCGCCATGCCGCGTTGACGGGCAGGCGGCCTTCGAGTAGCTTGCCCGCATCATGGTGTTTCTCCATGGATCCTGACCAGTCGGCGACATTCCATCGTTCATGGACATCATACGCGGCATCGGCAACCTGCCCCAGCGGCTGTACGGGTCGGTGATCACCATCGGCAACTTCGATGGCATCCACCTGGGCCATCAGGCGGTGTTCCGCACCCTGCGGGGCCTGGCGGACCATCATGGCGTGCCGGCCATGGCGGTCACCTTCGAGCCCCACCCCCGCAGCCTGGTGGCCCCGGACCGGGCCGCCCCGCCGCGCATCACCGGTCTGCGGGGCAAGGCCCTGTGGATGGGGCGTTGCGGGGTGAACGCCATGCTGGTGCTGCGCTTCACCCGGGAGCTGGCCGCCCTGCCGCCTGAACGGTTCGTCCACGAGTTCCTGGTTTCGGGCCTGGGAGCGCGGGAGGTGCTGGTGGGGTTCAATTTCCGCTTCGGCGCCGGCGGCCGGGGCACGTTCACCTTGCTCCAGGAGCTGGGCAACCGGTTCGGTTTCGGGGTTCACCGGCAGGATGCCCACCGCAGCGGCAGCCTCACCATTTCCTCCACCCGCATCCGGGAGTTCGTGGCCGCGGGGGACTTCGAATCCGCCGAACGGCTGCTGGGCCGGCCCTTCGAGATCGACAACCGCGTGGTGGGCGGCCACAAGCGCGGCCGGGGGCTCGGCTTTCCCACCGCCAATCTGTCCCTGGCCGGGCGCATCCACCCGCCGCCGGGGGTCTATGTGGTGTCGGCCCGGGTGGACGACCAACTGTTGCCCGGGGTGGCCAATCTGGGCTGCAACCCCACCTTCGGCAACGAGGGCATGCATCTGGAGGTTCACCTGCTGGCCGATTGCGGCGATCTCTACCGGCGGCATCTGCAGGTCCGGTTCCACCGCTGGCTGCGGGAGGAAATCCGCTTTTCCGGCCCCGCGGCCCTCAAGGCCCGCATCGCCCAGGATGTGGCGGAGGCCCGGGCCTATTTCGCCGATCGACTGGATGATCGGGAGTCCCTGGACGGCTGAGCCGTGGCGGAGGGTGGAGGGAGGCGTCCCCCATCGATCCAAAGGAGTCTGCGAGTCATGGATTACAAGACCACCGTGCATCTTCCCCAGACCCCGTTTCCCATGCGGGCCGGCCTGCCCCAGAAGGAACCGGAGGTCCTGGCCCGCTGGGATCGGCTGGATCTGTACCGGTTGCAGCGCCAGGCCGCCCGGGGGCGGGAGCCCTTCATTCTCCACGACGGCCCCCCCTACGCCAACGGCGATCTGCACATGGGGCATGCCATCAACAAGGTCCTCAAGGACGTGATCGTCCGCTCCCGGCAGATGATGGGGATGGATGCCAACTACGTCCCCGGCTGGGACTGCCACGGTCTGCCCATCGAGACCAAGGTGGAGCAGGAGTTCAAGAAGAAGGGGCTGGACAAGGGCCGCATGGATCCGGTCACCTTTCGCCAGGAATGCCGCCGCTTCGCCGCCGGCTGGGTGGACCGCCAGCGGGAGCAGTTCCAGAGGTTGGGCGTGGGCGGGGACTGGCGCAACCCCTACCTCACCATGGACTTCCGCTTCGAGGCCGACACCGTGCGGGAGCTGGGCCGGTTCCTGGCCAACGGCGGGCTGTTCAAGGGTCTGAAGCCGGTCTACTGGTGCCCCCACGACGTGACCGCCCTGGCCGAGGCCGAGGTAGAATACCAGGATCATGTCTCCACCGCCATTTACGTCAAGTTCCCGGTCGCCCAGGATGAGGATCTGGCCGGAATCGATCCGGCCCTGGCCGGGGACCAGGTGTCGGTGGTGATCTGGACCACCACCCCCTGGACCATTCCGGCCAACCTGGCGGTGGCCCTCAATCCCGAGTTCACCTATGTGGCGCTGCGCATCCACGACCCCCGGGGCAACCCCGGCCTGGGGGCCGGCGAGGTGCTGATCCTGGCCGAAGGGCTGTGGGAGCCGGTCACCGCCGCCCTGGGACTGGGGGTGACGGATGCCGAGATCCAGGGGCGCTTTCCGGGGCGGAGCCTGGAGCGCAAACGCTTCCGCCATCCCTACCTGGAGCAGGACGCGCCCATCGTGCTGGGGTCCCATGTGACCCTGGAGGCGGGCACCGGCTGCGTCCACATCGCCCCGGGCCATGGTCAGGACGACCATGTGGTGGGCAGCCGCTACGGCCTGGCGGCGTTCAATCCGGTGGACGACCACGGCCGGTTCGTGGCCGGCACGCCGCACGTCGCCGGCCTGCATGTCGATCAGGCCAATCCGGCGGTGGTGGAGCTGTTGCGGGAGCGGGGCAAGCTGCTGGCCGCCGCTCCCCTGGAACACAGCTATCCCCACTGCTGGCGCTGCCACCGACCGGTGATCACCCGGGCCACGCCCCAATGGTTCATCGCCATGGAGACCAACGGCCTGCGGGACCGGGCGTTGGCCGCGATCCGGGCCACCCGCTGGATCCCCGACTGGGGCGAGGGGCGCATCTACAACATGGTGGCCCGGCGGCCCGACTGGTGCGTGTCCCGCCAGCGCAACTGGGGAGTGCCGATCACGGTCATTACCTGCGCCGCCTGCGGAGAGAATGTCACCGGTCCCGGGGTGGTGGAGACCATCGCCCAGGCGGTGGAACAGGCCGGGGCCGATGTCTGGTTCCAGAAGACGGCGGCGGAGTTTCTGCCTCCCGGATTCCGCTGCCCCCGCTGCGGGGCCGGGGAGTTCGCCAAAGAGAGCGACATCCTGGATGTCTGGTTCGATTCCGGCGTCACCCATGCCGCGGTGCTGGAGCGGCGGGATGATCTGCGCTGGCCGGCGGATCTCTACCTGGAGGGTTCGGACCAGCATCGGGGCTGGTTCCATTCCAGCCTGCTGACATCGGTGGGAACCCGGGGGGTGGCGCCCTACCGGGCCGTGCTGACCCATGGTTTCGTGGTGGACGGCAAGGGGCGCAAGATGTCCAAGTCGTTGGGCAACGTCATCGCCCCGGACAAGGTGATCAAGCAGTACGGCGCCGACATCCTGCGCCTGTGGGTCACCGCCGAGGACTATGCCGCCGACATCCGCATCAGCGATGAGATCCTGAAGGGCCTGTCCGACGCCTACCGGCGCATCCGCAACACCATTCGCTTCCTCCTGGGCAATCTGGCCGGGTTCGATCCCGGCGCCGGCCGGGTGCCCTGGGCCGAGCTGCCCGGTCTGGACCGCTGGGCCCTGCACCGTCTGGCCCAGCTGATCGATCAGGTGGAGACGGCCTATCGGCAGTATGATTTCCATCGGGTCTACCAGGATCTGCATTATTTCTGTGCCATGGATCTGGGGGCGTTCTACCTGGATATCCTCAAGGACCGGCTGTACTGCGAAGGGGCCACCGCCCCGGCCCGCCGGGCGGCCCAGACCGTACTCCACGAGATTCTGGAAGCCCTGGTGCGGCTGATGGCGCCCATCCTGGTCTTCACCGCCGAAGAGGTATGGCAGCACATGGACCGGCGGGAGGCACCCTCGGTCCACCTGGCCGACCTGCCCCGGCCGCGGCCCGAGTGGCTGGACGAGGAGCTGGAGCAGCGCTGGGAGCGCTTCCGCGCGATCCGCGCCGGGGTGTATCGCCAACTGGAACAGGACCGCAACGCCAAGCGCATCGGCTCGTTCATGGAGGCCACCGTCATCCTGTGGGCCGATCCGCCGACGCTGGCTTTTCTGGCCGGGTTCGACGATCTGTTCCGCCTGCTCATCGTGGCCGAGGTGACCGTGGCCCCGCTGGCCAGCTCCCCGCCCACGGCGGTGCAGCTGGAGGAGGAAGCGGGCCTGAGGGTGCAGACCGGCCAGGCCAGCGGGGCCAAATGCGAGCGTTGCTGGAACCGTGATCCCCGGGTGGGGCAGTTCGCCGATCATCCCCAGCTCTGTCCCCGCTGCCGGGATGTGGTGGGGTCGGCGGCATGATGCGCTTCGGACTGCTGCTGGCCAGCGGGGTGGTGGTGCTGGACCAGGCCAGCAAATGGCTGGCGCTGCGGATGCTGGCGGACGGGCCGGTGATCCTGCTGCCGGGGTTCTTCGATTTCGTGCTGGTCCACAACCTGGGCGCCGCCTTCGGGCTGTTCACCAACCTGCCGGCCACCTGGCGCGTGGCGCTGCTGGCCGGGGTGGCGCTGGCGGCCATGGCGCTGCTGATCCATTTCCTGCGCCACAGCCACACCGCCTGGAACGCCGTGGCCCTGGGTCTGGTGCTGGGGGGCGCGGTGGGCAATCTGGTGGATCGCATCCGCTGGGGCTGGGTGGTGGACTTTATCCATGTCCACTGGCATGATCTGTCCTGGCCGGTGTTCAATATCGCCGACAGCGGCATTTCGGTGGGCATCACCATGCTGCTGTGGGACAGCCTGCGCAATTCCGGAGACGCCACATCATGAAAGGACGCACCCTGCTCGCCATGACGGCCCTGCTGCTGACCGGCTGTTCCAGCACCTTCCAGATGCCTTGGGAGGACGATCTGCTGGATCCCCGGCGGGTCGCCACCCGGGAACCTCTGGAAATACCACCGGATCTCCATGTGCTGCCGCCGGTGGCGTCCCAGGCGCCGGTGCGGGTCCAGCCCCGGACCGACGACCGGACGGTCGCCAGCGGTCCGCTGGAGAGCGCCGGTTCCATCCTGTTCGGGATGCCGCCAGCCGAACGGGTCGATCCCCTGGACCGTACCCGCCGGGAGGAACTGCCCGACTGGCTGGGCGGGGAGGGCGATCCATCCAACTTCGATGGAGGGGGGAAACCTCCCTCCACCCTCCACCGATGACAGCCGGTGTGGCCATGAGACGGGTTCTGTTGTGGAGCGTCGTGGCGCTGTTTATGTCAGCGCCAACGTTAGCGTTTACTGAGACGACTGCTGAGGGAAGCCTCCCTCCCCCCCCCCACCGATGACAGCCGTGACACGACTTCCACGGTATCCCCCGACCTGGAGGCCCGTGAGTTCACCCTGGCCAACGGCTTGCACGCCATCCTGGTGCGGGAGGGCAAGGCGCCGGTGGTGGTCACCCATGTCTGGTACCGGGTGGGGGCCATCGACGAGGAGTCGGGGCAGAGCGGCCTGGCCCACATGCTGGAGCATATGATGTTCCAGGGCACCGCCACGGTGCCGCCCGGGGAATTCAGTCGTCTCATCGCCCGCAACGGTGGCGACGACAACGCCTCCACCAGCCACGATTTCACCAACTATCACATCAATCTCGGCGCCGACCGGCTGGATCTGGCCATGGGGCTGGAGGCCGACCGCATGCGCAAGCTGGTGCTGGCGGACGAGGAGTTCCAGTCGGAAAATCTGGTGGTGCGGGAGGAACGCCGCAGCCGGGTCGAGGCCAAGCCCGACGCCCGCATGCTGGAGCGGTATCGCGCCGTGGCCCATGGCCGCCACCCCTATGGCCGTCCGGTCATCGGCTGGATGGACGACATCGAACGGCATTCGGTGGCGGCCCTGGAGGCGTTCTACCGGCGCCATTACGCCCCCAACAACGCCGTGCTGGTGGTGGTGGGGGATTTGGACCTGGACGGCGCCACGGCATTGGTGGAGAAGCATTTCGGTCCCCTGACCAGCCCGGGGGCGATCCAGCGTCGGGCGCCGCCGGCGGCCGATCCCATCACCACGCCGCTGCATTTCCAGGTGAGCGATCCCGAGGCCAAGCTGCCGTTCTGGCAGGTGGGCTATCGGGTGCCCACCCTGGCCGATGCCGCCGCCGGGGAGGATCCGCTGGTGCTGGATGTGTTGTCGTCCCTGTTGACCGGCGGGCTGTCCAGTCGTTTGCACAAACGGTTGGTGGTAACGGATCGGCTGGCGGTGGCGGTGGATGCCGACTATGCCGCCCTGGCGCGCCATGACACCCTGTTCGGCATTGCCGTGACCCACGCCGCCGATGTGCAGCCCCGGCGGGTGGAGCGGGCGGTTCTGGAAGAGCTGGACCGTCTGGCCCGGGAGCCGGTGGGGGAGCGGGAACTGCAGAAGGTCAAGAACGGGTTGGTGGCCGGGGCGGTATTCGAGCGGGATTCGGTGGACAGCCTGGCCTGGACCATCGGCCGGGCGGTGACCAGCGGCGTGCCCTGGCGCTCGGTGCTGGTGGAGTATCCGGCGCGGGTCCGGGCGGTGAGCGCCGGGGATGTGCAGCGGGTGGCGGCGAAATATTTCCAACCCAAAGCCCGGGTGGTGGGGCTGCTGGCCACGGCGGATGACCAGGGAACCGGGGCCGCCGCCGGTGGGGAGGCCAAACCGTGAGGCGTTGGTGGCTGATGCTGCTGGGTCTGTTGTGGCCGCTGGTCGCTTCCGTCCAGGGCGCGGAACGCTATCCGGTGGAGCGCTTCGTTACCGGTAACGGGATGACCGTGCTGCTGGTGGAGAATCATGCCAACCCCATGGTGGAGGTGCGGCTGTTGATCCGGGCCGGCAGCGTGCTGGATCCGCCGGACCGGGGAGGAGTGGCGTCCCTGGCGGCCTGGATGTTCAACGAGGGGGCCGGGGATCTGGACGCGGCGGCCTTTCAGGAGCTGCTGGATTTCCATGGCATCGAGCTGTCCGCCGCCGTCGATCGGGAGAGCTTCGGGGTCGATCTCACCACCCTGACCGAGTCCCTGGACGAGGCGTTCCGGTTGCTGGGCCTGGCCCTGCAGGCGCCGCGTTTCGATGGGGAGCCGTTCCAGCGGGCCATCGACGAGCATCGGGCGCGGCTGGAAAAGGACCAGGAAAAGCCCGATGTGCGGGCCAGTCAGGCCCTGTACCGGGAGGTGTTCCGGGGGCATCCCTATGCCCGCCCGGTGGATCCCACCGCGGAGAGCCTGCCCAATCTGACGGCGGCCGATCTGGCGGCGTTCCGGGCCCGGTATTTCCGGGCGCCGGACATGGTGCTGGCGGTGGCCGGGGATTTGACCCTGGAACGCCTGCGGACCCTGGTCGAGACCCATCTGGGCGGCCTGGATGCCCGGCCCGCCCACCGGCTCGCGCTGCCCGAGGCCGATCCCCGGCCGCCCGCGCCCCGCCTGCACATCCCCATGACCATCAATCAGACCACGATCCGCCTGGGCCGGGTGGGGATCAGCCGCCAGGATCCGGATTATTACGTGCTGACGGTCCTCAACCACATCCTGGGCGGGGGCTTTGCCAGCCGGCTGTACGAGGAGATCCGGGAGAAACAGGGGTTGGCCTATTCGGTGTATTCGCATTTTTCGCCCCTGGCGGCCCGGGGACCGCTGGTGGTGGGGATGCGCACCAAGAACAGCTCGGTGGAGCAGGCGCTGGAGCTGCTGCGCCGGGAGCTGGCCCGGATCGCCGCCGACGGGGTGACGGAGCAGGAATTGCAGGACGCCCGCCTGTATCTCACCGGGTCCTTTCCCCTGCGCCTGGACGGCCTGGACAAACTGGCCGCCACCTGGGCCGCCATCGCCTTCCATGACCGCGGCTGGGACTACCTGGAACGCTGGCCCGAGCGGATCCAGGCCGTAACCCGGGACGACCTGTCCCGCACCGCCCGCCGCCTGCTGCAACCGGACGGCTTTTCCGTGGTGACCGCCGGGGGGGAGGAATCCGCCACGCCGTGAGGATTGTCGTGGCAATGACAGCAAGATCCTGTAGCTGTTTTTAGCATTCGGTTGGTGATTGTTTCAGTGTTGTTTGGCATCTTGTTACCGTGGAAGCCGGAAACCGGATTTCAGCGGAGGGGGGTGGAGGGAGGCTTCCCCCATCCATCGAAAGTTAGTATCATCAACCCATGAGCAGGATCGAAAAGACGCTCGATCGGATGCGGAACAATCCCAATGGTTTGCGGATTGATTCCTTGAAGTCCGTCGCGTCCCACCATGGGATCGAGTGGCGTCAAAAGGGCACCAGCCATGTGGTCTTTTTACGCACCGATGGGCGAGTCTTGCCTGTCCCGGCTTACAGCGCGATCAACCGGAACCCCAATCCGGAAACATTTCCGGTAACCCGGGTTCCAAAATCTCTTCAAGAACTGCAATCGATTTTCGGCGAAGAGTGCCAGGGCGAGACCGCGGAAGACTGTGCCCGAACCTCTCTGCGTGAGTTCGTGCGCCATGCCGATCGCCTGGAACCGGCCACCGCAGCCCAGGGCGGTCATCGATTGACCGCGTGGGAGGCCTTGTCGAGCTTTGGCATTCGAATACTTGAAGAGATCTCAAAAAACGGCCTGTTTCGGATCGAAGACTCCCAGGACGTCCTTGCCCGAACCCTGAATGAGCGCATGGCTCTGCTCGGCTTGAGCGTCGCAGATCTGGCCAGGCACCTGGGCAGGACCCCAGCACTGGTCGAGCAGGCTCTGTCAGGAAACGTCATTCCGGACCATGATTTTATTCTGAGCGCCGCCCAGGCTCTGGCTTTGGATGAAACGAAAATCGGTTTTTCTGCTGATACCGGAAATGTTTCCGGATTGGGGTTCCGGTTGCGGGAGTTGGCGTTCGCTCCGACGCCACTTCGTCCCAGGACGGTTCTGGCCCTCGGCGATGCCGGATGGCTGGCCGGAAAGCAGGGACAATTGGAACGTTGGCTCGCCGGGACCGAGGCCAGGCCAATCTCCGAACATTTCCAACCGGATCCCTTTTTCGGTGACCGGAACCGTCCAGCTTGGCGTTGTGGCTATGACCTCGCCGGCAGGACACGGGAAAAAATCGGACTCGATCCCGCTGCTCCCATTCCAAGCCTCCGGGACCTGATCGAAAACCAACTGCATATTCCCGTGATTTGTCTCGAACTGCCCCTCAAAATAGCGGGCGCCACGATTGCCAATGGCTCGTTCCGGGGAATCATCCTCAACATCCGCGGCCACAACGCAAACGAGTTCATCCGCCGGTCGACCATGGCCCACGAGTTCGGCCACCTGCTGTGGGATCCCGATGAGCGTCTGTCGTTCCTGCGTGTCGATCTGTACGAGGACATTGCCCGAAACACGATCCGGATCAAGGATCCCGTCGAAGCCCGGGCCAATGCCTTCGCGGTGGAATTGTTGGCCCCGCAGAACGCCATGCTCGCCCTGTTCCGCCAGGAAAGCTCTCCAGAAGCCGGCCTCGGACGGGTCATGGGGCATTTCGGCATCAGTTCGACCAGTGCCCGGAATCATCTGATCAATGCCGCACGCCTCCGGGGCGAAGCCATCGCGATCGATGCTTCGATCAGAATTGACGCCAAACCAACGGACGAATGGAAAGCCCGGGAGTCCTTTACCCTGGATTGGTTTCCCCTGAAGGACACCCCGCCCCCCCGCCGGGGCCGGTTTGCCCTGCTGGTTGGACGGGCTTTTGCCGAAGGCCTGGTCTCCCTGGATTCGGCCTGCGCCATGCTGCGCTGCTCCCATGATGAATTCTTGCATGGGCTCGACACCCTGTTCGATCTTTTCAACCATGCCGTGGACAGGACGCTTCCGGAGCGGCTCCGGAAAACGCCCAACGTTTGTGGTGGCGTCCCCTGCCTGGGCGCAACCCGGATTCCAGTCTGGATGCTGGAATATTGGCGTCGTTCCGGCGCCACGGCGGCAAATTTGAAAGAGTATTATCCGTCGCTGGACGATGAAGACCTGCAAAGCGCCTGGTCCTATGTGAGACACCATCGGGACGAAATCGAACGGCACATCCAGGAAAACGTCGCTGCCTGATTCCATGGTCACGTTCTATTCTAACGAAAACTTTCCCCGACCGGCCGTCAACGCCCTGAAGGAACTGGGATACGACGTGGTGACCAGTGTCGAGTCCGGCAACGCCAATCGAGGAATCCCCGACCAGGACGTGCTGACATACGCCACCAAAAACGCATGGGCCGTGTTGACCATGAATCGAAAAGATTTTATCAAGCTTCATGACGATAATTCAAATCATCATGGAATCGTGGTTTGCCATGCCGACCCGGACTTCCCACGCCTGGCACAGCGCATCCATGCCACCATCCAGGGAATGAACAGTCTGGAAAGACAACTCGTGCGCATCCATCGCGATTGAACGGATGCGCACTGGAGCATCGGGCAAACAATCCGGACCAGGACTTTCCCCACCCTGGGATCTGGCATGTCCGGCCGACAGCAGCCACTTCGACTCCTCCATCGACCCTTGACCCGCCCCCCCCCTTTCTGTTAGCTGTGTCCCTGTTCCGGTCTGCCCAGTTCGGGCATCGCAAGAGGGAACCCGGTGCAAATCCGGGACTGACGCGCAGCGGTAACGGAGAACGAACGCCACAGGGTGCGCCAGGCGCGCACCAGGCACTGCCCAATCCCCCCCCCAGGGGCGGCGGGCGGGAAGCCGTGGCCTAGGCGCCGGGGAAGACGCTTTCCCGGCACGCTCCCAAGTCCGAAGACCTGCCGGAACGGGCCGTCCATGAGGGACGGCTCCGTCAGCGGGCCTTCGCGTCTCCGGGGTCACTCGATGGGCGGTTGCCGTTGTTCCGGCCGCCCCGGTTCCATGTTTCATCCCCCTGCCAGCCGCGCCGGCCCTGCGTTTCCTTCGTCTCCGTTACGAAAGAAAGGGTTCCGCCGTGCCCGTCGTGTTCTGTCTGCTGGTGCTGCTGTTGCCGCTGCCCGTTCGGGCGCATTTCCAGTTGGTCTACAGCCCCCAGGTCCTCCTGGACCATCCCGCCACCCTGGAGTTCCGGCTGGTCTTCGCCCACCCCCTGGCCAACGGGGTGGTCATGGACATGGAGCCGCCCCAGGCCTTCTGGTATCACCACAAGGGCCAGCGGGTGGATCTGCTGGCCGCCCTGCGGACAATCGCCTGGCGCGGGCCGGACAACAGCGCCGCGGCCTACGGGGCCAGCGTGAGCCTCAAACGCAACGGCGACTACGTCTTCGTGGTGGAACCGACGCCCTACCTGGAAAAGCACGAGGATCTCTACATCCAGCAGATCGCCAAGAGCCATGTCAACAAGGGCGGCCTGCCCACCGGCTGGGAACAGCCCCTGGGCCTGAAAACCGAAATCGTGCCCCTGGTCAAGCCCACCAGCGTCCTGGTGGGCGGCACCTTCAGCGGGCAGGTGCTGTCCGGCGGCCGGCCGGTGGCCGGGGCCCAGGTGGAGGTGGAATGGCTCAACGGCCTGCCGGATGTCCAGGCCAACGCCTTCGGTTCCAGCCGGGTCACGCCGCCCGGTGCGGCCCTGGTGGTCATCACCGACGCCAACGGGGTGTTCACCTTCGGCATTCCCCGGGCCGGCACCTGGGGCTTCGGCGCCCTGGGGGTGGGGCCGGATACGCACTACAAGGACAAGAAACTCAGTCAGGACGCCGTACTCTGGATCAACGCCGTCGAACTGCACTGAGTTCGATGGATGGGGGAGGCCTCCCTCCACCCTCCACTGAAAGCCGCTTCCCGGCTTCCACGGTAACCGGCAGCGCAAGGAGACTGAACATGCATATCGTCGATGGAGCCCTGTCCGGACCGGTGCTGGCCGCCGGCGGCGCCGTGACCCTGGCCGGAACCGCCTGGGGCCTGCGGTCCATCGGGGAACGGGAGATTCCCCGGGTGGGCCTGTTGAGCGCCGCCTTCTTCATGGCCTCGCTGATCCATGTACCGGTGGGACCGTCCAGTGTCCACCTGATCCTCAACGGTCTGATCGGCCTGGTGCTGGGCTGGCGGGCTTTTCCGGCCCTGCTGGTGGCCCTGCTGTTGCAGGCGGTGTTCTTCGGCTTCGGCGGGGTGGTGGTGCTGGGGGTGAACGTGGCCAACATCGCCCTGCCGGCGGTGCTGATCCACTTCCTGCTCCGGGACGCCCTGGGCCGTTTCCGGGGGCGCACGGCCGTGTTCGCCATGGGCCTGCTGGCCGGCGCCGGGTCCATCATGGGCACCACCCTGCTGGTGGCCGCCAGTCTGGCCGGCAGCGGCCAGGAATTCCTGCCCGCCGCCGAACTGGTGTTCTTCACCCACATCCCGGTGATGGTGGTGGAAGGCCTCCTGACCGGGGCGGCGCTGGTGCTGATCCGGCGGGTGCGGCCGGAGCTGCTGCATCGGGTCGCGGAGGCCGCGCCCCTGGCTGAGCCCGCCCCGGCCCTGGCCGCGGAGGGACGGTCATGAGCCGCGTTCTTCTGGCGGTTCTGCTCCTGGGCCTGGCCTGGCCCGGTTCCGGGGCGGCCCACAACATCATCGCCGAGGTCTATGTGGAAGGCACCCTCATCGAGGGCCAGGTGGGCTTCAGCAACGGCAGCCCCGCCCCCGGAGCCGGGGTGACGGTCCGCGGCCCGGACGGGGACTCCCTGGGCCAGGTCCAGACCGATCCCGAAGGGGTCTTCCAGTTCCGGGCCACCCGGCGCGTGGCTCACCAGTTCGATGTGGATGCCGGGGCCGGGCATGTGATCACCCTGCGGGTGGCCGCCGAGGACCTGCCCGAGCATTTGGATCAGGGCCCCCCCGCGCCGGCCGGCGCCACCGACCTGGGCGGCCCACGGCCACCCCATCCGGCAACCGGAGCAGTCACCCCGGTGGCGGTCACTTCGATGGATGGGGGAGGCTTCCCTCCACCCTCACCCGATGAAAGTCGTTCCGCGACTTTCAAGGTAACACCGGGGGAATCCACGACCCCGGTGGTGGCCCCGGAGGATCCCATGCCCCCCGAGGCCGAAATGGCCGGGGAAACGGCGTCCGCACCCCCGCCGGTGGCCGCTGCGCCGGCTCCGGTCGGCACGGCCCTGGACGAACAGTGCCTGAGCGAATTGGTGGAAAAGGCCGTGGCCCGCCAGGTGAAGCCCCTGCGCCAGCGGCTCCAGGCCCTGGAGACCGCGGTGCGCTTCCAGGACGTGCTGGGCGGGCTGGGCTACATCCTGGGGCTGACCGGCCTGGGGCTGTGGCTGACGGTGCGCCGCAAGGGCGGAGGCGACGCGCCATGAGCCATGCCCTGGGCGTGAGCCGACCCCGGGGCCTGGAGGCCCTGCCCGAAGGGCATTGGCTGCAGCGCATCGATCCCCGCACCCGCATCGTGGCGGCCATGGCGTATGCCTTTCTGCTGGTGGCCTGTCGGGATCTGCGGGTGCTGGGGATCGGGCTGGGGATCGGGGTGGGCCTGATGCTGGCCGCCCGGCTGCCCCTGGGACCGACCCTGCGCCGCACCCTGGGGGTGGACCTGTTCATCGTGATGCTGCTGCTCCTGCTGCCGTTCACCACCCCGGGCCAGGTCTGGTTCCAGTGGGGCCCCCTGACCGCCACCTGGGACGGCCTGTGGCGCGGGGTGGAAATCGGCCTCAAGGCGGCGGGCGTGATCCTCATGCTGCTGGTGCTGGTGGGCACCATGGACGCCACCCGTCTGGGCCATGGCCTCCACCGGCTGGGGGTGGCGCCCAAGCTGATCCATCTGCTGCTGTTCACCGTCCGCTACATGGGGGTGCTGCGGCGGGAGTTCCTGCGCCTGCGCCAGGCCATGCGCGCCCGGGGCTTCGTGCCGCGCAGCGACCTGCATACCTGGACCAGCTACGGCTACCTGTTCGGCATGCTGCTGGTGCGCAGCCTGGAGCGCTCCGAACGGGTGCTGGACGCCATGCGCTGTCGGGGCTTCGACGGCCGCTTCCACCTGCTGGACAGCCTGCGCCTGGGCCAGGCCGACTGGGCGTTCGGCACGGTCTTCGCCGCCGGGCTGATCCTCCTGGGCGGCCTGGAATGGGCCGGCGGATGAGCGCCCTGTTCGAGCTGCAGGGAATCGGGTTCGGCTATGATCCCCAGCGTCCGGTGCTGTCCGGGGTGGATTTTCGTCTGGAGCCCGGCGAGCGGGTCGCCCTGATCGGTCCCAACGGCGCCGGCAAGACCACCCTGCTGCACCTCATGGTGGGCCTGCGCAGCCCCCAGGCCGGCCTGATCGCCGCCTTCGGCCGGGTGCGCCGGCGGGAGGCGGACTTCCGCGAGGTGCGCCAGCGCGCCGGCCTGCTGTTCCAGGACTCCGACGACCAGCTGTTCAGCCCTACCGTGGCCGAGGATGTGGCCTTCGGCCCCCTCAACCTGGGCCTGGACCGGGTGGCGGCCCTGGAACGGGTCCGGGTCACCCTGGAGCGCCTGGGCCTGACCGGTTTCGGCCCCCGGGTCACCCACACCCTGTCCGGCGGGGAGAAACGCCTGGTGGCCCTGGCCACCGTGCTGGCCATGGAACCGGAAGTCCTGCTGCTGGACGAACCCACCAACGGCCTGGACCGGGACGCGGCGGCCCGGCTGTTCGCCATCCTCGACGGCCTGCCCCAGGCCATGGTGGTGATTTCCCACGATCATCTGTTCCTGGAGCGCCTGACCCGGCGCGCGGTGCATCTGGAAAGGGGCGGGGGTCGGGACTGACCGGTCCGGGCCACATCTTTCGTCGGCTATCGGGTGAATTCCATCCGGGCCACCCGGTTCCGCCAGTGGGCGACGCCATGGACCAACCGCTCCCCCCACAGCAGAGTCAGGACGGCCGTTTCCACCAGGGCGGGCCGGTAGTCGGCCTTGATCAGCCAATAGTGGTGCAGCAGGGCCAGCAGGGCGATGGGGTGGACCAGACGGTGCAGCCGCCGCCAGGCTGTTGCTCCCAGGCGTCGGGCCACCGCACGCGGGGAGGTGGCGGCCAGGGGCAGCATGAGCAGCAGGGCCGCCAGGCCCAGGGTCATGAACGGGCGTTTGGTCAGGTCGGCGGCGATGGCCGGCCAGAAGAAGGCCTGGTCCAGCCCCCCATAGGCTCCCAGGTGCAGCAGGGCGTAACCGCAGGTCAACAGGCCCAGGGGGCGGCGCAGCACCGCCAGGGGCGGCCAGCCCAGGCGCCGCCGCAGGGGCGAGACCGCCAGGGTGGCCAGCAGCAGCCACAGGGCGCTCTGGCCCAGCTCCCGGATGACGGCCTCGATGGGATTGGCCCCCAGGGCGCCGTTGGCGAACCGGATCCCCAGCCAGCCCAGGGGGGCCAGGGCGATGGGCCACGGCAGGAGTTGCAGGACGGTGGTGGGTTTCAAGCGGATAGCTCGGATTACAACTAGCGAAGCGCCGTCGGATCCATGCCCCGGTACAGAGGGGCCACCTGCTGCTCGTAGCCGTTGTAGGGCAGGGTGGGACGCTTGAGGAACTCGCCGATGCGTCGTTCCCGGGACTGGCTCCAGCGGGGGTGGTCCACCGCCGGATCGACGTTGGCGAAGAAGCCGTATTCCTGGGGGGCGTGGCGGTTCCAGGTGGTGTGGGGACGCTCGGTGACCAGGCGGATGCGGACGATGGACTTGATGCTCTTGAAACCGTATTTCCACGGCACCACCAGCCGGATGGGCGCGCCGTTCTCGTTGGGCAGCACCCGGCCGTACAGCCCCACGGCCAGCAGGGTCAGGGGGTGCAGGGCCTCGTCCAGGCGCAGGGCCTCCTGGTAGGGCCAGGGCAGCAGGCGGCTCTTCTGGCCCGGCAGGCGCTCCGGGTCGAGAATGGACTGGAACACCACATACCGTGCCCGGGAGGTGGGTTCCAGCCGCTTGAGCAGCCTGCCCAGCGGAAACCCCACCCAGGGAATCACCATGGACCAGGCCTCCACGCAGCGCAGCCGGTAGATCCGTTCCTCCAGGGGATGGGCAGCGTGGGGCGAGAGCAGATCTTCCAGGGCCAGGGTGACGGGACGCTTCACCTCCCCCTCGATGACCAGCGACCAGGGATCGGTCTGCAGGGCCTTGGCGTTGGCCTGGGGATCGGATTTGCCGCTGCCCAGTTCGTAGAAGTTGCTGTAGCCGGTGATGTCGTCGTAGCTGTTGGATTCTTCGTCGGAGGGAAAGGCGCCGGGCTTGCGATAGTCCAGGATGCGGCCCGTGGGGGTCCTGGCCAGGGCCAGGGACGGCAGGCCGAGCCCCAGGGCGGCCAGGAGGGAGGCAACGCCGGCGCCGATGAAACGCCGCCGCTGCCGGTAGACCCCTTCCGGGGTGATGTCTCTGGCGGGAATCTCCGCCGGTGTGCCGATCAGCATCCTGGCTTACTCCTGTTCGAGATGACCGAGGCTTTCCCCATCCAATCAGAGTTTATTGCCGGCCAGCAGTTCCTTCAGGTTGGCGAATGGGCTGTGGGTGGCCGCGGCCGGTTCCGGATCCGCCGCCCCGTCATCCCCGCCCCGGGCCTGGTATTCGACCTGGCGGGCATGCTCGTTGTCGTGGCAATAGATGCAGAGGTTTTCCCAGTTGCTGCCGTCCGGGGGATTGTGGTCGTGGTTGTGATCCTTGTGGTGGACGGTCAGTTCCACCAGATTGTCCCGTTCGAACACCCGGCCGCAGCGGGCGCAGACCAGCGGATGGATGCGCAGGGACTGTTCCCGGTAACCCGCCATGCGGGTATCCCGGTTCTGGCGGGCGTCCCGCACCAGGGAGTCCAGCCGTTCGGGGCGTTTGAGCCCCTTCCTGGGGCGGGGGGTGCTGTAGGATCCGATCGCCATGGGGGAGAACCTCCGTGGAAATGCCATCGCCGGGTCAGGAGTGCCATTGTGACCGAATCCTGGTCCCGGGCCAAGGACAGAACCATGTTTCCGGTCCGGTCCTGGCGGCGAACCCGGTTGCCAGGGAGTGGAACAACGCATTAACGTTGCAGGGATGGGGGAAGCCTCTCCCTCCACCCTCGGACCATGAAAGCCGCTCCGCGACTTTCATGGTCATCTGGCAGGATGGTATGATCTCAAGCGAAACGCTGTCGACACAATCCATGCCAGCCAGGAGGTGGTCGAGGGAAGATGAAGAGGAGCGGCACAATGCCCAACACCCTGAGCGGCCGGATCCGCATCGCCCGGGAGCAGGCGGGGTTCACCCAGAAGGAGCTGGCCGACCGGGTGGGGATCAGTCAGACGGCGGTGCATAAACTGGAATGCGGCCGGTCCCGTTCCTCCCGACGCACCGTGGCCATTGCCATGTCCTGCGGGGTGGATCCGGTCTGGCTGGAAACCGGCCAGGGCGAGCGGCTGGTCGGCGGCGTCGTTCCCCTGGGCGGCGCCGAGGCGTTGGACGGTTGTCAGGACCGGATGGCGGGGCGACTGGCCCGGTCCCGGGGTTCCGGGGACAGGGATCCCGGTGTGGGTCCGACCCGCATTCCGCTGATTTCCTGGGAGGAGGCCCTCACCTGGGGCAAATCCCTGCTGGTGCCCCGGGTCGATACCTGGATCCCGGTGTTTCCCCGGGTCAATCCTCTGTCCTACTCCCTGCGGGTGACCGGGGATTCGATGGAAATCGAGTTCTGCGAAAACGATCTGATCCTGGTGGATCCCACCCGACTGCCGGGACACAATCAGTTCGTGGTGGTGGGGGTGTCCGGAGACGGACAGATCCACACCACCTTCAAGCAGCTGGTCATCGATGGCCCCCAGCGCTATCTCAAGCCCCTCAATCCCCGCTATCCCATCATCCCCATCGACGAGCGGACCGTGTTCTGCGGGGCGGTGGTGGCCAAGTTCAAGGAGTATTGAGCGGCCGGGTGATGACCAGCACCACCGGCCCGTCCGGGCGGGGATCGGTGGTCACCGCCAGGCCGCGTTCCGCCAGGCGCGTGTACAACAGGCAGGGAACCCGGCTATGATGCACGGTCAGGCTTTCCCCCGGCCGCAGCAGCGCCGTGCGCTCCAGGATGCGCCGCAGCGGTTCCGGGGCCGGGAGGTTGGAGACATCCAGAATATTCCCGGTGGGCGGGATGGCCCCATCGTCGGGGCTGGCGCCACTCATCGCGTCGGACCTCGTGCCGTTGGGATGGAAACCGAACCGACAGGATAAGGGATTTCGCACCGCACCGCCATGACCACGCCCACCGATGCCGAATTCATCCCGGCCCTGCCGCTGTTCCTCGATCTGCGGGGGCGCCCCTGCCTGGTGCTGGGCGGGGAGGGTGCCGAGGGCGCCCGCAAGACCCAGGCGCTGCTGACGGCCGGGGCCCGGGTCACCCTGCTGGCCCACCGGCCGGACCCGGCCCTGCAACAGGCGGCGGCGGCCGGCCGCCTGCGCTGGTTGCAGGAGGAGTTCCGGCCCGACCATCTGGAGGGCATGCGCTTCGTCCTCAGCACCCTGGAGGACGAGGCCGTCAACCGGCGGATGTTCGCGGCGGCGGAGGAGCGGGGCATCTTCGTCAATGTGGTGGACCAGCGCCGCTTCTGCTCGGCCATCTGGCCGGCGGTGGTGAGTCGCCCGCCGGTGATCGCGGCCCTGTCCACCGGCGGGACCAGCCCGGCCCTGGCCGCCCACCTGCGCCGGCGTCTGGCCGCCCTGCTGCCGGAGGCCATGGGCGACCTGGCCCGCTGGCTGGGAACCTGGCGCCGCCCGGTGGCGGAGCGGATTCCCGTCCTGGCGGAGCGCAGCCGGTTCTGGTACGCCCTGATGGAAGACGGGCTGGTGGAGCGCTTTCTCGAAGGCGGCGCCCGGGCGGCGGAAGGCATCCTCCAGCGCCACCTGCGGGATCGGGACGCCGGCCCCGGCGCGGATTGAGCTTCGTCCCCCGTGCCTGGCGCCTGTTTCGGCCTGATTTTCCTTATGATTCGGTCTTCCCTTACAATTTGGCCCCGGAAGATACAGAATCCGGCTTTTCCCGTGGGCAGGGATTGCATTAGACTGCGCAATCCAGGCGGGGAGGCGGGACGATCCCGACTGGTGGGGAGGTTGCCGTGGAAGCCGAAAAGCGGCTTTCATCGGTGGAGGGTGGAGGGAGGCCTCCCCCATCCATCTGAAATTGGCCAGACTGGTGTGGACGTTGGGAAGAGGGGGGACTGTGGACAGGTTTTGTTTCGCCATGGGTCGTACTGCCGATCTGGGAGGGGGAGCATGACATCCGGACCCGACAAGGTTGTGGTGCGCATCGATCATGATCTGGAAGAGATCGTTCCGGGGTATTTGAAAAACCGCTGGAACGATGTCGAAGCCATGCGCAATGCCCTGAAACAGGGTGATTTCGAATCGCTGCGGGTGCTGGGACACCGGATGAAGGGCTCGGGGGCCGGTTACGGCTTCGACGCCATCACCGAGATCGGCCGGGGCGTGGAAAATGCCGCCAAGACCAGCCAGGCCGGGGAAATCGCACAGGGCATCCAGGATCTGGTGGCTTACCTGGAGCGGGTGGAAGTCGTCTACGAATGAGCCCGGTGTACCACCAGCGGCCGTGAGGGAGATTCCGGCAGTGAAAATCCTGATCGCCGACGACTCCCAGGACGACCGACTCCTCCTCGAAACCATCCTGAACAAGGCCGGGTTTCGCGATCTGGTATTCGCCGACTCGGGACCGGCGGCCCGGGCGATTCTGGAATCCGCCGTCGCCATCCCGCCGGTGGGCCTGGTGCTGATGGACGTGGACATGCCCGGGGGCAACGGCCTGGAGACCCTGGTCCTGCTCAAGGGCGCCGACCGCTTTCGCCACCTGCCGGTGATCATGGTGACCGGTCAGGCCGATGTGCAAGACGTGGTCCGCGCCTTCGAACGGGGCGCGGTGGACTACATCACCAAACCCTTCAACCGGGTGGAGCTGCTGGCCCGGGTGAAGTCGGTCATCGCCCTGGAAGAGGCCAACCAGAAAGTCCGGCACAGCGAAAAACGCCTGCGGGATCTCACCTCTGCCTTGGGCGAGGGCCTGGCCAGTCTGGATGCCGCGGGCCGGTTGGCGTTCCTCAACCCGGCGGGGGAACATCTGCTGGGCCGCAGCGAGGCGGAGCTGTTGGGACGGGAGTTTCACCAGACGGTGCATCCCGACGGTCGCGGTTGTCCCATCGCAGCCATCGGAGCCGCCGAGACGGACGCCGGCTGTCCCCTGGAAGGGGCGGGGTTGCACCCCGGACAGGTCCGGGTGGGGGAGACCCGATTGGTCGACGCGGGGGGGGCGGATTTTCCCGCTTCGTATTCCCTGGTCGCCCTGGTGGAGGAACGCCTGGTGCGCGGCGCGGTGGTGGCCTTCCGGGACATCACCGCCCTCAAGCGCGACGAGGAACGCCTGCGTTTGGCCGCCAGCATCGTCCGCAACAGCCAGGAAGGCGTGATGATCGTCGATCCCGGCACCATGTGCATCGTGGACATCAATCCCGCCTTCACCTTCATCACCGGTTATCCCCGGGAGGAGGCCCTGGGCCGCAAGCCCAGTCTGTTGCATTCCGGCCGCCAGGAGGCCGAGTTCTACCGCGTCCTGTGGGCCCAACTGGAGCGCACCGGCCGCTGGCAGGGGGAAATCTGGAACCGCCGGCGCGACGGGGAGTTGTTTCCCGAATGGTTGAGCATCACCGCCCTGCGGGATCCCCAGGGTCGCACCACCCATTATGTGGGGCTGTTCACCGACATCACCACCCGCAAGCGCATGGAGGAACGCCTGCAGCATCAGGCCCACCATGATGTTCTCACCGGTCTGCCCAACCGCATCCTGATGACCGACCGTCTGGGGCGGGCCCTGGCCCAGGCCCGGCGGGACAAGCGGCAGGTGGGACTGCTCTATGTGGACCTGGATGGCTTCAAGCCCATCAACGACACCCATGGCCACGGGGCCGGGGACGCGGTATTGCGGGAGGTGGCCAACCATCTGGGCCGGCTGATCCGCGCCAGCGATACCGCCGCCCGGGTGGGCGGCGACGAGTTCGTCATCATCCTGGGCGGGGTGCAGGGGGAGGCCGACGTGACGGCGGTGGCGGACAAGGTCCTGGCCGCCCTGTCCCGCACCTTCTGGGTGGATGGCCGGGCCTGCGTGGTGGGGGCCAGCATCGGCATCGCCCTGTTCCCCCGGGATGCCGAGACCGGGGAAGAGCTGTTGGGCCGAGGCGACACGGCCATGTATCAGGCCAAGCGCGAGGGGCGCAACCGCTACTGCATCTGGCAGCGAACCGCCGATCCGGCGGCCTTGTCGGCCGATGAGCGACAAATGGCATTGGGTTATGATGACGGTTTGTGATAAAACGCTACAGAGGGGTGATGGGGGGAGAGGTTCATGAGGACCTCTTGGGGGCGTTCCGCTTCGGAAGCGACCGGAGCGGCGGACTGACAGCGGACGGTACCCATGGAATCCACGGGCCAGATTCTCGTCGTCGATGATGATCCGGACATCCGGAAGTTGGTGGGCAGTTTCCTGGAAAAGAACGGCTACCAGGTCGCCCTGGCCGCCGACGGCCGGGGCTTGAACCGGGATCTGACCCGGGTGGACTTGGTCATCCTCGACCTGATCCTGCCGGGGGAGGATGGCCTGATCCTGTGCCGCAACCTGCGGGCGCGCTCCAACGTGCCGGTGATCATCCTCAGCTCCAAGGGCGAGGAGATGGATCGCATCATCGGTCTGGAGATGGGGGCCGACGACTATGTCGCCAAGCCGTTCCATCCCCGGGAGCTGCTGGCCCGGGTCAAGAGCGTGCTGCGCCGGACCCGCACCCCGACGGGCGGCGACCGGCCGTCGGATCCCGAGGATGCCCTGTTCCGCTTTTCCGGCTGGAAGCTGGACGGCCTCTCCCGGGACCTGGTCGCCCCCGACGGCGAGGTGGTGCCCCTCACCGGCAGCGAACATGCCCTGCTGAAGATTTTTCTCAACCATCCCAACCGGGTTCTGAGCCGGGACCAGCTCCTGGATCTGTCCCACGGCGGGGAAACCGACCATTTCGATCGCACCATCGACATGCAGGTCAGCCGGCTGCGCAAACGGTTGCGGGACGATCCCCGCAGTCCCCATCTGATCAAGACCGTGCGCAGCGCCGGCTATGTGTTCTGCGCCCGGGTGGAAAAGGTGCAGGGAGAAAAGAACTGATCGAACCGCCCTTGGAGCGTCCCCCAGGGTCCTGGGGCGCTTCGGGACAGGCGGGTTTCGAGAGGAGGGGCGGTGGCGGACATACTGGTGATTGACGACGATCCGGTCATCCGGGAGCTGTTGGCGGCCATTCTGGTGGACGCCGGACATGTGGTCCGCGGCGCCGCCGATGGTCGGGAGGGCCTGGACCTGTTCCGGGCCGCGCCGGCGGAGGTGGTGATCACCGACCTGCTGATGCCCGAGGTGGATGGGGTGGCGGTGATCCGGGAATTGACCGAGGCCCATCCCGACATCCGGGTGATCGCCCTGTCCGGCGGCGGGCGGGTCCTCAGCGCCGATACCAGTCTGCACGTGGCGGAAAGGCTGGGGGCCTTCCGCATGTTGAAGAAACCCTTCGGTACCGATGAGGTGCTGCGGGCGGTGGCCGATGCCCTGGGAGATGCGGCTTCGTGAGGGCGGTGGTGCAGCGGGTGAGCCGGGCGCGGGTGGTGGTGGGGGAGGAGACGGTGGGGGCCATCGACCGGGGCCTCCTGCTGCTGGCGGCCGTGGAACAGGGCGATGGGCCGGAGCAGGCCGCCTGGCTGGCCCGCAAGGTGTCCCGCCTGCGGATGTTTCCCGACGACACGGGACGCATGAACCGTTCGGTCCTTGACATCGGCGGCGCCGTGCTGGCCGTTTCCCAGTTCACCCTGGCCGCCGATCTCCGCAAGGGCGACCGCCCGTCCTTCACCGGCGCCGCGGCCCCGGACCTGGCCCGGCCGCTGTTCGAACGACTCTGCACCCTGCTGGAACAGACCGGTCTGCCGGTGGCCCGGGGCCGGTTCGGCGCCGACATGGCGGTTCACCTGGTCAACGACGGACCGGTCACGTTTCAGCTGGTGAGCGCCCCGGTGGACTGACCGCCCGCTGCGCTTTCCTCTTCCACCGCCCACCCTCCCACCGATGAAAGCCGCTTTTCGGCTTCCACGGCGCTCACACCCCGCGCAGGCCGGCATATCTGGGCATCCCTGCCCCGCCCGCAGCCCGTTGATCAACGGGCTGATATCCCAGGACGGTTGGGAATTGAAGCGGATTACATTTTACCCCCAGGGGCCAAACGGGTAGAATCCCGTGCCATGCAGTCCGTTACCGCTGAAAGTCGCTCCGCGACTTTCAGCGGTGGAGGGTGGAGGGAGGCCTCCCCCATCCATCTAAAGTCAGCCACCCTCTGCTCAGCACAAGGAAGGAGCCATGGCCATGACCACCCACGTCTCTTCACTGGAAGAAGCCCAGGAGTTGATCAACTCCCTCTACCGCAAGGCGGAGGAGACCAACCGGGAGCTGGAGCAGGCCATTCAGCACGCCCGCAGCAACTTCGCGGTCATCGAAAAGCTGGCGATGTCCAGTCAGGAGATCGGCAAGGCGGTGAAGGTGATCAAGAACATCGCCGGCCAGACCAACATGCTGGCCCTGAACGCCTCCATCGAGGCCGCGGGGGCCGGCGAGGCCGGCAAGGGCTTCGCGGTGGTGGCCAACGAGGTCAAGGACCTGTCCCGCCAGACCGCCGAAGCCACCAACATGATCGCCGAACGGGTGGACGAGATCCAGACCAACACTTACGAAGCCACCAGCACCGCCAAGGAAATGATCCAGTCCATCCAGCGCATCAGCGCCACCAACAACGAAATCTTCCAGAACGCCGACGCCGAGTTCGCCAAATCCGACGGCGGCGGGTTCTAGCCGGCCAGGATGGTCAACCAGGGGGGGACCCGGGTTGCTGTCCGTCATAGATAGGGAGAGACTCTTGGATCTGCACCAGCACATTCTGGAAGCCACCGAAGAGAGCGTGATGGAGATCGTCAACACCATGCTCTTTCTCAACGTCGCCCCCAGCGCCGGGGTGGCGAAGCCCACCGGGGTGGTCCATGTGGCGGCCCGGGCCGAGGTGTCGGCCATGGTGGGGCTCAACGGCGGCCTCAACGGCGGGGTGCGGGTGGCCTGCTCCGGGCCGGTGGCGCGCATCCTGGCCGGGGCGCTCTCCGGTGAGCATTACAAGGGCCTCACCGAGGAGGCCAAGGACGGTTTCGCCGAAATCGGCAACATGATCTCCGGCGGCATCCAGACCCGCCTGATGAACACCACCAACGTGGGGGAGGTCAACCTCACGCCGCCCACCATCATCGTCGGCGGCGATTACGAGGTGGATTACAAGAGCCAACTGGAAAGCGTGCGCCAGTTCTTCCGGGTCAACGACCAGCCCTTCTATGTGGAGGTTCACTACCAAGTGGAGGCCAAGCCCCAGGTCAACATCTCCCTGGATCCCGATGTGGTGGCCCAGGTGGATGCCTGGATCGGCCAGTTGGGCTCCGATCGGGCCGAGGTCCTGGCCAACCTGGTCAGGCGAGCCGCCGGGCGGTGAGCGCCGGGGCCGGCAGGGGCCGTCCGGCTTGATGGACGATCCGGTCGGATCCGCCCCGCCCCGCCGCTAGCACTTCGCGGTTCCGCCTGCATGCCGACGGCCGCCGCGAGGAACTCCCGGGTTGCTTTCAGGGTCTGGTGAACGCCGGCGACGCCATCAAGATCCATACCCCGGGCGGGGGTGGTTTCGGGAGCCCGATGGCGGCCGGTCCGGTGGGGAGGATGATCAGACCGACAACGGCTGACAGCAGCCCTCGTTCCAGGCGGTCTGCATGCTGGTGTCCAGCATGGCATTGAATTCATCGCGGTTGACCATCAGCATGTCGAGGGTCTGCCGGGCCTGGTTCAGCAGGCGCTGCCCCAGGGTTTCCGTCAGCTCGGCTTGTTCCCGCACCACCTGCTGAAAGTCCATGGGCAGGCCGCCCATGATCCGCCATTGGTCGGATCCGGAACGGACCACATGCCCCACGGCGTCCAGTTGATGGTCGGCCAGATTGCGCAGGGCTGCGCCATGGATCTCTTGAAACCTGGCCGCGGCGTCGAAGAGGGTTTGGGTCAGGTTGACATTGGTTCGCAACAACGATCTCCCCATGGGGCACCTCTCTGGAAGGCCGATTCCGTCCATACGGAAACCGGATCCGTATCGTGGAATCTGGAGTCAGCATAGCGATCCCCCGCGGACCGCGCAAGGGCATTTTTTTGCGGCGCGGAAAAATACGCTGGCGCCGTGGGGTGGGGCTACAGCAGTTTGACCAGGGCGGCCACCACGGCCACGCCGGTCACCAGCATGCCGCCCAGGCGCAGGGTCAGGGAGTGGGTCAGGCGCAGTTCGAGTTCCTTCATGTCGCGGCGCAGGTTGGCTTCCATGCTGGTCATGTCGCGGCGCAGGTTGGCATCGATGGCGGCAATGTCCCGTTTCAGGTTGGCCTCGATCATGGCCATATCCCGTTTCAGGTCCGCCACGTCTTTTTTGGTGGCCAGGCGTTCCTCCACCAGGGCGACCAGGGCTTCGGCCTGGACTTCGGCCTGCTGCTCGGAGAAGCCGGCGGTTTTCAGTTTCTTGGCGTAGGCCAGGGTGTCGAAGGCGATGGCGTGGTCCATGATCGGTTCTCCCGTGGCGCGGCTACAGCAGTTTGACCAGGGCGGCCACCACGGCCACGCCGGTCACCAGCATGCCGCCCAGGCGCAGGGTCAGGGAGTGGGTCAGGCGCAGTTCGAGCTCCTTCATGTCGCGTTTCAGGTTGGTTTCCATGGCGGCCATGTCGCGTTTCAGGTTGGTTTCCATGGCGGCCATGTCGCGGCGCAGGTTGGCTTCCATACTGGTCATGTCGCGGCGCAGGTTGGCATCGATGGTGGCCATATCCTGCCGCAAGTTGGCCTCGATCATGGCCAGATCCCGCTTCAGATCCGCCACGTCCTTCTTGGTGGCCAGACGTTCCTCCACCAGGGCGACCAGGGCTTCGGCCTGGACTTCGGCCTGCTGCTCGGAGAAGCCGGCGATTTTCAGCTTCTTGGCGTAGGCCAGGGTGTCGAAGGCGATGGCGTGGTCCATGATCGGTTCTCCCGTGGCGCGGCTACAGCAGTTTGACCAGGGCGGCCACCACGGCCACGCCGGTCACCAGCATGCCGCCCAGGCGCAGGGTCAGGGAGTGGGTCAGGCGCAGTTCGAGTTCCTTCATGTCGCGGCGCAGGTTGGTTTCCATGGCGGCCATGTCGCGGCGCAGGTTGGCTTCCATGCTGGTCATGTCGCGGCGCAGGTTGGCATCGATGGTGGCAATGTCCCGTTTCAGACTGGCCTCGATCATGGCCATATCCCGTTTCAGGTCCGCCACGTCTTTTTTGGTGGCCAAGCGATCTTCCACCAGGGCGACCAGGGCTTCGGCCTGGACTTCGGCCTGCTGCTCGGAGAAGCCGGCGATTTTCAGTTTTTTGGCGTAGGCCAGGGTGTCGAAGGCGATGGCGTGGTCCATGACTCTATCCTCCCGATTCTGGATCGTACCATATCCGGGCCGACCGGCACAGAAAGAGTGGATGGCTTTTTCAGCGCTCTGGATGGGGCGTGCCGCGCAGCAGGGTTTCGAAATAGGCGATGGTCGGCCGCAGGCCGTCTTCCAGGGCGATGGTCGGGTTCCAGTGGAGTTGTTCCCGGGCCAGGGCGATGTCCGGCCGGCGTTGGCGGGGGTCGTCGTGGGGCAGGTCCCGGTGGACCAGGGGGGATTTGGAGCCGGTCATCTCCAGCACCTTTTCGGCCAGTTCCCGGATGGTGAACTCCCCGGGATTGCCCAGGTTCACCGGGCCGCAGAAGGCCGCGGGGCTGGCCATGAGGCGCAGGAAGCCGTCGATGAGGTCGTCCACATAGCAGAAGGATCGGGTCTGGCGGCCGTCGCCGTACAGGGTGATGGGCTCGCCCCGCAGGGCCTGGACGATGAAGTTGGACACCACCCGGCCGTCGTTGGGATGCATGCGCGGGCCGTAGGTGTTGAAGATGCGGGCCACCTTCACCTCCAGGCCATGCTGGCGGTGATAATCGAAAAACAGGGTCTCGGCGCAGCGTTTGCCCTCGTCGTAACAGGCCCGGGGACCGATGGGGTTGACGTTGCCCCAGTAGGATTCCGGCTGGGGATGGCAGGTGGGGTCGCCATACACCTCGCTGGTGGAGGCCTGGAAGATCCGTGCCCGCACCCGCTTGGCCAGCCCCAGCATGTTGATGGCGCCGTGGACGCTGGTCTTGGTGGTCTGGACCGGATCGAACTGATAGTGGATCGGGGAGGCCGGGCAGGCCAGATTGTAGATCTGGCTCACTTCCAGATAGATGGGAAAGGTGATGTCGTGGCGGATCAGCTCGAAGCGGGGATGATCCAGCAGGTGGAGGATGTTGTCCCGGCTGCCGGTGAAGAAGTTGTCCAGGCAGAGGACTTCGTGCCCCTGGGCCAGCAGGCGCTCGCAGAGATGGGATCCGAGAAAACCGGCGCCGCCGGTGACCAGTATCTGTTGACGGAGGGCGTTGCGCATGGTCGGTCGGGGTCCTTGGGAATGGCAGTGGGTCACGGGATCATCCTCCATCCGCCACGGTAACCCAGGCCCCGGCCGCCGGCAAGACCGGCCGGCCCTGGACCCGGACCCGGGGAAGGTCTATAAAGTGAACCCGGGGGCCGGAGGATTCCCGGTCCCCGCCTGACCGGCCGGGGGGCGGCGGAACCGAACACGGAAGAATCAAGGTGGTCGACAATCCCAAAATCTGCGTCATCGGGCTGGGGTATGTGGGGCTGCCCCTGGCGGTGGCCTTCGGGCGCACGCTGCCCACCGTGGGCTACGACCGCAACCGGGAGCGGGTCCACGAACTCGCCCAGGGGCGGGACAGCACCCTGGAGGTGACCCCGGCGGATCTGGCCACGGCCCGGCATCTGGTCTACACGGCCGAGCTGGAGGAAACCCGCCCTTGCGATGTCTACATCGTGGCGGTGCCCACTCCCATCGACGAACACAAGCGGCCGGACCTGGGACCGCTGCTGTCGGCCTCCCGGGCGGTGGGGGAGGTGTTGAGCCCCGGCAACGTGGTGGTGTTCGAATCCACCGTCTATCCGGGCGCCACCGAGGAGGACTGCCTGCCGGTGCTGGAGGAGGTCTCGGGGCTGGTGGGCAACGAGGACTTCTTCGTGGGCTACAGCCCGGAGCGCATCAATCCGGGGGACAAGGAACACCGCCTGGAAACCATCACCAAGATCACCTCCGGCTCCACCCCCGCCGCAGCGGACTGGGTGGATCGGCTCTACCGGCGCATCATCCGGGCCGGCACCTTCCGGGCCAGCTCCATCCGGGTGGCCGAGGCGGCCAAGGTGATCGAGAACACCCAGCGGGATGTCAACATCGCCCTGATCAACGAATTGGCGCTGATCTTCCAGCGCATGGGCATCGACACCCAGGAGGTGCTGGAGGCGGCGGGGACCAAGTGGAACTTCCTGCCGTTCCGTCCCGGCCTGGTGGGCGGGCATTGCATCGGCGTGGATCCCTACTACCTGACCCACAAGGCCCAGGCCATCGGCTATCACCCGGAGGTGATCCTGGCCGGCCGGCGCATCAACGACCATATGGCCATGAATGTCGCCGCCCAGGTGGTGAAGCTGATGACCCGCAAGGGGATCCTGGTCAGCGCGGCGCGCATTCTGGTGCTGGGGCTCACCTTCAAGGAGAACTGTCCCGACCTGCGCAACACCAAGGTGGTGGACATGATCCGGGAATTCCACGACTACGGCGCCCGGGTGGAGGTGCATGATCCCTGGGCGGATCCGGTCCATGCCCGCCACGAGTACGGGTTGGAGCTGATCGCCGATCCGCCCGCGGGCAGCTACGATGCCGTGGTGGTGGCCGTGGGCCATGCCCGGTTCCGGGACATGGGTCCGGAACGGATCCGCGCCCTCGGCCGGGACCACGCGGTGATCTACGATCTCAAATACATCCTGCCGGCCAGCCAGGTGGATGGCCGGCTGTAGGCGGGCCAGGTGGATGGCCGGCAGGCGGGGAAAAGGAGTGCCAGCGGCATGAAGGTTCTCATCACGGGCGCGGCCGGGTTCATCGGCTACCATCTCGGCACCCGGTTGCTGCAGCGCGGCAACCAGGTGGTGGGACTGGACAACGTCAACGACTATTACGACGTATCCCTCAAGGAGGCGCGCCTGCAGCGCCTGCAGAAGAACCGGAAGTTCCGGTTCGTGCGCCTGGATCTGGCCAACCGGGACGGGGTGATGGCCCTGTTCCGGGCCGAGAAGTTCGACCGGGTGGTCAACCTGGCGGCCCAGGCCGGGGTGCGGTATTCCCTGGAGAACCCCCAGGCCTATGTGGACGCCAATCTGGTGGGCTTCACCAACGTGCTGGAGGGCTGCCGTCACAGCCAGGTGCGGCACCTGGTGTTCGCCAGCTCCAGTTCGGTCTACGGGCTCAACACCAACATGCCGTTCTCGGTGCATGACAATGTGGACCATCCCATCAGCCTCTATGCCGCCAGCAAGAAGGCCAACGAGCTGATGGCCCACACCTACGCCCATCTGTTCAATCTGCCCTGCACCGGCCTGCGGTTCTTCACCGTCTACGGTCCCTGGGGCCGGCCGGACATGGCGCTGTTCCTGTTCACCAAGGCCATCCTGGAAGGCCGGCCGATCCGGGTGTTCAACCACGGCAACATGCTGCGGGATTTCACCTACATCGACGACATCGTGGAAGGGGTGGTGCGGGTGCTGGACCGGACCCCGGTCGCCAATCCCGACTGGTCCGGGGCCCGGCCGGATCCCGGCTCCTCCCCCGCGCCGTTCCGGATCTACAACATCGGCAACAACCAGCCGGTGCGCCTGATGGACTTCATCGCGGCCATCGAGCAGAAGCTGGGACGCACCGCCGAGAAGGAAATGCTGCCCATGCAACCCGGCGATGTGGCCGCCACCTACGCCAACGTGGACGACCTGATCCGCGACGTGGATTTCCATCCCCGGACTTCCATCGAGGAGGGGATCGGCCGGTTCATCGAGTGGTACCGGGACTATTACGGCGCCTGACCGGCTTTCGCCTCACCCGGCGGCCGCCATGCGCACATCGCCCCGCAATTCCTGCAGCACCAGGGTCATGAGGCCGACCAGGCGCTTGGTTTCCAGATCGGTCAGATGATCGATCCGATCCAGGTTCTCCAGATCCTTCAGCTGCTGGCTGGAGAAGGTCCGCAGCACCCGGCGGTAATCGTTCTCGTTCTTGCCGAGGCTTTCCACGGCGTCGAGGATGCTGAGCAGTTTCTTCTTCATGGTCGAACTCCCATTCGAGGCCGAAGCGGGCGCTGTGATCCGCCGGTTCGGCAATTTTTTCCTGGCCATTCTTTCCGGGCGGTCGGCCGGCAGGCCGGCCCGGAGCGGGCAGGGGGGTGACTGTTCCCCCTCAGAGGCGGAAATCAGCAATAACCATGCCTGGGGGAGAATTCTCTGGCGCCACGCTGGTTCATATGGTCTGGGAGAAAATGGACGCCAAGAATTTCGACAGTGACGAGCAGCACGCTGACAGCTCAATTTCGTTGCACGCTGTCCAGAAACTTTCTGCCGTTGCTCCGATGGATGCGCACTATTTTCCGTCCCATATCACCTGGTGGCCCCCCTTGGGGTTGGAAAGAGCAGGCCTGTTTTCTGTTGTGACTTTGATGGATGGGGGAGGCCTCCCTCCACCCTCCACCGATGGAAGCCGGTTCCCGGCTTCCACACGGTAAAGGATGGATGACATGACCGAATTTGACTGGACCCCGCCCGGAAACGCGGACGATTGTTTCGACCTCATTGAACCATTGGAGGTTCTTTACGATTTCGATGGTCCTGGTCTGTTCACCTTCACATGGCGGACCGGCCTGTATCTGGCTTGTTTTTGTGACGAAATCCCTGGATCTTTTCGCCATCTCATCGTTCCGACCACCAACAGGACGGTTCGGCAATTGAAAGAGGGCTCATGCGCCGTCCGGGATGCCCTGATCCAGGAGCAGGACCGGATGTGGATTGCCGACCTGGATGGACAAGGCCGGTGCAAGACCCTGTGGAAACTGACCAGCCTTGACTTTCCAGAGGATGTGTTGCCTGTGGAGGGCGCGATCCTCACCGGATTTTTTGCAGAGCATCAGGCCAAATTTTTCAAACCCAGCCTGAACTCCGTCATCGATCCCTTCTGATCTTTCGGATTTTTTCAACCTTCTGACGAGGGTTCATCCCCTCGAATCCGACCCGGCCATGACCCATCTTCCCCCGCGCCTGCCCTTTCCGATTCTGCTTCCGCTGCTGCTGGCGGGCTGTCTGCCCGATCCTTATCCCCCCGTGCCCCTGGCGGCCGATCCGCCCCTGGCCCGGGAGGAGGCCCTGGCCGTGGTCCGGCAGTCCCTGTGGCATGCCCCCTACCCGGGCAAGATGCCCTGCCAGGGGGTGACGGAGCAGGGTGTGACCCTCCAGCAGGGGGGCGTCACCCTGCCGTTCGCGCAATCGAAGCTCTTCGCCTACATCAAGGCCAGGACCCCGGACGGCATCTTCCTCGAAGTGCAGAGTCTGGAGTTCGACAACGCCAAGCGAACCTATTACGGGGGGCAGCGCTGTACGCTGAGTTTCATCTCGGCCCGGGGGGACCCGCGCTTCAACCCGGTGCTGGCCGCCGCGGAGGCGGACCGGCTGGCGGCCCTGAAGCGCATCGTCACCGCCCTGGTTTCCCTGGGGGCGCGGCTGTAGCCGCCGGTTGCCGCAGCGGCCGAAAAGCGGCCCGCAGCGGTGGAGGGAGGCTTCCCCCATCCGGTTACTGCATGGATTTGCCGGTCGGGGGGGTGCAGATCACGGTCTGGGCCATTTCGTTCACGTCCGGGTCGTCGAGGATTTCATCGATGATGCGGATGGCCCGTTCGCCGATGCGCGCCGGGGACAGATCCGCGTCGGCGTCCACGGCCATCTGGAAGGCCAGGGCGGTGAGCGCCTCCCGCAGCAGGACCGGGGAGGCCTGATGCAGCCGGGCCAGCACGTGATGGATTTCTTCCTTGGACATGCGCCGGGGCCGGTCGGTCATGGTGGGGTTCTCTTCATTCCGGATGGCATTGGGTACTGATGATCAGGGAGGGTTCCCGTGAACGCACTGCTCCAGGAGATACATTTCCGACGCCAGGGTTTCTGCCACCACCGGGCAGCGGCGCAGGTTGTAGATGAAGTGTCTGATGTAGCCCGGGGAAATGATATCTGGGTGCAGTTTCATAAAGACCAAGCCAGCATGCAACGCATAGATTTCATTGATCATCATTTTTCCGATTGTTGATCCAGGGTCGGCACCAAGCAATTGGATTGGCCTGAGTTTGACAATCCATTTGATGGTAAAGGCAGCCTTCTTGTGATGATCGAAATGATTGACTTTGGGATGGTCGACTTTATAGCGGAAAGTATCGTCAAGATAACCATGAACACACAGCGTTAGAATCCGCTTATCCAGTTCTACACCAGAATAGCCGCCTTGCAGGACCAGAAGGCGGTACACTTCGACAAGAGATTCGAGTCTTTGTTTGGCTTTTTCACGGTAGCTCTTCATTACCACGATCCATCTGAATCTGTTCGAATACAGTTTTCATTTTTTCAAAAAAGGCCGGTGCGTATTGGCGGGCCCTGGCTCTATATTCCATTTCATCGATTGGCTCACCAGAGTTCGGTTCACGCCAAGCGGCCAGAGCGTTCAGGACAGGATCATTCAGCAGAGATTCGAATTCATCGATCTCATCACCTGACAGGGGTTGATCGGGGTTCATGGTTCGATCCTCTTCGGGCAGGCCGCAGCGAGCCGTGCTGACGGATTTGACCCGGCGGCGATAGTGCCATCATGCTGCAGTCCATCATGCACTAAAGAAACATTATGTGGCAATTTCCCAAAACACTCAAGAAAGAAACATCAACGACGGTGGATGGGGGAGCCTTCCTTGGCTGGGGCATGCCTCGGACCGGGAGCGACGGTTTCGGAACGAATTTTGCTGACTTGTAGATGGATGGGGGAGGCCTTCCGCCACCCTCCACCGGTGAAAGTGGCGGAGTGAGTCTCACCGGTAATCGTTGGAGCGGTCACCATGGATCTTCAGACCACGCTGCGGGACGCGCTGTTGGCCCACAAGGCCGGCCATCTGGCCCAGGCCGAGGCGGGCTATCGGCGCATGCTGGATCTCAACCCCGACGACGGGATGATCCTCAAACTGCTGGGGCAGCTGCTGGCCGGGTCGGAAGCCCCCGAGCGGGGCGAGGAGATCCTGCGCCGGGCGGTGGGGCTCATGCCCCGGGATGCCACGGTGCATTTTTTGCTGGGCCATGCCCTGCTGGGGGCCAGGAAGGCGGACGAGGCCCTGGCGTCGTACCGCCAGACCCGGGCGCTGCAACCGGACTTTCCCCGCATCCATTATTTCATGGGCACGGCCCTGGTCGAGTTGGGCCGGGTGCAGGAGGCCAGCGACCTGTTCCTCCACGAAATCACCCACAATCCCGACGATGCCGGCACCTGCTACCGGGTGGGGCGCATCCTGCTGGACCGGGGTCTGCTGCACCAGGGCATGGGATTCATCAACCAGGCCCTGACCAACCAGCCGGAGCTGCTGGGGGTGACCCCCATCGATCTGACCGACCTGGGGCAGTACCTGCGCCACCAGCGGCAGCATGCGGATTTTCCTGCCGCGGCGCCCCAACCGGTGCCGTTTTCCTGCTATTCGTATCCCAAATGCGGCACCCATCTGCTGTCCGACGTGCTGCAATTGGTCACAGGCCACACCTTCTATTGGCCCACCGACATCCCCTCCAACGAAACTGACGGGACCATGCTGGAACGGATTCCCCGCCAGCATTTCCTGATCGGCCACTGGCATGCCAATCCGACCTTCGTCGCCGCCCTGCGCGCCCGGGGGCATCGGGTCATCGTCCAGTACCGAGACCCCCGGGACCAGGTGGTCTCGTTTTATTTCTATTACCGCAATCTGGTGGAACAGACGGAAAACGCCATCACCCGGGTCCTGAAGGACACCCAAACCGAAGAGGGGCTCAACCGGGTCATCGCCGGGGCCGATCCCGAGGGGGACCGCATTTTCAGCCAGCCGCTGTCCATGATGCGCTGGATGAGCCGCTGGCTGCGCTCGGAGCTGCCGGTGTTGTTCGTGTCCTTCGATGAAATGGTCAACGACAAGCCGGCCACCATCGGCCGCATCGCCCGCTTCCTGGGGCGGCCCCTGGCTGTGGACCAGTGCCTGGAGATTGCCCGCCAGACCGGCTTCGACCGCGCCTCCGCCACCATGACCGCCAACAAGACCCCCGACCGCTTCAAGCGCAAGGGCGTGGCCGGCGACTGGCGCAACCACTTCACGCCGGCCAACATCGCCCTGTTCAAGGCGGTGGCCGGGGACCTGGTTCCGGCCCTGGGCTTCGACCTGGCCGGCTGGCAGGATCCGGAACCGACCCCACGTCATCCCCGGCCGTTGCCGTGACGATCATCCAGTTGATCGTCGATGCCCATGGCTGCGAAGGACCGTTGAACGACGCGGCAACCCTGCTCGCCCGGATGGAGGCGGCGGCCCGTGCGGCCGGCGCCCAGACGGTGGGCCAGGCCCAGGCCCGCTATGTGCCCCATGGCGTGACGGCCATTGTGTTTTTGGCCGAATCCCATATCCTGATCTCCACATGGCCGGAATATCGCCTGGCGCTGGTCGATATCCTGCTCTGCAACCCGCGGATGGATCCCGAAGGGGTGTGGGACCGGTTGGCCCGCACGCTGCGCCCGGCCGGGGAGGTGCGGATTCGGCGCAGCGAGCGGCAGGTCGGGGCGACTCCGGAATGACTTTTTGATGGATGGGGGGGGCTCCCTCCACCCTCGTACCGTGAAAACTGCAACTTCGAACCTCGAAAGGGCGGTCCGTCATGTCCAACGACCATTTCACCAAGGTGAGGGATTATCTCGTCCAGCTCGACATCAGCATCGATCGGGAAGATGTTCGCGAGACCCTGTTTCTGGTCTCGGACGAATCCCGCGGCATCCGGGACTGCCTGATCGACTGCGAGGACGATCTGCTGATCCTGGAGCAGATGATCATGAAATTATCCTGTGATCAGCCGGAGTTCTTCAAGAAACTGCTGATCATCAACCGGGAGCTGACCCACGGCGCCTTCGTGCTGGACGCCAGCGGACGGATGGTGCTGTTCCGGGACACGCTGCAACTGGAAAATCTGGACCTCAACGAGCTGGAGGCCTCCATCAACGCCCTGGCCATGGGGCTGGCCGAACACGCCGAGACCTTCATCCACATGGCCCGGGACCGGGCCTGAACCGGGACGCGACGGGGAGACACCGCCATGAGCAGCTTTCTGCACCGACTCTTCACCTGGGGCAAGGCCGAGGCCCATGCCGCCATGGACAAACTGGAGGATCCGACCCGCATGGCCGAACAGGGGATTCGCGACCTGCAGGCCGACCAGGTCAAGGCCATGGAGGGTCTGGCCCAGATCAAGGCCCAGACGGTGCGCCTGCGCCGGGATAGCACCCAGGAGAAGGAAACCGCCACCGGCTACGAACGCAAGGCCATGCTGCTGCTGCAGAAGGCCCAGAGCGGGGCCTTGGCCACCGCCGAGGCCGAGCGTCTGGCCACCGAGGCCCTGGCCAAACGTGACGGCGCCCTGGAACGCGCCCGGCTGCTGGAGGCCGACCTGCACAAGATGGAAGCCATGACCGCCCAGCTGGAGGGCAACGTGCAGAAGATCAGATCCCAGATCGGCAAATGGGAAAACGAACTGCGTTCCCTCAAGGCCCGCGCCCAGGTGGGCCAGGCCACTCGCAAGCTCAACGAGCAGTTGGCCAAGGTGAACGGCGACGGCACCATCGCCATGCTGGAGCGGATGAAGGACAAGGTGGCCACCGAGGAATCCCTGGCCGAGGCCTACGGCGACCTCGCCGCCGTGGAGACCTCCGTGGATGCCGAGATCGATCGGGTGTTGAGCCAGCCGGCGGCGGCGGCCGATTCATTGGCCGCCCTGAAGCAGAAGATGGGCCTCTGAATTCCACCGGAGCCCGCCATCCATGGACGCCATCTCCCTCTTTCTGCTCATCGTCGCCGGCGTGACGCTGCGCTTTCTCTACAAGGCGCAGCAGAAACGCGGGGACCGGCAGCCCGATCCGCCGCGGATCCGGCCCCCGACCATCGAAGACCTGCAGCCCGGGGGGGTGCTGTCCCTGCGCGGCATCGGCGCCGATCTCGAAGACCTGGATGTCACCGTGACCGGGCGGCATTCCTACAGCGAGGAGGGCTTCGAATGGCTGGAACTGGAGGGGGAAACCGGCGACCGCAAGGTCTGGATCGGCGTGGAGCGGGATGACGAACTGGAGGTGTCCATCACCCTGCGGAAAGTGGACCTCGAAACCCTGGGGCTCACCCCGGAGCGGCTGGAGGAATTCCGGCGTCAGCGGAAGGGCGCGTTCGCGTTCGAGGGTCAGACCTACCGGTTCGACGAGAGCGGCCGGGCCACCTTCTTTCGCGACGGCAACCGGTTGCAGGGCGAGCCGTTCGAATACTGGGATTTTGTCTGCGCCAAGGACGACAGCGCCATCAGCATCGAGTCCTGGAAACCGGGCGGCGCCCCGGAGTGCCATGTGTCCCAGACGCTCAAGCCTTCACAATACACGGTGTATGCCACCCGTGGGGACGGGAACCCATGACGGCGACGACCTGGTTCGACGGCCTTCTCTCCCTGCTGGCCATCATGGGGCTCTATACCCTGCTGCTGTTCGTGGCCAGGAAGCTCAAGGATCATCTGACGCCCTACAGGCTGACCGAGCAGCTGGGGATCCGCGACAATCCCGCCGTGGGCCTGGCCCTGATCGGCTATCTGCTGGCGGTCACCCTGATCTTCATCGGCGTCCATATGGGCCCCTCTGCCGGATCGCTGCTGGAGGACCTGCTGATCATGGCCGGCTATTCCCTGCTGGGCCTGCTGTTCCTCACCCTGTCCCGCTGGTCCCTGGACCATCTGATGTTCAAGAAATTCGGCAATCTTGCCGCCATCGTCGAACAGCGCAGCATGGGCATGGCCATGGTGCGGTTCGGCGTGTATGTGGCCACCGGTCTGGTGGCCGCCGCCAGCCTGGCCGGCAGCGGCGGCGGGGTGCTGAGCGCGGTGGTGTTCTTTCTGCTGGGCCAGGGGGTGCTGATCCTGTTCACGCGCCTCTACGACCTGGCCACGCCCTATGATCTGCAGCAGGAGGTCAGCGCGGGCAACACCGCCGCCGGCATCGCCTTCGGCGGCTCCATCATGGCCCTGGGCCTCATCATCGCCAAGGGCATCTTCGGCGACTTCGTCTCCTGGTCCCGCAGCCTGCTGGAATTCGCCGAAGTCGTCATCCTGGGGATCGTCCTGCTGCTGCTGGTGCGGCAGATCATCGACTTTCTGCTCATGCCCGGCCATGACCTCGACAAGGAGATCGTCGAGGACCGCAACGTGGCGGCCGGGTTGTTGGAACTGGGCGGCTCGCTGTGCTTCGCCCTGGTGCTGGCCGCGCTGCTGTAGCGGCCATTCCGCGACCGGCTTGAGAGGACATGGGAATGTTCACCCCCTTGGGTCTGGGCCGCCTGGCGCTGGTCAGCGCCGGCTGCGCCATCTTCTATATCCTGACCGGGATGTCTCTCACCCTGGGTTCCCAAACCAGCGCTGGCAGCCTCCAGGCCAACGAAACCTATGGCCCCATCGTCATCGACCGGCCGGGGCGGATCGTCGATATCCGGATCCATGTCCACAATCTGCAGCAGAGCTGGGCCAATGTGGAGGTGGAGCTGTACAGGGGGCAGGACCGGGAGACCCCCCTGCTGGTGCTGGCCGGGGAGCAGTACCACGAGAGCGGCTCCGACGACGAAGGCCAGTGGGTCGAAAGCGAAGGCGTCACGGACAAACGTCTGGTCCTCGATGAACCCGGCGACTATTACCTGACATTCGCCGTCGCCGGCGGGACCATGGACAGCGTGGAGGAGGGGACCGACCAGACCGCGACCTCCCGCCTGGGCGTCGAGATCACCACGCTGCGGGGCAGTTCCGCCCTGTTCAACCGGGGCGCCATCGCGCTGCTGGTGCTGGCCCTGCTGTTCAACCATCAGGCCAACCGGCTCGATCTTCCGCCCCGGATGGCCGGGTTCCCCGACCCGGGGCGTGGACGGCAGGGAAAAGGGCGCCGCCATGAACCTTGAAAAATGGCTGCTGGTCGGGCTGGTGGCCGTCGTCTTCTGGGGGTGGTATGTGATGCTGCCGGCGTCGCAACAGGGGTATGGCTATACCGGCTACCGGGGCAACTACCGGATTCCCGGCGGCGGCTTCTTCTACCAGGGTGGCAATGCCACCACCTTTCCCACCGGGGATGGCAGCGTCCGCACCGGCAGCGTGCGCGGGCCGTCCACCGGTGGCCGCGGTCTGCATGGAGGCAAGTAGTGCCCGCCCCCCCGGTCCTGGCGGACGACCGGCAACGCGCCCGGGACGTGTTCACCCTGATCTACGTGGTGTTCGCTGCCGGGCTGTGTTCCATCATCTACGAGCTGCTGATCGCCACCACCGTGGTCTATTTCATCGGCGACAGCGTCCGCTGGTTTTCCCTCACCATCGGGCTCTACATGGCCGCCATGGGCCTGGGCGCCTATGTCTCCAAGCTGGTTACCGGCAACCTGATGCCGTGGCTGATCCTCACGGAAACCGCCCTGGGCCTGGCGGGGGGGCTGTGCGTGCCCCTGCTCTATCTGGCCCATGTCGATGGCGAGGCCTTTCTGCCGATGTATGGGGTCGTGACCCTGCTGGTGGGGGTCCTCATCGGTCTGGAGGTTCCCTTCCTGACCCGGATCCTGGAGCAGTACGACTCCCTGCGGGTCAGCATCGCCCATGTGCTGTCGCTGGACTATCTGGGTGCCCTGGTGGCCACCATCGCCTTTCCCCTGGCGCTGCTGCCCCTGTTCGGCATCTTCCGCAGCGGCCTGTATTTCGGGCTGGTCAACATGACCATCGGCCTGCTGCTGGTGTGGCGCTTCGGCGACCGCCTGGGGACCCGGGCGCGGCACTGGTTCCGGGGCGCCTCCGTGGCGATCGTCCTGGTCATCGTCGCCGGCCTGGTCAGCGCGGACTTTCTGCTGGCCCAGTGGAATCAGACGATTTACGGCGACCGCATCGTCCATGCCGCCCGCTCCAAGTATCAGGAGTTGGTCCTGACCCGCTATCGCGACGATCTGCGTCTGTACCTCAACGGCAGCCTGCAGTTTTCGACCATCGACGAATTCCGCTACCACGAGGCCCTGATCCATGTCCCCATGGCCTATCTGGGGGGGGGGCCGCAGCGCAAGGACTGGGACGTGCTGGTGCTGGGCGGCGGCGATGGCCTGGCGGTGCGGGAACTGCTGCGCCATCCCACCATCGCCCGCATCACCCTGGTGGATCTGGACCCGGCGGTGCTGGATCTGGCCCGCAACAATCCCCACCTGCGGGCCGCCAACCAGGACGCCCTGACCCGGGATGCCCGGGTGCGCGTCCTGGTGGGGGACGCCATGACCCATCTGACCCGCAGAGCCAGTCTCCACGATCTGATCGTGGCGGATCTGCCCGATCCGGCCTCCACCGATACCGCCCATCTCTACACCACCGAGTTCTATCGCCTGGTGCGGGCCAACCTGGCTCCCGGCGGCCTGTTCGTCACCCAGGCGGCCAGCCCGTTCCATGCCCGGGAGGCGTTCTGGACCATCCACGCCACCCTGGGCCAGGTCTTCCCCGTCGCCCGGCCCTACCATCTGCTGGTGCCGTCCTTCGGCGATTGGGGCTTCGTGCTGGCCGGGAGGGAATCCCTGACGCCGGAGCCCGGGGCGCTGGCCGGCGCGTTGCCAGCGGGGCTGCGCTTCCTGAAGGCGCGGATGATCCCCTCCCTGTTCCTGTTCGGCGGCGATGTCGATGATCCCGGCGGCCTGTCGGTGAGTACCCTGGACCGGCCGGTGGTGCTGGAGCGCTATCTGGCCGGCTGGCGGTATTGGGGGAATTGACACCTTCCGGGAAACCGCCGCAGAATGCGGCAGGTTCTGTCATCGTCATGCTTCCTTGGTTTCCAACCCGGAATCATGCACCGTCAGGAGGCCGATGCCACACCTCGCTGAAACTCAAAAGAAAATTCTTATCCAAGTGCCATTGGATGTTGCCCCCAATGCGCTCCCTTCCTGCCCGGTGCCGCCGGCACTCTGAGGGCAGGCCCTGGACACATTTTAATTCGGTATAATCCGGTCATTTTTCAGGCTGGACAATCCGGTATAATCCGGTATATTTGCGGGTATGATTCACACCGATTCCATTCAGATCACGCCGGAATTGCTGGCTTTGATCGCCGAGATCGACGAGTTCAAGGGCGCGTGGCGCGCCCTGGGAACCCTTGCGCCCGAGCGCCTGCGGGCGCTGCGCCACATCGCGACGATAGAAAGCATCGGCTCCTCCACCCGGATCGAAGGCAGCAAGCTGACCGACCGCGAGGTGGAGCAACTCCTGGGCAAGCTGGAAATCAAAAAATTCACCAGCCGCGACGGGCAGGAAGTCGCCGGTTATGCCGAGGCGATGGAGACGGTCTTCCATGCCTGGAAGGACATCCCCATCACCGAGAACCACCTCAAACAACTGCACCGCGACCTACTGCGCTACAGCGAGAAAGACGAGCGGCACCGAGGCGAATACAAGACCCTGCGCAACGATGTCGGCGCATTCGACGCCGCCGGGAAGATGATCGGCATCGTCTTCGAGACGGCCACGCCCTTCGACACGCCGCGCCGGATGCAAGAGCTTGTCGCCTGGCTGAGCGAGGCCCGCGAGTTGGGCCGGATTCACCCCTTGCTGATCGTCGCCGTCTTCACCGTCGTCTTCCTGGAAATCCACCCCTTCCAGGACGGCAACGGCCGTCTCAGCCGCATTCTCACCACGCTGCTGCTGTTACAGGCTGGCTATGCCTATGTGCCCTATTCGTCGCTTGAGAGCGTGATCGAGAACAGCAAGGAAGGCTATTATCTGGCCCTGCGCCAAACCCAGGGCACGATCCGCAGCGAAGCCCCGGACTGGCAGCCTTGGCTGATGTTCTTCCTGCGCGCCTTGCAGCAGCAAAAGCGCCGCTTGGCCGAGAAGGTAGAGCGCGAGAGGAAGGCGATTGCCGACCTGCCGGAGCTGGCAATCAAGATTCTGGACTATGTCCGGGATCATGGCCGTGTTACGACCCGCGATATAGTGCGCGAACACGGCGCGAGCCCAAACACCCTGAAGGCCACTTTTACGTCCCTGGTTGATAAAGGGCTGCTGGCGCGCCACGGTGGCGGCAGGTCAACCTGGTATGGCCTGCCATGAGAGCGAGAAGAGGAAGCAACGCCCGATGAATCTCATCAAGTCAAAAAAAGCGCGTCGCCGACCACGGGGAGGTCTTCACCCCCGCGTGGATGGTTGAGGCCATGCCTGCGCCGCCAGTTGGGTGATACCGAAGGGGGGCCTTCACCCCCGCGTGGATGGTTGAGGCCATGCTTGATCTGGTCAAGGGCGAAACCGAACGCATTGATTCCCGCTTTTTGGAGCCAGCCTGCGGCAGCGAGAAGAAAATTCTTATCTAAGTGCCATTGGGATGCTGGACAATGAGTCATTCAACAGCCTTGATGATCAGATATCTGCGCCGTGCCTTTGACGCAGCACGCCACGACCATGGTCAGAAGGTCGCCTATGCCTATATTGGAGAAATCATCCTCGCCAACCTGCTTGATGGGTTGGAGCAGGAACTCTTCGACAAGACATTCGCCAATGGCTTGATCCAGTGCTGGATGCGCAATTATGACCGGCAAAGGCAGGCGATCGGGAAGGCGGACGTCCCATCCGGGACCCAATCCCTCTTCAAAGACCCGACGCCCTCTGAAATGCTCGCCGACAGTTTCGACCTGGTGTGCGGCATGCCCTCTCCCGACTGTCCTGAAGCCCCCCACAGGCAAAGGGGGTTCCGAATTCGGTGTACTCGTCCGCTTGATAATGCAACGGTGAAAGGGGATTATGTCAGCATCACCGGTGCCAAGGATTTCGTGGATGAAATAATGGATCCCGAAGAGAAGCGCAAGAAAATTGGCGAAAACTGGATCCCCACAATACTCAGTTCCGGGAATATCGACTGGGCAGGCTGGAGGCCACCCAAGAAAATCCCGGTGAAGCTCAAGAATGCCCCGACAGGAAACCCGACTTCCACCATCGGTAATCCAGCGAGAGTCTTGTGGATCACTCCAGAAGCAGGACTCACCTTGATGGATGGGGGAGGCCTCCCTCCACCCTCCACCGATGGAAGTCGCGGAGCGACTTCCACTCCCGCCCATCTGCTCCGGGATCGATTGGGTCTCGTGCATCATTTCGAGAAACCGCTTCTCGCCATGACGCTGCCCGCCGCCACGGTACACGCCATGACTCACGGCCGTCCGACCTGCGCGGATGCCGGCAGCCAGCGCCGTCACATGGCCAGGGGAGCCGGCAAGTCCGCTCCCACCGACCCCTGGGGCAGAACGGCGGACCTGTCACGCATCACCCCCACAGCGGTGGATTTCGACGGATTGCCGGAACGAATCGTGGAACCGATCCCGGTCGGCGAACTCCCGGAGATCGAGGTCCAGCCACTGGGCTTCTGTGGCCCGGAACGGGGTAACTCGCCGCAGGATGACAACCGGGTTTTCGCCGACCATTTATGCCGCCGGCATGGAGGGGTCGACGGCGTGGTGGATACCTTGGAAAGGGTACTGGCGTGAGCAGTGATTCCCAAGAGAGCAGGGAACCATGGGAAGAGTCCGAAGAACATTGGGGGTTCGATACCGTGGACGCCGGGAACCGGCTTCCATCGGCGGAGGGTGGAGGGAGGCTTCCCCCATCCATCACAGTCAGTCCGGTCGTCCCCGAACGCCGACGGGCCGACTCCAATATTCCCGGCTTCGAACGATGGCTCCGTGATGGCCTGGAGGGGCACCTCCTGGACCATCTCACTCTGGAAGAAGCCTTTCCCGAACTGGCGCCCATCCTGAGCCGCAGCCACTCACTGTCCGCCACTCTGCAGGAACTCATCGATCGCCAGGACAGCGTCAGACGCAGCGATTTCAAACAGGCTCTGGCCAACCTGTTGGCATCCCTGGCCCCCCAGCCACGGAATATCCCCCTGTTCGAAACGATCCTCCAGATCGCGGTGGCGGTGAAAGCCCATGAGATCTTCCATCCCCTGGTGTTCCGTATTCGGGAAGGGTTCTGGGACCGATGGACCACGGCGCAAGGCAATTCCCTGTTGACCGAGGCGATGCTGGCCGTCTCGCAATTGGCCGCGCCGCGCCCCGATGCCTTGGACTGCCTCAACGGGTTGATCGATTCCGTCCCTTTCCAGCAGAAGCCTTACCCGCACACACTGATCGCCCTGGAATCCCTGTGTCGCTGTGAACCCAAGCGTTTTCCCCAACACTTCGAACGGCTGCGGACCATGTTGGAGATCCAAATCCGCCAGTTCCAGCCTGCAGCCGAGCATCTGCGCTGGACCGCGGCCGCCCTGATCACCCTGGTGGGACCCGCTCGCTTTCTCGAAGATTTGATCAGCATCGTGGGGGGGGGAACTTTTCGCGGGGGCGATGACCAGGTTTTCTGGGTATTGAAAGCGGTCTTCTCTCCCCTGGACGATCTGCCCCCTCTTCTTCTCTGCCAGGAAGCGGATACCGAGGGCGAGTGGAAATTTTATCTTTCCGGCAACCCGACCGCGCTTGATTTTTCAATTTCGAGTCACCTGGGTTGGAGTCGTTTGCTTGAGCTGTTCATACAACAGGGTTGGGTGCCCCAGATGGTGCTGCCGGAGGGAGCAAATGAGCAGGTCAACGACTTTTTTCGCATGAAGCCGATCGCCGCATGAACATGCATATGCAATGGGTAATGCCATGAATCCATCGGATCCCCCCTCTCGACTGGCTGATCTGTTCGAGGCCGCGGTCCGACAGCGGCGCCTGATGGATGGCTGGATCGACGATCAGAAATTGACGGAAGAGGGCGGTCGGGTCTGGTATGCGGTCGATGCCGATGTCGTGGCTCTTTTCACCAAGCCGACTGAGATCGCCGTTGGGAGGATCGACCGGGAAGGTTACGCGGTGGTGTTTCCTGGTGACGAAGCCGATGAAGAGAACAAGGAGGCGACCATCGCCCTTGGCCATGCCCTGGCGCGCCATATATTCTCAATGTCGCGTGAGGTTCCATTGTTGGCACTGCCCCCGACCCGGACGGAGCTGCGCCGGATATATACCGCTGTTGTCCAGGAAGCCGAGGAAGAGAAATACAACGCCCAGAAGGATCTGGATGACCTCTTGAACATCCAGGCCGCACTCGGCAGGATTGTCGACCAGCAGCAGTGCAGACAATGGCTGGAAAGGAATGTTCCTGCCATCAGTCGCCTCTTGTTCGGATTGGGTACCACGGGACAGCTATTGCGATTATCCCACCTGTTCCGCGAGAAGAGGTTGGCGAACATGAGCCAACTGGTCTCGACGCCCGGGCTGCCCGTCTCTCTCGCCAACGCTCTGCGGGGGCCAGTTGCCTCTGCCGATGTCATTGAGTTTTCCAAAGTCAAGGAAAAATGGCTCCACGGATTGGTCGATCAATACTGCGAACGGACAAAAACAAAACCGAAGGATATGCCTCAACGGGTCTTGAATAACTTCATTAATGATGCCGAGCTGCTTGCCTGGATCCAGTGGATCAACCACCATCTGGCAGAAACCAGACAGCGCATGGTCCTGGTGACAGGTTCAGTCAACCTGTTTCACCTGACCCGTGGGACCGATCCCCATGGGATCTTTTCCGGGACGGGCAGGAGTTTTGCCGATCTTTACCTGCGTCACCCGAAGGCATTCCTGGCCGAGCCTTCGGTCCTGTTTCCCTCCCCTGATGCCGGGCGCCAGGGCGACGGCGACGCCCCGGTTCCCAAAAAGAAACGATTTTTCGATTGGCTGGAGACCTTGCTCTCCTATTCGAAGGGCTACAGGGAAGAGAGCAGCCGGACGCAGCTGGAAAGGAATGCCCAGGAGGCGTTGACAACCCAACCGGACCTGTTGCGGGATTTCGAAAAGGATTGGGCGGCCTATCGTTTTTCCGTTCTGCCCACCCACCAGATCAGCGACCCGGCGCTGAATGGCAATCAGGGCGTTCGCCTGCCAATCGATACCAGGCTTTTCGATCTGTTCAAGGCTTCCCAGGCAATCGATCAACTGCGGGATGGAATTCGGTCACTGGTGAATAACCAGCTGGAACTGAACTGGAATGCCTGTTTCAATATCGCCACCTTGGCCGGTTATGGCCTGCTGTCCCAGAAGGGGAAAGACGAGGAGATCCCCACCCGCAATCCACCCCCCATCTACTTCTCCAGCCTGCCCGAGGCCTCCCGGTTCATTACCGGACTCCCATTCTTCAAACGGTTGATCCAAGCCCGGGAGGAGAGACAGCCTCTGGACTCTGGAGATTTTGAGAAGGCCCTGGCCAGGCTCCGGGGCGAAGATCCTTCCGGTTACACATTCAGCTTGGGGTTTGCCCAACTGTATGCCATGGAAGGCGATTGGATCGTCTCCAACATTCAAGCCAAACGGGCCTTTCACATCGCCGAAAACAGTTCCCAGGAACTGATCTCCGGACGGGAAGCCGCCTATATGCGGGCGGTGGCCCGGCGTCATTCCGCGAAAGGCATGGAAGATCTGCTGCGGGTGCGGAACCACCTGGCAACGGCCCGGGAGCGGCTGGAGCGGGACCTTCGCCGTGCCAACCCCACCACCACCACGGACCTGCGCTTTCAGGCCGAAGAGTTGGCCGTGTCTGTCACGGCCCATCTCTTTCGGATGTTCTGCGGTCACAGTATTCCCTCCGAGCTGGAGGTACCACCGTCCCTCGTGGAAACCGAGAGCCTTCTGGAATCCTTGATCAATGCAATGAAGGAGAAGACATATGCCAGCGAGAACAACCTGGTGAAATTGCAGGTCGAACAGCATCTCCTGGTCAATCTGCTCATGGTCGCCCTGCTGCGCCACAGGCATGATCCCGAATCCATCCATGGAAGTGATTATCTGCCCTGGTACCAGAAACTGAACCAGAATATCGATGCGAGCGGCTCCATCATTCGGACCACATTCTTTGTCAGTGTCATCCGCAGCACGGTTCGGTGGTTGGTCGGTGAGGATCGGAAAGATCGTAAGGAAGCGATGGGAGAACTGAATCGTCTGCTGACCGACATGGCCATCGACGATCGCACCCGGTCGATCTTTCCCTACGACAAGGCGCGCTATCGTTATTTGCGGGATCTGGTCAACGGGAAACCGGACCGGTGAACCGCTGCCCTGCTTCCATGCCACCCGCAACTTGACGAACAGTTCCCACTATGGGATAACCTTGCATGGAAGGCTTTGAAAATCATGTTGTTGTCATAAGGAAACCTTCTTTGAATACCCAACCCCCCCGCGCCATCCGTCTGCAGGACTACACTCCGTATCCGTACCTGGTGCAGCGGATCCGGCTCACCGTCCATCTGGACGAGACCCCGGTGCGGGTGGAGAGCCGTCTGGAGATGACGGCCAACCCGGCCATCGCCGGTGGTCCCCATCCCCTGTGGCTGGACGGGGCGGAGCTGGATCTGGCCGCCCTGGCCCTGGATGATCACTCCATCGATCCGGGTCGTTACGACCGCGGCCGGGAAGGCCTCGAACTGCCGGCCCCGCCGCCGGGGCCGTTCGTGGTGACGGTCAGCACCCGGCTGCAGCCGGAGAACAACACCAGCCTGGAGGGGCTCTATCGGGTCAAGGGTCTGTTCTGCACCCAGTGCGAGGCCCAGGGGTTCCGCAAGATCACCCTGTATCCCGACCGGCCCGACGTGATGGCGCGCTTCACGGTGGAGATCATCGCCCGGCGGGACGCCTGCCCGGTGTTGTTGTCCAACGGCAATCGCGTCGCCCAGGGCGAACTGGACGGTGGGCGGCACTGGGCGCTGTGGGAGGATCCGTTTCCCAAGCCCAGCTACCTGTTCGCCCTGGTGGCCGGGGATCTGGCACGCCGCGACGGGGAGTTCATCACCCGCTCCGGCCGGCGGGTGGGATTGGAGTTCTACACCGAGGCGGCCAACGTCGAGCGCTGCGGCCATGCCCTCCAGTCCCTGCGGGAGGCCATGGCCTGGGACGAGCGACGCTTCGGGCGGGAATACGATCTGGACCTGTACATGGTGGTGGCCACCGACGATTTCAACATGGGGGCCATGGAGAACAAGGGCCTCAATATCTTCAATACCCAGTATGTCCTGGCCCGGCCGGAGACCGCCACCGACGACGATTACGAAGGCATCCAGAGCGTCATCGCCCATGAATACTTCCATAACTGGACCGGCAACCGCATCACCTGCCGGGACTGGTTCCAGTTGAGCCTCAAGGAGGGGCTGACGGTCTTTCGGGATCAGGAATTCAGCGCCGATTTCATCGATCCCGGCGTGCAGCGGGTGCGGGACGTGCGGCTGCTGCAGACCCAACAATTCGTGGAGCTCGCAGGCCCCACCGCCCATCCGGTGCAGCCGGATTCCTACGTCGAGATCAACAATTTCTACACCACCACCGTCTACAACAAGGGGGCGGAGGTGGTGCGCATGCTGCAAACCCTGCTGGGCCGGGATGGCTTCCGGGCCGGCATGGATCGTTATTTCGAACGCCACGACGGCCAGGCGGTCACGGTGGAGGAGTTCGTCCGGGCCATGGAGGACGCCAACGGGCGGGACTTCCGGCAGTTCCGCCGCTGGTACCGGCAGGCCGGCACGCCGGTGGTGCGGGCCAGCACCGCCTTCGACGCGGCCCGGGGGCAATTGACCCTCACCCTGCGCCAAAGCTGTCCGGCCACGCCGGGCCAGCCCACCAAGGAGCCGTTCCACATTCCGGTGGTCATGGGCCTGCTGGACGGCGCCAGCGGTGCGCCCCTGCCGCTGACTTCGATGGAGGGGGGAGGCCTCCCTCCCCCCTCCGCCGGTGAAAGTCGCGGAGCGACTTTCACGGTCATGTCTCCCGGGGATGCCCCGGCCGGCGCGGCCGTCCTGGAGCGGGTGCTGGAACTGCGGGAAGAACGTCAGGACTGGACCTTCACCGGTCTGCGCCAGGCGCCCCAGGTGTCGCTGTTGCGGCATTTTTCCGCCCCGGTGCGGCTGGTGTTCGAGGATGTGCGGGCCGATCCGGCTTTTCTGTGGGGGCATGATCCCGACCCGTACAACCGGTGGGCCGCCGGTCAGGAGCTGCTCACCCGCCACATCTTCCGGCTGATGGCCGGGGAGTCCCTCGGGGAGGCGGTGGCGGCCGGCCTGGCGGCGGCGGCCGGTCGGGTATTGGCCGACGGGCGCCTGGAGCCGGCCATGAAGGCCCTGGCCCTGACCCTGCCGTTCGAAAAATGGCTGCTGGATCGCATGGCGCAGGCCGATCCGGCGGCGGTGCATCAGGCCCGGAACCGTATCCGCCGGCTGCTGGCCCAGGGGCTGGAACAGCGGCTGCTGGACACCCACGCCGCCCTGGTGGGCCTCGAGCCCTATCGCTATCACCCGGCCGCCGCCGGCCGCCGTACCCTGAAGAACCACTGCCTGGCCCAACTGGCGTTGCTGGAGCGGCCCGGGCATTGGAGCCTGGCCTGGGAGCAATTCCGGCACAGTGACAACATGACCGACCAGGCCGCGGCCCTCACCACCCTGGTCCACACCGGCGCTCCCCAGGCCGGAGAGGCCTTGAAGGACTTCCATCACCGCTGGCGCGAAACCCCGCTGGTGATCAACAAGTGGTTCACCATCCAGGCCACCAACCCCGGGGAGGATTGTTTCAAGCGGGTGGTGGAACTCACCGAACACGCGGATTTCACCGAACGCAATCCCAACCGGGTGCGGAGTCTCATCGGCGCCTTTTCCGCCGGCAATCCCCACCGCTTCCACGCTCCCAACGGCGAGGGCTACGAGTTCCTGGCCTATTGGGTGTTGCGGCTGGACAGCCTCAATCCCCAGATCGCCGCCCGCATGGTGGCCCCCCTGCTGCACTGGCGTCGCTTCGAACCCGTGCGCCAGGAACGCATGCGGTCCGTCCTGTCGGACATCGCCCAGCGCCCGACCCTGTCCCGGGATCTGCTGGAGATGGTCGCCAAGGGGCTGGGGTGAACCGGGCGGCCCACCAGCGTCACTGGAACGCCATCAGGTTACCAAGGATTTTCCCCGGGCGGATGCCGCTTGTCGCACCGGAGCCGATGGACTATCGTGAAGCCTGTGAACAGTTTTTTCCCGGGAAGCCATCTCCTTCAACCGCCAGGATGCCCTGGCCATGGCAGACGGCAGCTATCGCGAAGAGCGCATCACCCTGTGAAACGCAGCGAACTGGTGTCCCCCTCACTTCTTCGACGGTCCCCAGCGCTTGATGTGGATGTCCGAATAGAGCCGGTCCATGTGATTGATGTGGGAAAACAGCCAGTCGATCACCATGAAGAAGAGTTCCACCACATAGCTGACGCTTTCGTTGCGCACCCGCTCCTCCACCTCCAGCACCTTGCTGACGAACCTAGCGTGGGCCGCCTGGTGGTCCGTCACCCCCGGAAAGTTCGTCTGCTGCATGTAGCGCTCCTCCTCCCGGAAATGGGTGGCGGCGTACTGTTTGAACTCGCCCAGCATCTTGAACAGGGCCTGCCGCTCCTCCGCGGTGGGCCGGCGGCGCTGCATGGTGCGGATCAGCATGTAGAGTTCGCTGATCATGTCGATCAGCTTCTCATGCTGTCGGTGGAACTGGCGGGGCTCCACCGGCCGCAGTTTCTTCATGAGATTGCTGCGGAACTCCTCCTGGGACAGGTCGCGGACATACTCTGCCGCCAGATCTGCGGTGTCGGATTCTTCGTTATTATTTATATTTTTATCTTGATGTTTCATGTTCCGCTGACCTCCATCCCGTTCCGACCTCCGAGTTGCGATGGGATCTTTTCATGATGGGCAAATGATTGTAACGGATCGACGGCCGGATTGACATCGTATTCGATGGTTGCCCCCTTTTATTTGCCCCACGGTTCGAAAACCGCCTCCCAGCCCGGGCCCGGGGGATGCTGACGGAAGCGGAAGCAGCGGTTCAGAAAGACCCGGGAGGGACCATCGTCCGGCAGCACGGCCAGGACCTTTTCGAAGCAGCCGATCGCCTGCGCGAAATCGCCCTGTGTGTACAGGTCCAATCCCCTGGCGAACAGGGGCAGCAGGTCGGCCAGGGGCGGGCGCAGTTCCCCCTTGCGGGCCAGCAACTGGTAGAGCCCTTCCGGATGCTTGCGGCCGCGCACCTGAATGGGACCCAGGGGCCGCACATCCACCCCATCCTGGACCCGCTGCCAGGTGGATTCCGAAATCAGGATGCCGGTGCCGTAATACTTGTTGGCCCCCTCCAGACGCGAGGCCAGGTTCACCGCATCGCCGATGATGGTGTAATCTATGCGCTGCCGGCCGCCCATGTTGCCCACCACCATGGGACCGGTATGGACGCCGACGCGCATGAACAGGCGCTGCCAGGGGATGATGTCCCCCGGACGCTGGCGGATTTCCTCCAGGCAGGCCTGCATGTCCATGGCCGCATGGCAGGCGGCCAGGGCATGGTCCGGCTGGATCAGGGGCGCGTTCCAGAACGCCATCACCGCATCGCCATGGAACTTGTCGATGGTGCCGTGATGGGCGAGAACCACCCCGGACATGGCGGTCAGATAGCCGTTGAGCATCTCCACCAGGCGCGGGGCGCTCATGCTTTCGGCAATGCCGGTGAAACCGGACAGATCGGTGAACAGGGCGGTCATCTCCCGTTCCTCGCCTCCCAGTTTCAATTGGGCGGGATCCCGCACCACGATATCCACCACCGCCGGCGCCAGGTATTGGCTGAAGGCGTCGCGGGTCCAGCGTTTTTCCCGTTCGGAACGGACGTGCTGGGGCACCGAGAGGCTCAGGAACAGCAACAGGCAGGCCAGGGTCGGGAAGGACGGATCCACCAGCAGGCGCAGCTCCAGGAAGGCGTTCCAGGCGGCATACCAGGTGCTGCCCACCACCAGCAGCATGGCCAGGGCCGACCACAGGGCGCCGGAGCGGTTCTGGATCAGCACCATCACCAGCCACAGGATGACCACATAGGGCACCGTCAGCCCGTCCACCCAGGCCGGGCGGCGCAGATAGCTGTCCTGGAGCAGTTGCTCCACCATCTGGGCATGGATCTCCACCCCGGGGATCTCCCGGCCCAGGGGCGTGAACCGCAGGTCCATCAGACCCTTGGCCGAGGTGCCCACGAACAGGATGTGGCCGGCCACCTGGTCGGGGTCGATGGCGTTGGCCAGCACCTTCCAGGCGGGAATGTAGCGGGAGGGCTGGGGCTTGCTGTAATGCAGCCACACCTCGCCCCGGGAATCGGTGGCGGCGGTGATCTCCCCGATGGTGATGGATTCGATGCGCAGAGGGCCGCTGTTGTCGGGACCACCGGCGGTATCGATGCGGATGTTGGCTTCCCCCTGGGCCACCCGCACCGCCTCCACCAGCAGGGTCGGGTAGATGTGGTCGCCGAAACGCAGCACCAGCGGCACCTTGCGGATCACGCCATCGTCGTCCAACTTGATGAAACTGAATGCGCCGTTGCCATCGGCGGCCTCTTCCAGGGCCGGGAGGTTGGTCACGCTGGACGGGAACGGAAACAGCAGGGGCCGGGGATCCGGCCCCCGGATGACGAACCGCGCCTTCCGGGCCGGCAGGCGCGGGGCGGGCGGTTCCATGCGCGCCATGAAGCCGGTCACCACGCCGCCGGCCTCGGCGAAGGTCCGGGCCAGCACCGCGTCGTTGTCCGGCAGCCGGTTCAGGAGTTCGGCCAGGGCGGGCTGATCGGGCCACTGCCTGGCCAGGTTGGCGGGCGAGAGCCGGTCCGGCTCGGCGAAGGTGATGTCCAGGGCCACCACCCCGGCGCCCATGTCCAGCAGCCGCTCCACCAGCTGCGCCACCTGGGTGCGGGGCCAGGGCCACTGGCCGAGACGACCCAGACTCTCCTCGTCCAGATCCACGATCCGCACCGGCACCGGCAGGTAGGGGCGGGGATGGAGCCGCTGGAAGGTATCGAAGGTGGCATGGCGCAGACGCGCCAGCAACGGGGGGTCCAGCCAATAGACGGCCAGGAGCATGACCAGCAGCGCACAGGACAGCGCCACATGCCAGTGGGTCCGCATGGCTTCGGACCACATGTCCCACCGGTGCCGGAACGACATGGATGAACTCCCTTCCTTTGGAAAGCCCCCCCGAGCCTGCCGCGGAACGCGGGAGTCGCCTCAATCGGAAAACCGGTCACGCACCGCCAGCACATCGTCCAGATGGTCCATGAACGCCTGCACCACCCGGGGATCGAAATGGGAGCCGCTCTGGCGCCGCAGCAGGTCCAGGGATTTGTCCACGCTCCAGGCCTTCTTGTAGGGTCGATCGGAGGTGAGGGCGTCGAACACGTCCACCACGGCGCAGATGCGTCCCTCCAGGGGGATCGCCTCGCCCTTGAGACCGGCTGGATACCCACTGCCGTCCCATTTTTCGTGGTGGGTCAGGGCGATGGCATGGGCGGTCTGCAACAGTTCCACCCCCTCGGTTTCCAGGATCCTGGCGCCGATTTCCGAATGCCGCTTCATACTTTCGAATTCCAGCGGATGCAGCTTGCCCGGTTTGAGCAGGATGTTGTCCGGAATGCCGATCTTGCCCAGGTCGTGCATGGGGACGGCGTTTTCCAGCATGGCCACCCGGTCCGGATCCAGTCCCAGGGCCCGGCCGACGATGCCGGCGTATTTGCTGACCCGGGTGACATGGCGGCTGGTTTCGTTGTCCCGGTATTCGGCGGCGCGGCCCAGCCGTTCGATGATCTCCAACTGGGCGCGTTCCAGCTCGGCGGTGCGGCGCCGCACCTGCTCCTCCAGCCGGCTGGTGAGCATGCGCACCCGCAGGATGCCGGTGATCCGGGGCACCACCTCCAGGGGATCGATGGGCTTCTGCAGAAAATCCTGGGCGCCGGCCCGCAGGGCGTCCAGACGGACGGCCCGGTCGGTGTGGGCGGTGATGACCACCACCGGGATGTAGGAATTGTCGGCATGGCGCCGCACCGCCGCCATCACCTCGCCGCCGCTCAGATGGGGCATCTCCCAATCCAGCAGCAGCAGGTCGCAGGGCTGCTCGGCGTACAGCCGCACCGCCTCCCGGGAATCGGTGGTGGTGGTGAGATTGGTGAAGCCCTCCCGGGCCAGAATGGTCTCCAGCAGCCGGTTGTTCACCGGCTGGTCGTCCACGATCAGGATCCGGGCCTTGAGGATCTCTTCGCCACAGTCGAATTGTCGCATCACCGCGATGGTTCCATTGCCGTTGCTGGTCTCTTCCTCCCCCCCGTCGGCTCCGTGGCCCCCCCCCGGGGGCCCCTGGTCCACGTCAGCTGATGATATGCCGCACCCGGGGCAGGAAATCGTGGACCACCACCGGTTTGACGGCGAAGTCCACCGCCCCCATGCGGAAGGCCCGATCCCGGGTTTCGGTCTTCTCGTCCCCGGTGATGAGGATCACCGGAATATGTTCGGTTTCCGGGCGGCGTTTCAGTTCCCGGAGCAGTTGGAAACCGTCCATGGCCGGCATGGCGATGTCGGTGACCACCAGGTGGGGCAGGTGCATGTCCACCAGGGCCAGGGCCTCGGCACCGCTTTCGGCCTCCATGATCTCCACGTCCAGGGATTCCAGGAAGGCGCCGATCATCAGCCGGTCCATGGCGCCGTCGTCCACCAGCAGCACCCGGGGCCGCATGGGCGGCAGACGCACGGTGAAGGTGCTGCCGGCGCCCGGGGTGGACTCCACCGTCAGGCTGCCGCCATGGGCCTCGACGATGTCGAAGCTGAACGGCAGGCCGAAACCGGTGCCGGTCTCCCCCAGGGTGCCCGGGGTGGAGACCTTTTCCTCCACATGGAACAGCCGGGGAATCACCTCGTCCGGAATGCCCACCCCGTAATCCACCACCGCCAGGGCGGTGTCGTCGTCCGGCAGGCGCAGCAGTTGGATGCGGCCGCCCGGATGGCTGAACTTGACCGCGTTGGACATCAGGTTGAACAGCACCTCGCCCAGCAGGGTGGGATCGCCGTACAGACGGGTTTCCTCGGGGATCTGGTTGGTGATCTGCAGGCCCTTCTTGCGGCTGATGAAATCCAGGCGCTGGATCACTTCCTCGCTGAGGAAATGACCGTCGAAGAAGCTCTTCTCCAGGCGGATCTTGCCCGACTTGAGCCGGCCGATGTTGAGGATTTCCTCGATCATCAGGTTGAGGTTGCGCCCGGTGGCCAGCACGTCGCTCAGCAGGTCCCGCTGGGTGGGGGACAGGGGCGGGTCCTGATCGTCCCGCAGGAACTCCAGCAGGCTGACGATGGAGCTGATGGGCGCCCGCAGGTCGTGGGCCACCAGGGAGACGAACTTGTCCTTGAGCCGGCTGGCCTCCTCGGCGGATTCCTTGGCGCGGATCAGGGCGGCTTCGGTTTCCTTGCGTTTGGTGATGTTGCGGGCCGAGGCCAGCACCGTTTCCTGGTCGTCGCCGCCCGCCAGGCGCAGGTTCACCTCCACCGGAAAGCTGCTGCCGTCCTGTCGGCGGTGCAGGCCCTCCACCGACAGGGAGCCGGACTCCCGCAGACCCTGCACCAGGGCGTCCCAGTCCTGGGCGCCCCCCAGGGCCAGGGTCTGGAACTGCCCGGCCCGCAGCCGGAACAGCTCCTCCCGCCGCATGCCCAGGCTGGTCCAGGCGGTGCCGTTGGCGTCCAGCACCCGGCCGTCGGCGGGATCCAGGACCAGGAAGGCATCCCCGGACTGGTCCATCAGGTCCCGGAATTTTTTCAGGTCCGCCTCGCGCTTGAGGCGTTCGCTGATGTCCCGATAGGCGCCGATGAGCTTCTTGCGGCCGCCGGAAACGAACGAGCCGGCGCTGATTTCCACCGGCACCACCGTGCCGTTCTTGTGGCGCAGATGGCAGAGGGGGATGTGATGGCCGGAACTCAGGTTCTCGGCGCAATCGGCCAGTTGCTTCAGCTCCGACTCCGGCCGGTCGGTGTAGCGGGTGACCTGCATCCGCAGCAGTTCGTGGCGCCGGTAGCCCAGCATCAGCTCCACCGCCGGATTGCAGTCCTCGATGGTCAGGGTTTCGGCGTCCAGCACCAGGATGCCATCGGTTTCGCCCTCGAACAGGCGGCGGTAGCGTTCCTCGCTTTCCCGCACGGCCCGCCCCGCCCGGCGCCGCACCGTGACATCGTGTCCCACCCCCAGCACCTCCACCACCATGCCCTGGTGGTTGCGGATGCCCTTCATGGTCCAGGACACCCACAGCCGGTCGCCGTTGCGGTTGATGATTTCGTATTCCCGGGGAATGGCGGATTCCGGCTGGATGATGATCTCGCTCACCACCTGGGTCATCTCGCGGCCGTCCAGGCAGCGCTCCGGCATGATGGTGCCCACCACGCTGCGGCCCTGGATCTCCTCGGCCCGGTAGCCGAACAGCTCCCGGGCGAAGCGGTTGAAGAAGATCACCCGCCCCATGGTGTCCATGTGCAGGATGATGCTGTTGGCGTTTTCCACCAGCTCCCGGTACTGGTTTTCCCGCCGGGCCAGGGCGTCCAGGGTGCGTTTTTCGGCGGTGATGTCGATGAAGAAGCCCCGCAGGCCCACCGTGGTCCCGCCTTCGCGCACCAGCACGCCCACGGTGCGGGTCCAGACCACCTCGCCGTTGGCGGTCACCAGGCGGCAGGCGAAGGAGAAGTCCAGCCCCTGGGCCAGATGTTCCCGGACCATCGCCCTCGCCCGGGGCCGATCCTCGGCCTGAATGCGGCCGGACAGCACCTCGAAGGTGGTCCAGCTGTCGGGCGGATAGCCGGTCCAGGGCTGGATGCCGGAGCCCATCTGGGTGATGAGGCCGGCGGGCCAGGACATTTCCCAATGGATGACCCGTTCGACGGGCGTGGTTGCGGAAAAGCCGTGGGCGGCGGGATCGACCGGAAGGTCCACAGGGCTGTGTGGCATGTCGGGTGCCCCCATTGTTCGTGACTGGGCCATGAAACCCTGCCGGGACCTCTTGGGTGGGTAAGACCGGGAAACTATACCAGCATTCCCCCCGTTGTGGAACAGGATTCACGGATCGGGGGCGGCTCCGGGGTGGGGGTGACCGGTTCCCCCCCTAGGGGGGGAACCGGAACCACCCGGCGCGACGGTCAGAAGGTCCAGAGTCGGAGCGCTTCCAGGCAGAGGCCGAAGAACGGCGTCACGAACAGCAGGCTGTCCAGCCGGTCCCACAAGCCCCCATGGCCGGGGATGAGGGAGCCGGAATCCTTCACCCCCGCCTCCCGCTTGAGCATGGATTCGGCCAGATCCCCCACCTGTCCCAGGACCGACATCAGGAAGCTCAGGAACAGGGTGGCCGGGAGGAGCAGGGGCAGACCCACCATCCAGGCCCAGCCCAGGCCGGCCAGGGTGCCGGCGATGGCGCCGCCGATGCCGCCGGCCCAGGTCTTGCCGGGGCTGAGGGTGGGGGCCAGCTTGGTGCGGCCCCAGCGGCGGCCAGCGAACAGCGCGCCGCTGTCGGTCGCCCAGATCACCAGCAACAGGTAGGTCAACCAGTCCCCGCCCCGGGGTCGGGCCCAGATGTCCAGCAGCAGGCCCATGGGCAGGGCGGCCAGCAGGACGCCCAGGCATTGGAAGGCCGCGCCGCCGGTGCCCCGACCGCCCGCCGAGCCGAACCGGAACACCTCCCGGCCCAGCAGCAGCACCAGCAGCAGCGCCACCACCAGGCCCACCGGCCCCTCCCGCCAGATGGTCGCCACCAGCAACCAGCCGGCGGAGATGGGCAGCAGGGACTCGAACAGCGGCGCCGGCGGGGTTTCCATGCGCAACCATTCCCGGATCAGCCCGGCGGTGATGGCCAGGGTCAGCAGGACCACCACCCAGGCCGGACCGCGCCAGAGCAGCAATAAAACAGCCGGCATCAGCAGGAGAGCCGACAGAATGCGAGAAATCATTGCGGTGTCTCTGCCCTATTGGGACGCCCCGAAGCGGCGTTCCCGGCGGGAAAATTCCAGGATGGCCCGGGACAGATGCTCCCGATCGAACTCGGGCCAATGGATGGGGAGAAAGACCAGTTCGGTGTAGGCCAGCTGCCAGAGCAGGAAGTTGCTGATGCGCTGTTCACCGCTGGTGCGGATCAGCAGATCCGGGTCGGCCTGTCCGGCGGTGGTGAGGCATTGGGAGAAGAAGGCTTCGTCCACCTGGGCGGGATCGGTGATGTCACCGGCGCGGGTTTTGGCCACCACCAGGCGCACCGCATCGACGATTTCCTGGCGGGCGCCGTAGTTGAGGGCGATGTTGAAATGGAGTTTGTCGTTGTGACGGGTTTTTTCTTCCATTTCCGCCACCAGGTCCCGGATGTTGCCGGGCAGTTCGGCGATGCGCCCCAGCGCCCGGAAGCGCACGCCCTCGATGATCAGCTCGTCCATTTCCCGGCGCAGGTGCATGGCCAGGAGGGTCATCAGGGCGTTCACCTCTTCGGGGGGACGATTCCAGTTTTCGGAACTGAAGGTATAGAGGGTGAGGGCCGGGACGCCCATGTCCAGGCAGGCCTCGATGGTGCGCCGCACGGCCTTGACGCCCTGGCGGTGGCCTTCGAGACGGGGGAGGAACCGGGCGCGGGCCCAGCGGCGGTTGCCGTCCATGATGATGGCAATGTGCCGGGGCAACTGCTCCTTGCTCACTGGGGGCATGGCTGGATTCCAGGAAGGACGGGCCGGAGGGGGTCAGACCTCCAGAACATCCTTCTCCTTCTGGGCAATGGCCTGGTCGATTTCGGCGATGAACCGGTCGGTCAGGTCCTGGACGCTCTTTTCGTGGGTGTGCAGGTCGTCCTGGCTGATGGCCTTGGATTTTTCCTGGCGGCGCAGGTGGTCGATGGCGTCCCGGCGGATATTGCGCACCGCCACCTTGGCGTGTTCACCCTGTTTGTGGATCAGTTTGACCATTTCCTTGCGCCGGGCTTCGGTGAGTTCCGGCAGGGGCACCCGGATGAGTCCGCCGTCCTTGACGGGGTTGAGGCCCAGCCCGGCGTCGCGGATTGCCTTTTCGATGGCGGCGACGGTGCCCTTGTCCCAGGGCTGCACGGTGATCAGGCGCGATTCCGGCGCGCTCAGGCTGGCGACCTGGTTGAGGGGCATGGGGGAACCGTAGGCCTCGACCACCACATGCTCCAGCAGGGCGGTGCTGGCCCGGCCGGCCCGCACGCCGGCCAGTTCCTCCTTGAGGGCGGCAATGGCCTTCTTCATGCGGGTCTGGGCGTCCTTGATGGCGGGATCGTTGCTCATCGGTGTTCCTCGATCAGGGTGCCCCTCGATTCGCCATTGAGGATGGCGGTGAGGATGCCCCGTTGCAGGATGGAGAAGACCATGATGGGAATGCCATTGTCCCGGCACAGGGCGATGGCGGTCAGATCCATGACCCGCAGTTGGCGGGCCAGCACTTCGCCGTAGGTCAGGTGGTCGTAGCGTTCGGCGTTGCGGTCGGACGCGGGATCGGCGGCGTAGACGCCATCCACCTTGGTGCCCTTGAGCAGCAGATCGGCGCCGATTTCGGCGGCCCGCAGGCTGGCGGCGGTGTCGGTGGTGAAGTAGGGATTGCCGGTGCCGGCGGCGAAGATCACCACCCGGCCTTTTTCCAGGTGGCGGACGGCGTCGCGTTGCACGAAGGTTTCGGCGATCTGGGGCATGGCGATGGCCGACTGCACCACCACCGGCACGTCGAGGGTGCGCAGGGCGTTGGCCAGGGCCAGGGAATTGATCACCGTGGCCAGCATGCCCATGTGGTCGGCGCTGGTGCGTTCCATGCCTTGGGTGGTGCCGGAGACGCCCCGGAAGATGTTGCCACCCCCCACCACCAGTCCCAGCTGCACCCCCATGCGGTTGACCTCCCCCAGCTCCTGGCCGAGGCCGGCCATGAACTGGGGGTCGATGCTGCTTTGACCGGAGCCCATCAGGGCTTCGCCGGAGAGTTTGACCAGCACCCGTCGATAGCGCGGTTTGGACATGACCATGGGCTCCCTAACCGAGCTGGGCGGCCACCTCCTGGGCGAAGTCCTTGGCCTCCTTTTGGATTCCCTCGCCCAGGGCGAAGCGCACGAACCCGGCCACGGTCACCGGCGCGCCGAGTTTCTTGGCCTCCTCGGCCACCACCTTGCCCACGGTGCGGTCGGGATCCATCACGAACGGCTGATCCACCAGGCAGACCTCGCCATAGAACTTGTTGAGGCGCCCCACCACCATCTTCTCGATGATGTTGTCCGGCTTGCCCGAGGCCTTGGCCTGGTCGGTCAGCACGGATTTTTCCCGTTCCAGGGCCTCGGCGGAGACCAGGGTGCGGTTGAGGAAGGAGGGATTGGCGGCCGCCACATGCATGGCCACCTTGCGGCCCAGCTCCGCCAGGGCGTCGGGTTTGGCGGTGGATTCGAGTCCCACCAGCACGCCGATCTTGCCGCCCATGTGGATGTAGCTGGTCACCACGCCGGCGGCAACTTCCAGGCGGGCGTAGCGGCGCAGGGCCATGTTCTCCCCGATGGTGGCGATGCGGTGGGTCACTTCATCGCCCACGCTGCGGCCGCTGCCGGGGAAGGGCAGGGCCTTGAGAGCCTCCACGTCCGCCGGGGCCTGGGCCAGGGCCAGCTCGGCCACCGCGCCGCCGAAGGAGATGAACTGTTCGTTCTTGGAAGCGAAGTCGGTCTCCAGGTTGATTTCCACCAGGATGCCCCGGTTGGCTGCGGCGGCGGCCATCACCTTGCCTTCGCTGGCCACCCGGCCGGCCTTCTTGGCGGCGGTGGAGAGGCCCTTCTTGCGCAACCAGTCCACCGCGGCTTCGAGGTCGCCGTTCACCTCGGCGAGGGCTTTCTTGCAGTCCATCATCCCGGCTCCGGTCTTGTCCCGGAGGTCCTTCACCATGCTTGCGGTTACGGCCATCTCAGCGAATCCTCCCTCCAGCGCGCCGCACGGCGACGGGCAGCCCGTCGCGGCGGTCACGGTCGTCCATGGGTCGTTCCGGCCCGACGGGGGCCGGGAATTCCGCTCGGGTCACTCCGCTGGCGACGGAGCGTCCTTGTCCTCGACCACCATTTCCTCTGCCCCGGGACCGGGGCGCTGGGCCATGGCGGAGGCCATGGCGGCGTCGCCGTCGCGGTTCTGTCCTTCCAGCACCGCGTCGGCCATCTTGCCCAGGAACAGGCCCAGGGAGCGGATGGCATCGTCGTTGCCGGGCACCACCCACTGCACCGGGTCGGGGTCGCAGTTGGTATCGACCAGGGCCACCACCGGGATGCCCAGCTTGTTGGCCTCGCGCACGGCGATGGATTCGCGGTTGGTGTCCACCACGATCAGCAGTTGGGGCGGGCCTTCCATGTCCTTGATGCCGCCCAGGGCGCGCTCCATCTTCAGCCGGTCGCGCTCCATGCCCTGGATTTCCTTCTTGGTACGGGACTCGAAGGTGCCGTCCTCCTTCATCTTCTCGATTTCCTTGAGGCGGCGGATGGAACCATTGATCGTCTGCCAGTTGGTCAGGGTGCCGCCCAGCCAGCGGTGGTTGACGAAGAACTGATTGCAGCGCTGGGCTTCCTGGCTGATCATGTCCACCACTTGGCGCTTGGTGCCCACGAACAGCACCTTGCCCCCCCGGGACACCACCTCCCGGACCTCGTTGTAGGCGTTGCGCAGCAGGGCGACCGATTGTTGCAGGTCGATGATGTGGACCTTGTTGCGGGAGGTGAAGATGTAGCGTTCCATCTTGGGGTTCCAGCGCTTGGTCTGGTGTCCGAAGTGGAAGCCGGCTTCCATGAGTTCGCTGATGGAAAATCTGGCCACGGTCTGGTCCTTTGAGTTCGGTTGCGCCGCCGCCGGGGCCATCACTGGGGAACCATACCGCGAGAGCGGGCACCGGGTTCGCCTGGCCATCGGCGTGTGGAATGAACGACAGGGTTTCTTTCAAGCACGCGGGAGTTCTATCACTTTCCCTCCCGCCCCGCAAGCCCTCTCCCTCGGCCGCCCGGAGGGCCGGGCGGGAATCGGCTGACGCAGGTGCCGCTGGTGGCGGCCGTCGTATTTTCCCGCCAGCGCCAAAGCGGCATGAGCGGTTCCAGGTTGTACGGTAAATAGTCAAAAAGTGTTTGACGGGAACGGCAAGTGAGGCTATAATGAAGGCATATTGACCTGAAGCGCAATGAAACAATTTTAAGATTTCAATTGAACATTTTAAATTTTTCTGTCCTGTCGGAGGGATATATAGAATGATCTCTGCACTGAAAAACCGTATGGATCCGTTCCCGGGGCTCGATCTGGACGAGGACGAGGAGCGCCGGCGGCAGCGGCGCAACTTGAACGATGGCCTGGAAGATATGGCCCAGGAGTACGTTCAGGAGTGCGTGGGCTGCTACCTGACGGACCGGAAACCTTCAGAGCGTTTCCGGTCCCATGTCTCTCTGCGGCCCGCCATCGAGGCCAGCACCGACTTTCACACGGCCAAGGCGACGGCGCTGGAGGTGGTGGACCAACCGGGTCAGCCGGTGGTCGAGACGGCCAGGAAGATGCTGGACCATGAGGCCATGGCACCGATCAAGGCCAGGCTGGCGCCGAAGACGCCCGGGAAGTTCCTGGATTCCCTGTCCGGCCCCCAACCATCGAAGGGGCCACCACCGGAGAGTCCGGGCGGGTCCCCGACCCAGCGACGGACCACCAGCCGGTTGGAGCATCCGGAGCGGGTGGTTGCGGATGCCTTTTTGTTGACGGTGAGGGATCCGGACTCTCTGCTGTTGGAGGATCAGCACTCGGCATTGCTCCTGGACGGCAAGCCCACCCTGAAGGGATCCCCGGCAGCGGGGAGGAAGGGGGAACGCCCGGCGGAACCGGTGATCTTCGACCCCAATGGATCGATGCCCCTGCGGGATCATCTGCAATATCTCACGCCCCAGGAGTCGAAGATGCTTCCAGAGGAGGGACGGGTCCGGCCCCGGTCGGGGGAAGTCCTGTTGACGGGACCGGACGCGGATCTGGAGAATTACAAGGAGCATTATCGCAAGGGGGGAGAGTCCGTCGATGTGCTGAGAATCCCAACCACGCCCCAAGCCGAGAGGCAGATGAGGGACCATATCAATGCCAATATCGATGAGTTTCCCTCCGCCTTTTTTAGTTGCGCAACAGACGTGAGTACGGTTCTTCAACCGAACTGCGGAAACGATATTTCAGTGTTTCCCGGCACTCTGCGAAAGGATATCATGCGCTACCTGGAAGAGAGGAAAACAGGAAACAGATGAGCACGTTGACTTGTTTTTGGAGCCTGTCGCCGAACGGCCTGCCCTGGGGAGTCCGTCGCAGGATGGCCATTCCTGGCCATCTTGCTCGTCGGGAGGCGCAAACGAGTTTGCGCCTCCCTCACGGAATCGATCGGTTGCTCCGATCGATTCCGACGGCGCATATTTTTAACGCAGAGCCAGCCGCATGCGGCGACAGGCTTTCGAACAGTGGATCCATGCAATGAAACACAATGACGACTCCAACACCGAACCGTGTATCCACAAGAGCCGACTGGATCCGATCTGCCATTGGGCCTCTCAGGTTCTGGTATGGTCCTTGGTGTTTCTGCTGCATTTATTCTATATCCGGGCAATCATCGGATCCAGCTTCGCGGCCACCATCGAACCACGACTCTATGCGCCTTCGTACTCGATTGCGGCACTGATTATTTTCGGCCTTGTTCAGCAACGGTTTGCAAGGTTTCATTGGTTTTATCGCCTGTGTCTCGCCTTTGTTTTGGGAGTGGGGGTTGGGATGGTTGCGATTCTGGTGGAGTTTTATGTGCCTAATTATGACAAAATACGGTTGATAATCCGCCCTGACAGAGACTGGCATGGTAATGTTCGTAATGTATGGTATTTGTTTTTGGGAAATTTTATAGTATCAGCCTATTTCTGCAAGGCGGGTTTTGTTGGGGTGGCCGGTTATCTGTCCACCCTCCTGGCAGAAAAAGGGGTGCGGCATGCCTGGAAAGGTCGGGCTTGCGCTGTTTCACATGGACAGGGCGCAACCGAGTCGATCCCCGATGGGGTGGGCCAGCACGCCATCCCTTCCACGGCGAAGTCGGACCAAGAGCGGCGGTAAACAGGGCATTGGGTCCCTGGGCACTTCCTTCACGCCGATGCTGCCCATTCGTGCCCTGCCCATGTGAAATAGCGAGGAGCCCAAATGACCCCCACCCTGGAGCCCGTCACCGACTCCGCGATGTCAGCCCCGACGGCTGCGGATCGCCGTTGAACTCTCCGGACGTTCCGGGCGCCGGCTTCGGGGACGATCGCATCAGATCCGGAAGACCTCTTCGATGGTTTTGGCGTCGAGGATATTTTCCGTCCACTGTCCCAGAGTGTCCATATCGGCCTTGGCCAGCCTGGAGAGAACCCAGTCGGGTACGGCTCCGAAGCGTCGCTCCAGCAGGCGCCGCAGAGAGCGCATCTCACCTTCCCGCAGGCCTTCCTGCCGACCTTTTTGTTCGCCGATCTGGATGCCTTCCTGCCGGCCTTCCTGCCGGCCTTCCTGCCGGCCCTCTGTCTGCCCCCTGGCGAAGATCTCCCGCAGGTAGGCGTTTTCCATCACATCGACTGTAATGTCCATGTCCGTCACCTCTTTTTTGACCGCGGCGTCGAGCTTGCGCAGGCCGGCCAGGATCACCAGTTTCTCCAGGGCGTCGGCCCTGGGCTTGGGGGCCAGGGCGGCGATGCGGGTCAAGATGGCCCGGATGGTCTGGCGGCCGTCCTCCAGGCGGCAGAGGATGGCCAGCAGGCTCTCCTCCAGGCGAGGACTGTCGAGCATCAGGCGGCAGTCGATCTCGCGAATGTCCTTGACAGCATAACGGAACGTGAGATTTTCCTCTACGATTTCCGTTTGGAAGTCAGGCTGTCCCGGGCCGACGTACAGGACCAGTTGGATGATGGGAACGTTGGGATACTGCTCGCGGAACAGGGTGTAGTATTCGAGCATGCGGCCGAGCATGTTGGCGTGGTTGGTGCTTTGCAGCTCCAGGTGGAAGATGGCGCCATTGAGCAGGCGGGCCACCAGATCCGGGAGGCGGCTCTTGACCGAGGGGAACTCGACGGGGAGGAGTTCCGTGGCTTCCTGTCCAGTCAACAGCTTAAGCAGCCGCTGGGGCAGGGGCTGGAAGAGGGATTTCAAGGTGGTATCATATTTCAATGAAGTTTACCCCGGCTTGCCGTCCGCCCGGGGTTGCAGCACCCGGGGGACCTGGAGCAGGGCGAGGATCGTGTAACAAACGATCCACAGGCCGCCGGAAATCAGCAGGTTCCAGTCCGGTACACCCAACACCCGCACCAGGGCGCCCAGCGCCAGCAGGATCAGGACCGTTCGGGTCAGGGGTCCCACCACCAGGGGCCGGCCGGTGTGGGCCAGGGTCACCCGGGTCATGATGCTGGCCACCGTGACCCCGAAGGCCCCGGCCGTCAGCAGATGCAGCGCCTGGCCGGGCTCCAGCGGCAGCCCCAGCACCATCCCGCCGCTCGCCAGCAGGCCGGCGGTCAAGAAGCCGTACCCCACATGCAGGGACCAGACCAGGGGATGGCCCAGAGTCTCCCAGGGGCGCCAGCTCCACAGCCGCAGGGCCTGCAACAGCCCGGCTGCGACCAGAAACACCCCGTGCAGCGGCGCCTCCGGCCAGGCCAGACTGCCCGCCAGCACCGGCGCCAGGCTCCAGTCCGCCAGCCGCTCCGCCACCGGATGGGGCCGAAGGTCCACCCGCTGCCCGGCGGCCAGGGTGGCCGCCTGGGTGAAGGCCGGCAGCATCCGCCCGCCGAACAGCACGATCACCCATACCAGCGCCCACATCCCCAGCCACAACCCGGCCGTGCCGGTTCCCCCCGCCAGCAGGTCCCCATGCACCAGACCGTTGGCGCCGCACCAGACGGCCAGCAGCAGCGGAAAGATCCCCTGATGCCAGCGCCGGGAACGCCATACCGGCCAAGCGGCGGCCAGGGTCAGGGCGGCGGGAAAGGCCAGATCCACCAGCGCCGCCCCCACGGTCCAGGACTCCGGTCCGGCCCACCAGACCAGGCGCCCGGCCAGCCAGAGGATCGTTATCGCTAACAGCGTTTTCCCCCGCAGCGGCGTCTGTTGGCACCAGTTGGGCATGGCCGTCAGCAGAAACCCGGCCGCCGCCGCGCCGACGAAGCCGAAGATCATCTCGTGCCCATGCCAGGTCACCGGGGGGGGGCCGGGGCGCAGGTCGATCCAACCCTGCTGCAGGGCCAGCCACAGCGCCATGGCCAGGGCGCCGTACAGGGGCGCCAGCAGGAAGAACGGCCGAAAACCGTAGGCCAGCCACACCGGACCCGGCAGTTGCGGCGGCGGCGGTTCCGGTGCGGGACCGATGGGAATTTTTTTGGCAGTCATGGCAGGGGTTTCCTCGCTACCAGTTGGGCCTCGTCCCGGAACCCGCGGCTCGGGTCGCCCACCCGGCCCTCCTCCCGGTAGACCAGAATCCGGAACGGACGGCACAGGGTCAGCAACTCGTTGGGTTCCAGGCGATGGACCGGGTTGCGCGGACCGCGGTCGGCATGGACCGGATCCGCCACGAAGGTTTGATAGAACAACAGCCCCCCGGGCGTCAGGGCCGCCAGCAGAGCCGGAAACAGCGCCCGCTCCAGAAAACGACTCACCACCAGCACCTGGCAGCAGGCCGGGGGGAGCGGCTCGGCCAGCAGATCGCACACCCGGGCGGTCAGGGGCAGATGGCGGGCGCGGGCTTCGGTCTCCAGATCGGCGATGGCCACCGGCGAAAGATCCAGGGCGGTGGTCTCCAGGCCCCGGGCGGCCAGGAACAGGGCGTTGCCGCCCCGACCGCAGGCGATCTCCAGGGCGGCGCCGGCGGCGGGCAGCAGGTGCTGGTTGTCCTCCAACACCCGAGCCACGCCCCGGGGCAGGTCGCCGTTCCGGTAGCGGGCGTCCCAGCGGGTCTGTTCGGCCTCATTCACCGGTGCCACCGCCCAGGCCCAGATCCCGCCTGGCAGTTGAAATGGTGACGGTGAACCCGGCCACCACGTCCAGGAACGACATCATGGTCAGGGTCAGGAACGGCACCGTGGCGCAGAAATCCACCAGCAGGAATTCCACCAGAAAGACCACGAACACCACCATGGAGAACAGATGATCCAGAATGGAGGCGGCGCTGGTGCGGGTGGCCTTGAAGATCTCGATGTAGAGGCTCACCACCCCGGCCATGATCAATACATCCCCCACGGTGGGCGCCAGGGGCGTCCCGCCCCGCAGGCTGAACTGGAACACCGTCTGGGTCAGCGGGTCCACCGCCGCGGCCCGGGACAGCAGCAACAGATTGTAGAGGGCGAGCAGAAAGGCGTACAACGGAATCCTGCGCAACAGGCCGAACATGGGGTGACTTCCTTTCCAAACCGGCAAACCAGTGGGGTGGAGAACTTTTTTTGGCCATGACCGGTTGCAATCCGTCCGGGAGATGGCCATATCTGTGTCCACCGACGAGGATGACGGGCCCGATTGTGAACCCATGGGCGACGCTTTTCAAATATCAAGAGGATGGCCATGAGCGCGGCTGAACACAAGGAAACCAGACCGTTTCAAACCGAGGTCCGGCAATTGCTGGATCTGATGATCCATTCCCTCTACAGCAACAAGGAGGTCTTCCTGCGGGAGCTGATTTCCAACGCCTCCGATGCCGCCGACAAGCTGCGCTTCGAGGCCATCTCTCGGGACGGTCTGTACGAAAACGATCCGGAACTCGACATCCGCGTGACCTTGGACCGGGACGCCCGCACCATCACGGTCCGGGACAACGGCATCGGCATGAGCCGTGACGAGGTGATCAGCCATATCGGCACCATCGCCAAATCCGGCACCCGGGAGTTCTTCAAGTCACTGACCGGCGACCAGGCCAAGGACGCCAGCCTGATCGGCCAGTTCGGGGTCGGGTTCTACAGCTCGTTCATCGTCGCCGACCGGGTCACCCTGGTCACCCGCCGGGCCGGTCTGGCCCCGGCCGAGGGGGTGCGCTGGTCCAGCGCCGGGGATGGTGAATACAGCCTGGAACCCCTGGACTGCCCCCGCCGCGGCACCGAGGTGACCCTGCACCTGCGGGAGGGCGAGGACGAGTTCCTGGACAGTTGGCGGGTGCGGTCCGTCATCCGCAAGTTCTCCGACCATGTCTCCCTGCCCATCCTGATGGTGAAGGAAGCCGGCCCCAAGGACGACGAGGACGAGGCGCCGGCGGAAGGAGAGGAGAAGAAGCCCGCGGACCCGGCCCTGCCGGTCACTCCCGAATGGGAAAAGGTCAACCGGGCCAGCGCCCTCTGGACCCGCGCCCGTTCCGAGATCACCCCGGAGGAGTACAACGAGTTCTACAAAAGCGTCTCCCACGACTTCGAGGATCCCCTGACCCACCTGCATGTGCGGCTGGAAGGCAAGTACGAATACATCCTGCTGCTCTACCTGCCCAGGCGCGCGCCCTTCGACCTGTGGGACCGGGACCGCAAGCATGGCATCAAGCTCTATGTGCGGCGGGTGTTCATCATGGACAGCGCCGAGGCGTTGATGCCCCGCTACCTGCGCTTCGTGCGCGGCGTGGTGGACAGCGCCGACCTGCCCCTCAACGTCTCCCGGGAAATCCTCCAGCAAAGCCCACTGACCGAGACCATCCGCAAGGGCGCCGTGGGCAAGATCCTCGGCCTGCTGGAAGAGATGGCCGAGAAGGAGGCGGACCAGTACCGGGAGTTCTGGAAAACCTTCGGCCAGGTCCTCAAGGAGGGCCTGGTGGAGGACTTCGCCAACAAGGATCGTCTGGCCAGGCTGCTGCGCTTTTCCACCACCCATGCAACCTCCACCGCGGACCATACCGTCAGCCTGGCCGACTATGTCGGCCGCATGAAGGAGGGGCAGGACACGATCTACTACGTCAACGGCGACAGCCATGCGGCCTGCAAGGGCAGCCCCCACCTGGAGATCTTCCGCAAGAAGGGCATCGAGGTCCTGCTGCTGTCCGACCGGGTGGACGAATGGATGATCACCCATCTCCACGAGTACGACGGCAAGCCCCTGCAATCGGTGGCCAAGGGCAGTCTGGACCTGGGCAGGCTGGAGGACGAGGAGGAGAAGAAGACCCACCAGCAGGAAGAGGAATCCCTCAAGGACCTGGTGGAGCGCATCAAGCAGAGCCTGGGCGACCGGGTCAAGGAGGTGCGCATCTCCCATCGCCTCACCGACAGCCCCTCCTGCCTGGTGAGCGACCAGTTCGACATGTCCGTTTCCATGGAACGCATCCTCAAGGAGGCCGGCCAGAACGTCCCTGGCGCCAAGCGCATCCTGGAACTCAACCCCGGCCATCCCCTGACCCTGCGCCTGAAGGGCGAAGGCGACGCCCAGCGCTTCGACGACCTGACCCGCATCCTCTTCGACCAGGCCCTGCTGGCCGAAGGCGGCCAGCTCGACGACCCCGCCGACTTCGTGCGGCGCCTCAACGGCCTGCTGCTGGCCATGGCCGGGGGCTGATCGGCCATCGGCCCGCCCCGTTCCCCGGAGCCTGCCGCCCAGCGTGGCAGGCTCCCCTCCCCGCCAGGTCGGTCCTCGGAGCCCGTCGCAGAATGGCCATCCGTGGCCATTCTGCTCGTCGGAAGGCGAAAATCCGTTTTCGCCTTCCTCACGGAATCAATCGGTTACACCGATTGATTCCGGCGGCGCATCCCTGCGCCGCAGAGCCTGCCGCATTCTGCGACAGGCTCCTCACGGCCCATTGAAACCCAACCCCGGTGAATGGATAATCCCCGATGTGAAAGAGGGGACAGCCATGGGGATTTTTCAGCCATGGACTGGCGTTGGTGGCCAGTCCACAGGAGGCCGGCGTCGGGGACGGCCGGTCTGGCCGTTGCCGGTATTGCTCGTCCCGTGGCTGCTGCTGCCCCTGTGCCTGCTCCAGGCCATTCCAGTCCTGGGGCATGGGTCCCACCCCCCTTACGTCGCGGCCCATTCCCCCTTCTGCTCCCTGGCCAGCCGTCTCGAAGTCGATACCCCCCCCTGGCCCTTCTGTGGTCCGGGGGGCGACAGCCATGCCATCGCACCCGCTGTCTCGCACCTGGTCTCCTGGAGCGAGGACAGCTGCCTGTCCCTGTGTCGCGGCTTTTGCAGCGTGTTGCGTCCCCCCCTGGGCCGTCCGTCCTGCCAGGTCGGCCCCCCGCCCCCCCTCCTGGCCCGCCTGCTG
>PEAP01000081.1 GCA_002753665.1 Magnetococcales bacterium DC0425bin3
GCGGGCCGGGGGGGGGAAGGGGGGGGGGGGGGGGGCTACACCACGAAGACCTGCTCTTCCCCGGGAACCGGTCCCTCCACGCCCAGACGCAGCACCTTGCCGGCGCAGTTGGCGCACAGGGGGTAGATCAGGACCGAATCCTGGGTCGGAGAGATCACGGCGGTGATTTCACTGACCATTTTGTCAAAGAGCCCGGCATCCAGAACGGCTTCGAAGACGCTCTTCTGCACCCGATCCCCGAAGCCGTCCAGGCAGACCGCCAGGCGCGTCCGGCGCCGGGTGGCGGTCACATCGTAGCAGACAATGTAACGCAGGGGCCGGTCCACGGCAATCAGTTCCGCAACAGGAACGGCTGGTAGGGCCGATGCTCCCGCAGGCTCATGGCCAGCCGGTCGACCTGACGGCGGATCAGGGTCATGGGGGCGGTTTTGCCCTGGTCCTCCTCCGCATCGGGCAGGGGCGTTTCCAGATGTTCGCCCCAGGCGCGGAAAAACACCTTGAGTCCGGCCCGGGTCAAACGCACCCCGCCGGCCTGGTCCGGATCGGCCTCGAACTGGTCGGGGCGCAGCATGCGCAGATTGACCACCCGCAGCACGAAACGGTCCACCACCGGATGGCGCAGCTCCTCCAGCAGGTCCAGGGCCAGGCCGGGGCGTCCCGGACGGGGTGCGTGGAAGAATCCCAGGGCCGGATCCAACCCCCGGGCCTCCACCACCCCGCCGATGAGATTGCCCAGCAGCACATAGCCGAACGACAGCAGGGCATTGGCCGGATCGGGCGGCGGCCGCCGCTGCCGGCCGGTGAATCCGATCGCGCCGCGGAAGCCCTCCGCCAGCCCGCCGAAATAGGCGCGGGCGGCACTGCCTTCCAGGCCCAGCAACGACTCGGCCTCCGGGCAGTCGGCCACCCGTTCCGCCGCGGTCCCGATCTCCCGGATGGCCGCGGCCACCCCTTCCCGGCCGGGATTGTTGGATTGGATGCCCCGCAGCACGGCCTGGGCGTTGGCGCATTTGCCGGCCACCACCGACCGGGCCAGGACCAGGGCCGTGGCGGGGTCGCTGACGGCGCGATATTGCAGCAGACGCAGATCCCCGGAGCGGGCCGCCGGCGGCACCACCCGGCCCAGAAAACGCCCGTTCCAGGAAAACCACGCCACGCCGATGCCCCGCTCCAGACACAGCAGCAGGGCGTTGCCGGTGATGTGGATCCGCCCCACCAGACCGATCATCTCCAGCCGGTGGGGCTCGACTTCCAAGAGTACCGACCGGGTCGGGGGCAGCGGCCCGTCGCCATCGGGATCCACATCCAGGGTGACGATGACACTCGATCCGGCAACCCGGACCACGGCGCCCTGCTCGGTGACGTAGAGGGTCGGCATGGCATCACTCCCCGAATTCCGGAACACGGGCGACCGTCTGCCAAGCCGCGGCGTCGTCGCCCAACAGGGGACACAGCAGTTCGGTCGCCAGCCGCGCCAGATAGTCCCGCAGGCCCTGTTCTTCGGCCGGGGCCATGGCCTGGAAGCCATGGATCAGGATGCTGTGATTGCGCAGCGTCACGTTGAACCCTTCTTCCTCGCGGGCCAATCCCAGCAGGATCCCGCCCAGGGGATCGCCCATGGATTTGAGCAGGCGGGCCGCTTTCTCCCGGGGAGCCTGCAACGTCTCATCCCGGTTGCGGCCCAGAGGCGTTGCGCCCTTGTTCTCGACCCGCGCAACGAATCCGGCCACGACGGGATCCCGCGGATCCAATCGTCCCGAGTCGTGGCCCCGCCTGAACAGCCCCACCTGCCCGGCCATCTCCAGCACCCGGTAGGCCCGCACCGCGGCGTCCTCCCACTGGCCGGCAGCCAGGCGGCGCCGGGCGTTGGCCCACAGGTCGGTCATCAGGCGGGAGACATGTCCGGCCATGGCGCGGCAATAGTCCGGATCTCCCCGGTCCGGCAACGGACGGGCCAGACTCCGGACCCAGTCCCGACACAGGTCGTCAGGCAGAAAGCGGCGCCAGGCCTCGGGCAACAGCTCCCGGGCCGGCAGCGGCAGAACCGCCGCCGCCCCGGCATAATCCAGCCGGTCCCACCGCTGGAAGAAATCCGCCAGATGCCGGATGGCGCGGACCTGATCCGGAAAAGGGTCGGGCCAGAGCCCGGCCCCGTCGGCATCCGGATCGGACAGCAGCGTGCGGACGGCGGCAAACTGACCATGGCCCATGAGCTGCCGCGCCTGATCCAGACGCCGCGCCGCCGTGATGCGGGCGGCCTGGAAGCGCTGCACCGTTTCGGTGCCCGCGATCACCATGCCCTGATGGTCCCGTTGGCCGGTGATGTAGCGCATGCGGAAAATCTCGTGGCGCAGCGCCGCCAGGGCCAGGGCGGCGCTCATCACCTTGGTGCCCCGGGTCAGGTCGATCTCCACCTGGTCTGGAGTCAGCGACTCCCCATGGAGCAGCTGCCCCAGAACCCGGTCGAAATGCGCGAAACAACGATCCGGATCGTCCTCGTCGCCAGCTTCGGGTAGCGGCTGTACCGCGACCTGGAGGTCGGCCAGATCCCGTTCGACTTCCCTGGCCCAGGTTTCGCTCACCCGGGAGGGCAACAAGATCACCCGCTGGTGTTCCCCCTGACGGATGGAACGACGCAGCGGCCGGTAGAGGGTCTCCTCCCGCTGCTGCCCGTTGCCGGTGCCCACGGTGAGCAGCAGGATTCCCGGCCTGTTGGAGGACTGTCGAGGCATGGCGCTGGGACTCACCGGTTGGAGATGCCGAGGGTTTCGAACAAGGCCTTCAACCTGCTTCGCAGCTTATCTTCGGCGTCGAGCGCCTTTTTGACATCCTCGGAGGACAGGACGCCATGGGCCATGTCGTTGCGCAGGTGTTCCAGCTCCATGAAAGCCCGCTTGGAACGCAGGTTCTCCGCGGCTTTTTTGCGGTTCTCGAACCGGATTGGGGCGCATTTTTCCAGACTGCACTGCTCCGTGACCAGGGCCTCGAACGCGAAGATGGTGGCCCGCAGGTAGTCCTGCCGTTGGAGATAATCGTTGGCCAAACGCTTTTCCCGTGTCGTCCGCTCTTTTCCTTGCCACCAGGACAGGCGCTTCGCCAAAGGCGCGCGAAACAACTGGGCAACGGGGGACAGGGTGGCCCCCTCGAACCACTGGTGAAAGGTGGACAGCTTGTCCCTGGCCAGGGCCGAGTGGCTGGTGCGTTCGTGGAAGGCTGCCGCCTGCAAGGCCTTCAGCGGGGGACCAGCGGCGGCATCCTCCTGCGCCAACAGCGGGGCGAACACCCCATAATCGCCACTCTGGTCGTAACGGGAGACGGCGCCGATCCAATCGGCCAGGGTCAGCAGGCCGTCCAGGCGCAGGACCGGGACCTCTTCGGTGGCGCGATCTTTCATGTCCAGGGCGCCGTAGTAGAGTCCACCGAGGGTCGTGTCCCTCACGGTCCGCAGATACAGCGCGCTCAACAGTCCCAGCATGGGCAGAATCCGAAAGCCGTGGGTCAGATCGATATGCACCTCGTCCCCGGACTGCACCGCCTCGGCCAGGATTTCCAAAATCCGGATCTGCTCCCCCGGGTCCCGTCCGTAGGGGATGATGCGCGGAACACAAGGCCGGCCGATCCTGCGTTCCAGCAGTGGGGTCAATGGCACCAGCAAGTCCTCATTCACGGCTTCATGCTGGGCTTTATCGATCAGCTCCAGCAGCCGCTCGGAGAATTCGTCCGAGCCCTGGTCCATGTCCGAAAACAGCTCGTCCCACATGCTGCCCCGGGTGCCCAGCAGCACCAGCCGGTCCGGTTGGATCTGTTGGGTCAGGGCCAGGCCGAAATAGGAGGTTTCCTCTACGATGCCTCCATCGAACCGATAGCGGGCCCTGCGGTATTCGGCTTTCTTGCCCGGTGCGCTCGGCTGCGCCTTGCCCAAAAAACTGATCAGCACCTTGCCCATGTCCACTCCCCCGTCATGTCGTCGGCTCGATTTGGTAGCTTCCCAGACCGAAGGTCGCGTTCTTGCCCACATGCAGCCATTGGCCGAGGTACAGAAACGGCCAGAAGGTTTCAACCGGTCCCCGCAGGGTCCAGCGGCCCGTCACGCCGCCCAGGATCATGGCCTGCTGCTGGCGGCTGGACCAGCGTTTCCAATCCCGCCAGGCCAGGTTGCCATGGGCGGTCAGGGTGGCCGCCCGGGTCGCCAGGTCCGGAAAATCCAGCCCCCAGTCCTGCCCGGCGTGGAACTCCGCCAGCAGGCTGATGCGGCGCATGAGCGTCACCAGGAAATCCCGGGGCGTCAACCGGCCCGGCCCCAGGGGCTGCCCGCGCTGCTGGATGCGCAAGGGCGTCAGCAGATGCAGGGTGATCCGCTCCCCGCCCCCGGGCCAGGGCGGCGGGCTGAGGACGGTTTCGTGGGCGGCGACCGTGCCGATCCCGGGATCGAACACCGTCTGTTCCGTTCCGTCGGCCCGCAGCAGGCGGACGCGCAGCAGCCGCGCCGTGCCATCGCCCTGCCCCACGCCCCGGGCCAAAGCCCGCTGCCAGGCCAGGATGATCAGCGGCAGCTGCACCAGCGCCCGTCCCACCAGCACCATGCCGAAGGTCACCCCCTCCCCCGAGGCGAATTCCCGCCGCCCCCACGGCGGCGGCTCGATGACGTAGGGATTGGGAATGCGGGAGAACGCCTGCACCACATGCCCCGCCACCGGCGGCGGTGCCTCGAAGATCAGCGCATGGGGACAGGTGCGCAACAGGCCGCAGCCATCGCAGGCCGACCGATCCGTCAAACAGGCCACCCGCCGCAACGCCGCCCCGAACACCCCCCGCAACGCCGAACCGGCATAGGCGGGCAGACGCAAAGGCGTGGTCACTTCCCAGTCCAGGAGGTAGCGGGCAAGCGGAAGAGGCATCGAGGGAATGGCCATGAATGGTCCTGTTTGGGTCATTCTACCAGGGTCAACAAAACCCAACCGAACGGCAGGTGGCCACGATCCGCAACGCACATATTGCGGGTCTTACCTTTCGCAATGGGCTTGCCCTCCTTGTCTTCCCCCTGTCTGAGGTCATCCACCGAGAGCGACTCGTGCTGGCTGAACCGCCCGATGCGCAACAGAATGCGTTTCTTGATGTCCAGATTGATCCTCTGGTACCCCTTCTCGTTCTGCTTGCAGAGCCTGCCCCAATCGAACCGTTTCGGTTTTGGAAAGAATCTGTCGGCTTCATCTCTCAGGCGCTGCAAATAAAAATCGTTGCAGGCCTTGGTGAGTACGTCCCAGGTCGGAACATACCCCGTAAAACGCCGACGATTGCATGGGTGGTGGGCAGCGGTGTCGTCCACGGACAATTCCACGGGCACGGCGAATGATTCCTTGTCGCTGTCGGCCCAGGACATCAGCCGTTCGAAATGCATTTGCATCTTGGCGCTTTCGCCTTTGTCCGGGTTCCAGTTGATCACCCGATCCACCCGGGTCCTGCCTTCCGGAACCACGGTATCCCCTACCTTGAGCAGACGCAGGGGATCCCATTCCATTTCCGGATGTGCGAATCCCAGGGTGCTTTCTTCCAGAGTTCGCCACTGATGTTTTTTGTTCTGTTGTCGGACGGTCTCCTTTATCTCTGAAAACCTGTCGGGTTCGGCATGCAGAAAATGATTGACCAGGGCGGTGCGCATGGCCCCCTTGATGGAGGAACCGGGAATCAGGACCCTGCCGTCCGCCCCGTTGCGAACGAACATGTGGACTTCCGCCTTGCGTTCCGGATTGTTCAGGGCTCTTGCCAATTCTCCACCGGACTCGGATCCCATGGGGACGCGATAGCATTCGTGTTCCATGCAGCAGGAGTGTCGCAGGCGTTTCTGCGCCTCCTGGAACTTGCCGCCATGCAGCATGGCTTCGAAGGTTCTGCGCTGTCCAGGCGTGAAATCCGCCATCACCCGAGAAGCGTTGAAGCGGACCAACTGGTTGTCCCGAATCAAGTATTCCTCCGGGGCGATCCGCTCTCCACTGCCGATGTGGATGGGTGTCAAGGGTTCCAACAGGACGTGATAGCGGATCATCGTCCATCCTCCGCGGGAGCGATCTCATTGAAAGACAGGGTCAGGTGGCAGGCATGGTGACGCACCTGGGGCAATTCCGGGTGGACCCCCTCCAGGAGTGCCCCGAACGGACCCGCTGTCGCCGCCCGAAAGGTCGCGCCCGGCGCCATGAGCAACAGGGGATTCTTGAACGGTGAATGGGCGCCTTGCGACCATTCACCCCCCAGCTTGCCGTAATGCACATGGATCCGGTAGCGGGGATCCACCATGTCGGGAGTCAGAGAACCACAGGACAGGCTCATTCGTCGGTTTCCGCCAGTCCAGCCGAACCATTCGGGATCGACTGCTTCCACCCGCACCGTGAACAAACCCCGGCCCAGATTGGCATCCCTGCCGAATCCCTGTTCTCCCAGCAGACCGAACAGATCCGCCAGTTCATCTGGCGTCACCTGGCCCTGGAAGTAGATGTCCAGCTCGGCGGCAGCGCTGCCGGGCCACCATTCTTCCATGAAATAGAGTCCCCCGGCCTCCGGGGTGGTCCCGGTATGCCGGTTGATGCTGTTGTGGACCGTCAGATGACAGGTTCCAGCCCTGGCATCCGACGTCGATGGGGCATCCTCCATCGGCACGTTGTTCCCGGAAAGACCGGTCTTGCGCCGTTCGAAAAAGCGGTCTGCCGCAATCCACTGCCGCTTTTTCAGCTGGTTGAAGCGATCCAATGCCCCGCCATCGGCCCCCGGGGGCGGAAGCAACGGCGCAAGCAGGGGAAAGGGCAACATGCCTGCCGGACAGGCGCTGGACATCAGCCAGGGATTGCGCGGGAAATCCGCCAGCCAGCGTTCCAGTGCCGTTTCACCATCCCGCCAACGCCGCAGCCAGCAGAGTTGGCCGAACAGGGTTCCGGAGACCAGAGGGGTGGCCAACGGTCCCAGCAGCCGCAGCCGTAACCGGAATGTGTTCATGGCGTCACGCGGCGGCCTGGCCCGGTTGGGAAGAGGATGGCGCCAATTGACTGCTCAACGCCGCTTTGCGCTCTTCAAATTGTTCTTCGATGCTCCGACCGTTCAATTGCAATTCACTGAACTGCACCCGACCGTAACCCCTGGAACCCGAACCTCCCAGGGCATCCCACTCCAGCAGCACCATGGCGTCGAGCAACGCCTCCTGCAGATTGTTTTCATCCTGGTCTTTCTCATTGTCCATGTGGAACTGCCGAATCCGCATCTTCACCAAAAAGGCCGCCCCCGCCGGTACCCGTTCGGTTCGCCGCAACCCGCCATCCTTGGCTTTGCCCTTGATCCGGTCGATGCTCACTTCCATTTTCTCTTCCGTCAGATCCAGACCGTTCTCCACCATCTGCCGCACCCAGTCGGGATCCAGAGGGGCGTCCCGCACCAGCAACCGGGTGGGACCACCCTCCCAACCTTTATGGGTGGTACCGAACAAACGCAGGATGGGGTCCGTGTTCTGATATTCTCCATCCTTCTTGCTTCCCCAAACCGAACCATCCGCTTCCACGGAGCCGCGATGCCACTCCAGCAGACAGCGAAGCTTGCCCTTCAGGCTGGAGCCGGGAATGTAGGGCTCCCGGGTTACCGGATGACGCATGACGGGATTGTCCATGCCGCCAATCTCGATGGTCTCCTTGCCGGCACCGATATGCAGGCCGGACAACAGTCTCAGGGTGGCCGACAATTCCAGGGCGCTTCTCAGCTTCATGCTCATTTCATGCGACTCCTCAGTCTTTTCCGTAATACTTGTGGAAGGCCACAACGGACTGGAAATGCCGGCAGAACGCATCGAACTGCTTCAGATTCTTCACGCTGCCGGTATGGTTGATAAAGAATTGCAGCAGCTCATCCGGTATCAGTTTACGTCCGTTGGCGTAGACCGCCTTGGCTTTGAGCATCAAAAAATCCGTGGGGGGTGGGCTCCTGTCATCCGTGATCCATCTAGATCCTGAATTTTGCAAGTCCAACGTGCGCCGAATTTTCTGAACGTCACCATAGAAGCGTCGAAGCTGAGTGTGGCTCGAATCCTTAAGCGACTTGGCCATCGCTTCGGCACTCGTATCCAGAAGAGCCGCCTGGATCTTGCCGTCTTTATCGAAATAATCTTGCTTCTGGACCGCGGGTAACTCCTTCGGCTTTTTGGGAGATCCCCCTCGCTCCGCTCCATGCTGCTCCTGGTTTCTGCCCTTTCTAGAGTTTGCATTCCCGCCTAACGGCTGAGTCGTCATGATCGGCTTCCTCTAATTTCGCGTTTCAGGAACGATTTCGATACAGGGCGATGGTGACCGGTATTTCGATGGCATCGCCAGGATCGGATCCCACCGGTCGCAGCCATTGATCCAACCCGAGCAGACCGCCATAGAAAGTCACAAGGTCGGCGCCTTCTGTCGCTCTCTCTTCCGGACTGAGGCGATTCAACACGTTGCGTCGCACATGGTAACCCCAGCGCGCGCGCCAGTCGGCATGGGTCACATCGCCTTGTTCGGCCTTGCGGCGTTGTGCGCCGAACGCCAGCAGACGATGGACAAAGCCGGTCCCGACCACCTGCCCGCGGATGTCATCGCTGATGCGCCCGGCTTGATCCAGCAGGATTGGCAGCCGTGACCAGGGAATGGCTTGGTGGGCAATGAGTGAAACCCGGTTGCGCCCTGATTCTTTGGCGTCCTCCAGGCGCTGCTCGGCGGTGGCCACTGCCCGGTTGAGCGGCTGGTTGACGGCGATCAGCTCCAGACCGGCCGACAGGGTGATGTTGGGATTACGGCCCGTAAACCGTGCGAACTGCTCCTGGATGACCCCGGCCAGTTCGATGGTCTGCCGCCAGGGGCCGATCAGCAGCAGATCGTCCCCGCCGGCATAGACGGTGTAGGTGTGGCGAAATCTCTCGGTGCCGGTGATCAGCCAGCGCAGCTGGCCGGTAAAAAACAGATCCATCTGTCGGGACAAGGCCGCCACCCGACTCAGACCGCCCCGCCGGGCCGTGTGATGAAAGATCAGGCCCAGATGGTCCACATCGGCCTTGAGGACTGCCAGGAATGGCTTGCCGATCCAGTCTTCTCCAACCCGCTCCCGGGCGCAGGCCGCCAAATGCTCGAACGTTTTCGCGCCACCGGGTTTGACCTCCAGGGCTTCGTCACCAAGACCAGCGGACCAGCCGGCCACCTGTTCATCCACTGCCACGACCGGAACATAATTCGCCAGATAACGCAGCGGAAGCGGTGACTGTGACTCCTCTTCCCCCCGATGGATCCGATAGAGGGACAGCCAGGATTCCGAGGATCCCTCCCCTTCCTCCTTCAAAAACCGGATCTCCAGTCGATTCAGAAGCGGAATGCCCCGATCCCGGGCCTGCTGCGCTTCCCGCCAACCGATGGCGACCGTTTCCGGCAACCACCCCCCCACGAGCCATTCATCATGGCAGCCACGGCACCGCACGACCTTCTCCGGTTCGAAGGGATCCGGTACTTCGGCCGGACGCAATCCACAGGCCCGGCAGAGATCGTGCGGGTATGTCACTGCGGTGACCGGACGGGTCATCTCCTCTGGCATGCCCCGCAGCTTGGCCTCGGCCATGAGGACCTGCTGGCGGGCCAGCAACTTGGCCAACCGTCCTTCGTCCATCAGGTCGCGTCCGGCAAAAGGCTGGGACAGCACCAGGTTCAAACCCAGTTCGCCAAAATAACGCTGGCGAATCCAATGTTCCACCTGCCGGGCCAGTCCCTGGACCTGCCCAGGCAGTTCCGCCAGATCGGGCACCAGCAACAGGAACTTGCCGCCGGCATTCTGTATGACGCAGGGAGACGGCAGGTCGAATTGCTTCCGACACAACAGAACCGTGCCCTCCAGCAGCAGCCCCAACAGGAGGGAGCGGGCGCGCAGAATGCGATTGACGCCTTTCACCTGCTGATGTGCCAGCAGAAACAGGCTGTTCTGAATGCCGGACAGATCGCCACTCAGGAAGCGGAATTTGAGCCGATCACGGTCCTTGATCACCGGTTCGTTGGAGATCTCACCATGATGCTCGTGAAACCGCAACAGGACCGCGGCGATTGCCGCGGTCATCCGCGCATGGTCGTACAGGGAGATATCCGGCAAATCCATGGTAGAGGAAGGGATGGCGCTCGTGAAACGCTCCAGCACGGACAGCAAGGCATCGATGAACACGCTTTCATCCCTGGAACCGGAAAGCCGCAGGACTGCTTCCATGAACCGGGGCCACAACTGTTCATAGCGGGCAGGCAGGTCATTCGGCTCCAGATTGTCGACCGGACAAAGCCCAGGCCCTGGACGTAATTCTTCCAGAGGTTGAAAGGTGGCTGGTGCCGTTCCCTGACCAATCGCGATGAAGCTGAACAGAGATTGCAAGGGTGTCTTCCGAAATGCCTGCCAACTGCCGCGTTCCTGCTCCTCGTCCTTTGCTTTGCGATCCAGACCGGAGGCCAGTCGGTCCGCTTCGGCAATCAACCAGTGTCTGGGGTCACCGGGATGGTGATGATAGACCGCCAGATCCCGAATCCGGTTGCCATTCACCCCTGCAGGAAACAAGAACTCTGCCTTATCAAGTTCCTCGAAAAAGGCATCGCTCCACAGAGCATGCTGGTGGGATGAGACTCCCTTGTGACTGGGAAGTATCACCGTTTCCCGACCGCGCACAGCTGGGTCCATCTCCCGGATGGACCCATGGGCACGCTGCATTAATTTGCCGACATCATGGAGCAAGGCTCCGCACACGGCTTCCGTCGTTGTGAGCCCGTCACTCATGGAAAATCACCCCCTGGAGATCATCCCCTATATTCAAACCATCCCTCGTCGGCACAATACCTCCTGCATCGATCGACTGTCGTCACGGCCAGAATGGTTAATTTTGTAGTATACTTGCATTACAAATCAACTATTTTTTTTCAACGAACCCTGAAACCATCGACAAGAACGATAATTTCATGCCAAATTCAATAAGATGCATTGTTTTATAAAATTTCGCCGGAACCAAACCTCCCAATAGTCGCCAGCAGATTCTTGCGTCGGACAGGTTTGGACAAATGCAGGTCGAACCCCGATGACCGGATCCTCTCCGCTTCCTCGATCAGGGCATAGGCGGTCAGGGCCACGATGGGGGTTGGGGAGAGGCTGTTGGCGGTCTCCCAGGCGCGGATCGCCCGCACCGCGCTGTAGCCGTCCATGACCGGCATCTGGATGTCCATCAACACCAGATCGAACCGCCCGGCCTGGAACCGCTCCACCGCCTGGGCGCCGTTTTCGGCCATGGTCAGCCGGTGGGGAGTCTTTTTCAGGAATGCCTCCACCAACAACCGGTTGTCCTCGGCATCATCCACCAGCAGGATGCGCAAACCGAGATCGGACGGGGGGCGGCGGGACGCGGGATGCGGCGTGGAACCGGGTTCGCCCGGAACGGTCGCCGGCGCCACGACCTCCGGCAACGGCACCGTCAGCGTGAACGTGCTGCCCCGGCCGGGGGCGCTGACCAGGGTGATGCCGCCGCCCATCAGCTCGGCCAGCCGTCGGCAAATGGTCAAGCCCAGTCCGGTCCCGCCATGCCGACGGGTGATGGAGGTGTCGGCCTGGGTGAAGGGTTGAAAAATCTCCTCCTGCTTCTCCCGGGGAATGCCGGGTCCCGTATCCATCACCGCAAAACGGATCTCCGGGCCGGACCCCCGCGCCACCCCAACGGTAATCTGCCCCTCGGGCGTGAACTTGACCGCGTTGGCCACCAGGTTCAGCAAGACCTGCCGCAGCCGGGTCGGATCGCCCAACACCTGGCTCGGAACCCGGTCTTCGATCCGGTGACTGAGCCGGACCCCATGCTCCGACGCCGAAAAAGCAAAAATCTCCAGGGTTTCGCGGATCAACTCCCGGGGATCGAAACCGGTGCGCTCCAGAGTCAGATGACCCGCCTCGATCTTCGACAGATCGAGAATGTCGTTGACCAGGGTCAGCAGCGCCTCCCCCGAACGATTCAGGGTGGCCACGCACCAGGCCTGACTGTCGTTGAGATCGGTGTCCTTCAGAAGCTCGGCCATGCCCAGAATGGCGTTCAGCGGCGTGCGGATCTCATGGGACATGGTGGCCAGAAAGGCGCTCTTGGCCTGACTGGCGATGAAGGCCCGATCCTTGGCCTGCCGCAGCTCCTCCTCCACCTGCCGCCGCATGGTGATGTCCATCATGGCCCCCACCATGCGGATGGGCTCGCCAGATCCGCTCCTGACCACCACCCCCCAGTCGATGACCGTGGACCAGCGGCCGTCCGACCTTGCAAAACGATACTCATCCCGCCAGGTGCCGGTCCCGGAGGCGATGTAGGTGGACAAGGTGGCCGCCACCCGGCCGTAATCTTCCGGATGGGTCTGCTGCCGCCACCAGGCCAGGGACTGCTCCACCCGCCGCTCGGCATGGCCGAACAGGTGGGTCAGTTGCTCGTTCCAGAGGGTCACATCGGTGGTCAGGTCCCAGTCCCAGGCCGCCACCTGGGCGGCCTGGACCACCAGGCGGTTCACCAGCTCGCGCTCCGCCAGCTCCTGCTCCCGGGCCACCCGGTCGGAAATGTCGATGCCGACGCCCACCAGATGGGCCTGTCCGTCCAGATCCAAACGCGATCCGGTGAACAGAAACGGAATCCGCTGCCCGCCCCGGGTGATCATGTGCGCTTCGGTCTGGGCCTTGCCCCGCAACAGCACCTCCTGGATCCTTTCCCCGACCTGCTGCTGATCCTCCGGGGCGATGAAGTCCAGGGCGAGCTTGCCCAGCAGTTCCCCCGCCGCGTAACCCGTGAGGGTCTGGAAATGCTGGTTCCAACGGATCAGGCGCATCTGCGGATCGAACAGATAGAACAACCCGGGCAGGCTTTGGATCAGGGCCTCCGAAAACAGGTTTTCCTTCTTCAACCGCAACTGGCTGGAACGCAGGGCCTCCTCGGCCAGCAGGCGTTTTCTGCGGCCATGGAACCCGGCCATGATCTGGGAACAGGTGGCGAGAATCGGCTCCAGGAACGTCACCTGGGCCTGGTCATACCCCCCGGGACGGTTGGCCAACCCCAACACGCCGAGCATCTCCGACCCCCGCACGATGGGCATGCCCAGAAAGGACTTCAAGGGCGGATGACCGGTCGGCACCCCATGGGGATCGGCGCCCGGGTCGTTGACGATCACCGGCCGGCCGAGCTGCCAGGGGCTGGCGTACAACCCCGTCAGCCTTCCCTCGGCCGGGCGCGTTCCCCTGGGCGCCATGGCCACAAGCTGTAGGCGCGGCGCATCCCGCTGGCTCCCGCGGACCTCGGCCAGGCAGCCGAAGGCGCTGTCCGTCCGCTGCAGCACATCCGCCAGCAGCGCAGCGAACAGGGCATCGGGGTCGGTGTCCTCGATGAACTGCCGTTGCAGCGCGTTGATGCAATCGACCTGGATTTCCAAACCGGTCTTGGCCGCCACGAGTTCCTTCTCGAACAGCTGGCGGGTGGCCAGCTCCTCGGCGTACTGGAGGTTCTTCAAACCCATGCTGGACAGCAGGGAAATCAACTGGATATCATAGTCGATGATGGCCCGAACCCGTTCCCTGGAAAAGACCGGCACCCGGTCCAGGGCGGCCAGGTAGGCCTGGGGATCGAAGCCGAATTCCTGCGCTTGATCGATGAAGAACGTCCGGTCCGGCTGCTCCCCGGCGTAGAAGAACTGCCCGAGGAAGCAGGTGGCCAGATGGCGACCGGCGACCAGAATGGGCATGGCGATGTCCCACAGCCCATTGCGGCATTTGTATTCCACGAAACCGGCCGGGGGAGGCTGCGCCAGGTGATCCGACAGATAGCGGTCGCTGTCATGGCAGCGCTGGCAGGTGCCGGGGTGGACGCGATGGAAGCCGGTGCAGATCTCCTGCCAGCCGCTGGCCACCAGGATCCGGCCTTCCCGGTCCACAATGCCGATGGGCACGCCGGACGCCCGATAATTGGCCTCCGCCAGGGCCTGGACCTGGTCGATGTCCACAAGATCGGCAAAGCGGTAGCGCATGCTGGTCCTCAAAGCTCGACGACAGGCGTCGAGCCGGCGGCGGACGGTCCACGCCGGCACAAGCCTGTCCGGCCACAGCAGGACAGGAGGTCAGCGCAAGGTCTTGAGGTAGGTGATCAGATCCCGCCGGTCGCCCCGGACTTCGATGCCGTCGAAGGCCAACTGATGGGGCGTCTTGCGCTGGGCCATGGACACGTCGGGAATCAGGCCGGCAGGGTTGGCCAGAAACTTGTCCAGGTTCTGTTCGGTCCAATCGAAGGGCTCGTGGGCCACCCGTTCCTTGAAAGCCTTGCTGTATTCGAAACCGGGCACGGCGCCAGCCGGACGATCCAGCAGCCCCCACAGATAAGGACCGCGCTGGTTCTTCATCCCGGCAGTGAGATCGTGGCAGACCGCGCAGTGGTTTTCCACCAGCCGCTTGCCGATGGCCACATCGCCCTGCATCCGCCACAGGGTGAGGCCGGCAAGCGTCCCCAGAGCCGCAATGAGCATACCGAAGGCGATGGGTTTGACGAGACTGGCCTTGGTGGTGGGCATGGGGGAAACTCCCGGGTTGGAGGGGACCTCGGAGCCAAGAGTACCCCATTCCCGGAATCCTGTAACCCCCTTTTGCCGGGCCGGGACGCGACCGGCTTGACCCGGGAGCGGGATTGTGCCATTCCAACCCGGGTCGCCGCCGGCCCCCCGCCGCGACCCCCCCCCCAAGGAATCCCAATGACCGCCAACCCCAGCAAGACCCCCTACGACAGCCTGAGCCCGGAGACCGTGTTGGCCGCCGTGGAAAGCGTGGGCCTGGCCTGCGACGGCCACCAACTGGCCCTCAACAGCTACGAAAACCGCGTCTATCAGGTGGGGCTGGAAGGGGGCGGCTTCGTGGTGGTGAAATTCTACCGCGCAGGCCGCTGGACCGATGCCGCCATTCTGGAGGAACACCGCTTCTGCGCCCGGCTGGCGGAAGAGGAGATTCCCGTGGAACCTCCCCTGGTACTGGGGGACGCCACCCTGCACCATTGGGCCGGATTCCGCTTCGCCGTCTACGCCCGCCGCGGCGGGCGGGCCCCGGATCTGGAAAACCTGGACCATCTGGAATGGCTGGGTCGGCTGCTGGCCCGCATCCATGCCGTGGGCGTCCTGGAGCCCTTTCGCCACCGTCCGACCCTGGACATGGCCGCGTTCGGCGACCAGTCCCGCAGCTTCCTGCTGCAGAGCGGATTCATTCCCCGGGATCTGGAAGAAGCCTATGCCACCCTGACCCGGGACCTGCTCGGCGGGGTGCGGGCCTGCTGGCAGCGGGCCGGCGGGGAGATCCCCGTCATCCGCCTGCATGGGGATTGCCATGCCGGCAACATCCTCTGGTCCGACGACGGCCCGCACTTCGTGGATTTTGACGATGCCCGCATGGGGCCGCCGGTGCAGGACCTGTGGATGTGCCTGTCCGGCGACCGGGCCGAACGCAGCGCCCAGCTGGCCACCCTGCTGGAGGGATACGAAATGTTCCAGTCCTTCGATCTGCGCCAATTGGTCCTCATCGAGGCCCTGCGCACCCTGCGCATGATGCATCATGCCGCCTGGATCGCCCGCCGCTGGGACGATCCGGCCTTTCCCCGGGCCTTTCCCTGGTTCAACGCGCCCCGCTACTGGGAAGAGCATATCCTGGCCCTGCGGGAACAGGCCGCCGCCCTGGACGAAGCCCCCCTGGCCCTGATGCCGGGCCGCTAGGCCGGCCAAGCAGGATCGACAAAAACCTCCGCCAGCGAGCCGGCCTCCAGGATGCGGTCGGTCCAGGTTTCGATCTGTTCCAGGCCGGCGCCGGCCAGGCGCTGGTCCAGCCAAGCGGGCCGGTCGGGGCCGAATTTGCGGTGCAGGAGGCGGCGCAGGGTGGCGATGGCTGTCTTGTGTTCACCAATCCGCTCGCCTTGCTGGCGGCCTTTTTCCAATCCGGCCTTTTCGCCTTCCTCCCGGGCCTCCTGGAGGGCGCCCCGGGCGTCGGTGAGGGCCATGCCGGCCTTCTCGTACAGTTCGTATT
>PEAP01000082.1 GCA_002753665.1 Magnetococcales bacterium DC0425bin3
GTCCAGGGAGTCGGTCTGGAACCGGGTCAGCCGCAGATGCACCGGCCGTCCCGGCGGGGCCAGCAGGTAGCTGTCGCCGTCCTTCCACAGGGCGTAGGCCAGGGGGGCGGGAGCGGCGCCCTGGTCCCCGGCGGCCTTGCCGGTCACGGCCACCACCAGGTCGGGCAGGCCCCGGGCGCGGGCCAGTTCGGCGGAAGCCGCTTCCCGGGTGAGGACTTCGGCCACGGTTGCCCAGGCCGGATTCGGCCAGTCCCGGGCGGACTGGGTTTCGGCGTCGATCTGGTCTTCCGGCCTGGCCGGGCTTGCGGTCTTGACGGTCTGGACGGCGGCCCCGTCCCGTTCGATCTTCAGCCCGGCCACCTGGAGGCCGGGGGGCAGGGGGTCCAGGGCCACCATCTCCAGGGGATTCTTGTCCAGCCGGTTGACCGTCATGGCATCCAGCACCAGGGCATCGGGATCCCCGGGCCGCCGGGCCAGCAGATCCTTGTCCTGCCACCAGACCGGCAGCTCCAGCGGGCTGCCGCCCCGGGGGGTGAGGATCACCCGCCAGTCCGGGTCCGCGGGGGGCGAGGCGTCCTTGAAGCCGCTGGCCAGGCTGTCTTTCAGATCGCCGATCCAGTAGCGCACCCGCCGGGGGGAGGCCAGATCGGCCAGGGGGGCCTCCAGCCGCCAGAAGCCCTGGTCGTCCATGGCCACCGCCAACCGGTTGCCGCCCTTGATCACCTCCATCCGCACCACCTCGGCCTTGCGGTCCAGGGCCGCGCCCAGGGCCTTGGCCCGCAGGTCGTTGCGGCCGCGCTCCAGCAGCGACAGTTCGTAGCGGGGCGCGGTGACCACCGGTCCCTCGGGACCCAGGCGCAGATACCGATTGATGCTGGCCGGCGTGTCGGAGCCGGTGATCAGGGTGGCGGTCTGGCTGGCGCCGGTGGTGACCTCCAGGATGGCCCCGGGCTTGTCCAAACCGAAATCCGCCAGATTGGGGGTGGTCTCGGCCACCTTGCGGTCGTAGCGTCCTTCCACGACCTTGAGCAGCCCCTCCACCGCGTCGGAATCGGTCAGGCAGGCGGTGGGGGCGGTGATGCGCCAGCCATCGGCGCCCTTTTCCAGGACGATGGGCTCCTGCCCGGAGCGGGTCAGCCGGGCCTTGACCAGATCGGTCACCTTGAAGCCGGTGAAATCCCGGGCCGCTTCCTCCCGCTGTTTGTCGGCCTTGGTCTGGCGTTCGGCCCACCACAGACCGCCGGCCCCGGCGGCCACCACCGCCAGCAGAACCAGATTGGTCAGCCATCCCTTGGACATGATGGGGGTTCCTCCCTCAGCGTTTCTTGCGGCGGGTCCAGATCAGCAGACCACTGCCGGCCAGGATCAGGGGCATCAGCACCAGCAGTCCCCAGAACAGGACGATGCCCGAGCCGGGCGACAGGGTCAGACCGGCATCCTGGACCTTCTTGGGCTTGATGGCGATGAAGTGTTCGTCCTCGGCCAGCCAGCGCACCGTGTTGAGGATCAGATCGCCGTTGCCGGAGAATTTCACATAGGTATCGCTGGCGAAGTCCGAATCGCCCAGGGCCACCAGCCGTTGCGCGCCCTTTTCCACCGCCACTCCCATCCAGATGGGACCCTTGGTGTCGGCGGCCGGATCGAATTCGACCTGGCCCGAGCCGAGATCCCCGGTTTCCAGCCAGCCCCGGGGCGCGGCGGAAACCAGGCGGGTGCGAATATCGCCCGCCGCGGTGGCCGCGGCCACCGTGACCTCGCCGGCCTCGGCGAAGAAGGCCGCCAAGCGCAGCTCCCGGGTGATGGGGTGGGTCGCATCGTATTCGCTGATCAGGGGCGTGGTCGGACCACCGCCGAACACCCGGGACACCGGGTCCACCACCAAACCCCGGGAGAAGCCGATGCCGAACTGTTGCAGCAGCGGCTCCAGGCCGGTCTCGCTGTCGGGATCCCGCAGCACCAGCAGGCGTCCCTTGGCGCCCAGCCAGCGTTCCAGCCGCTCCACCTCCACCGGCAGCAGGGGTTTGCGCGGACCGGCCAGAACCACCACGGCGGTCTGCTCCGGGACGGCTTCGGTGCCGGCCAGGTCCAGCTCGGTCACCTCATAGCCCTCGCCCTTGAGCAGCTGGGCGAGGGTGCCGTAGGCGTCCCGTTCGCCCGGGGTCAGGGGATGTTCGCCATGACCGGTGAGGAAGGCCAGCGTCTTGACCGTGCCCTTGACCAGCCGGATCAGGCCGTTGGTGAGGGCCTCCTCGGTCAGCTCGGTGACCTTTTCGCTCTTGGCCCCGCTGCGCAATACCACGGTGCCATAGGTACTGATCTCTTCCCGGCGCGCGGCGGCGGGGTCCAGGTCGGGATCGACGAAACGCACGGTCAGGATCGGGTTGGCCACCCGGTATTTTTCCAGCAGATCCTGGGCCTCCTGGCGCTGTTCGCCCTTTTCCTGGACGTAGACCACGGCCGAAAGATCGTCCTTGAACCCCTGGATGGCCTTCAGGGACTGCTCCGCCAGGGAATGCCGGCCGCCGACGGTCCAGTCCCAGCGCTTGGGGTACTGGTCGGTGGCGTAGGCGGCGATGCCCAGCAACGCCGCCAGCAGCAGGCCGGTGAAGAGGTTCTGGGCGCGCAGGTTGAGGCGGGTGGAACGGTTCATTCGCATGGGTGGATTCCTCTCCTCAATGGCCTTCCAGCCGTTCGGCCAGGAGCCGCTGGCGGGCGAAGATCAATCCGCCGGCGGACACCAGGATGAAATAGGCCAGATCGGCGGTGGAGACGATGCCATGAAGAAATTTTTCGTAATGGTTGATCAGGGACGCATAGGCCAGAATCCGGTCCATCCCGGTGCCGCTGCTCTCGCCCATCCAGGCGACGATCCACAGCAGCAGCAGAATGCCGAAGGTGGCCACCGCCGCCACGATGGGGTTCTCCGTGGCGCTGGAGGCGGCCAATCCCACGGCGCCGAAGGTGGCCGCCACCAGGAACAGCCCCAACAGGCCCGCCAGCACCTGGCCGGGATCCGGGTTGCCGTAGAGGAACAGCGTGGCCGGCATCAGGCCCAGCAGGGCCACGGTCACCACCAGGAACAGCAGCAGCCCCAGGTATTTTCCCAGCACGATGCCGGTGGGGGAAATGGGCGAGGCGGCCAGGGCCGGCCAGGTGCGGCGGCGCTTTTCGTCGGCGATCAGGCGCATGGTGATCAGGGGCAGGATCAGCAGCAGCAGGATGGCGGCGTTGCCCAGCAGCGGGGTCACGGTCCAGTCGGTGAGGGACGGCCCGGTGCCACCCCGGCCATAGGCCTGGAACTGCATCTGGTTGATCTGGTAATGGGCCACCCCGGAATTGAACATGTAGGCGCAGATGCAGAACAGCACCGCCAGCAGGCTCCAGGCCAGCGGTGACAGGAACAGGCTGCGCCATTCCCGAACGGCAAGGATCCAGATGGCTTTCATCAGGCCGCCTCCCGGGCCGCGTCCTCGGCGGCCTCCTGTTGGGTCAGTTGCACGAAGATTTCTTCCAGATCCTGGCTGGCCGGGCTCAGCTCCCGGAGGTCCCACCCCTGTGCCACCGAGCGGGCGAGCAGCGGCGGGATCGGATCCGTCTCCGGGGCGGGGGTGATCACCCAATGAGTGTCGTCCCGCTCCACCCGGGCCACCCCGGGCAGGGCGGCCAGCTCGGCTTCCGCCGGAGGATTGTTCCAGCGCACCAGCAGGCGGCCTTCCCGCCGGGAGCGGTGGTCCAGGGCCTCCAGGGTATCCTCCAGGACGATGCGTCCCTTGTGGATCAGGGCGACCCGGTCGCAGGTCATCCGCACCTCGGGCAGGATGTGAGTGGAAAGCAGCACCGAATGGGTACCCCCCAGTTGCCGGATCAGTTTGCGGATTTCCCGGATCTGCAGGGGATCCAGCCCCACGGTCGGTTCGTCCAGGATCACCACGTCCGGGCCATGGACGATGGCCTGGGCGATGGCGGCCCGCTGCCGGAAGCCCTTGGACAGGTTGCGCAGCAGTCGTTCGGAGACTTCGGTCAGGCCGCAGCGCAGCATGGCCTTGTCCACCGCCGCGCCGCGCTCCCGGCCCGGCACGCCCCGCAGCCCGGCCAGGTAGGCCAGGTATTCCCGCACGGTCATCTCGTCGTAGATGGGGGGGTCCTCGGGCAGGAAGCCGATCCGCGCCCGGGCCGCCTCGGGGTGTTCCAGGGCGTCGATGCCGGCCACCGTCACGCTGCCTTCGGTGGGGGCCAGCAATCCGGCCAGAATGCGCATGGTGGTGGTCTTGCCGGCCCCGTTGGGACCCAGAAAGCCCATCACCTCGCCCCGTTTCACGGTCAGGTTGATGCGATCCAGAACCCGGGTCTGACCATAGAAGCGGGTGAGGTCGGCGATTTCAATCATGTTGTCGGACATCGGATCGGTCTCCGTGGCAGCATCGCCCCCAGGGGGTGGCCATCAGGACAGGCGAACTTTGTGATGGATGGGGGAGGCTTCCCTCCACCCTCCACCGTGACAGGGGAGATTTAATCATCTCCAGGCCATTCCGCAACCCCGGGCGGCCATTTCGAACCCCGGGATGCAACCAGGCGTGCTGAAACCGGGGGAGAGAATAAAAAATAATCAGAAATGTGATCAAAAAATGGGCAACAAGACAAGACTGCCTAATTAATAATCATTCCAGCCCGCCCACTCCCGCCCCCGGAGCCCCCGGTCGGACCACGAACCCCAGGAGGCACCAAGGGTTGCAGCGCTTGGCATATGGGTTGCACAACGGCCCTTCGAGGTATACCAGCGATTCCGGGCCCCGGCCAGAGGGAATCGTCTGATGGCCAGAGGGAATCCTCTGAGGAAAGACCGCCGGGACGAATCCGGCCGTTGTCCGGGTCCGGAGCGTGCCGCCATGGGGTGGTCGCCTTGGGGTAGACTTTTTCTGCCAATCGGAGTAGACCATCCAGCCCATGGCGAGCGCTGCGGCGGCCAGGGGGAAGCCTGGTCTCCTCGGGATATTTTTCCTGTTGCCCAACCAAATCGATGAAGAAGGAGTGAGAGATCAATGGCTGATCGGGAACAGATTGCTAAGGCCCTTGAGATGATCAAGGGCAACGAGGTCAAGTTCGTGGACTTTCGCTTCACGGACTTCAAGGGCAAGTGGCAGCATATCTCCGCTCCGGCGCAGCGCGTGGGAGAGGATGTGTTCGAGTCCGGCTTCGGTTTCGATGGTTCCTCCATCGCCGGTTGGTGCGAAATTCATCAGTCCGACATGGTGTTCATGCCCGACGCCGCCACCGCGGTGATGGATCCTTTCTCCGAAGCTCCGACCCTGGCGGTGATCTGCGACGTGGTGGACCCCTTCACCGGGGAAGGCTATTCCCGGGATCCCCGGGGCGTGGCCCGCCGCGCCGAGGCCTATCTCAAGTACACCGGCATCGGCGACACCGCCTACATCGGACCCGAAGCCGAATTCTTCGTGTTCGACTCGGTGCGCTATGGCACCGCCATCAACGAGATCTATCATCACCTGGACTCCGTCGAAGGCTCCTGGAACACCGGTCGGGACAGTGAGGAGGGCAACCTGGGCCACAAGCCCGGCGTGAAGGGGGGCTATTTCCCGGTGCCCCCGGTGGACAGCCTGCAGGATCTGCGCTCCGAGATGTCCATGGTCATGGAGGAAATGGGGCTGACCATCGAGTTCCATCATCACGAGGTGGCCACCGCCGGTCAGTGCGAAATCGACATGCGGTTCGATTCCCTGCTCAAGATGGCCGACAACCTCCAGGTCTTCAAGTACGTGGTCCACAACGTGGCCTACCAGTACGGGCGCACCGCCACCTTCATGCCCAAGCCCCTGTACGGGGACAACGGCTCCGGGATGCACACCCACATCTCGATCTGGAAGGACGGCAAGCCCATGTTCGCCGGCAACCAGTACGCCGACCTCTCCCAGATGGCCCTGCATTTCATCGGCGGCATCAAGAAACACGCCAAGGCCCTGAACGGCATCACCAACTGCTCCACCAACTCCTACAAGCGGCTGATCCCCGGCTTCGAGGCCCCGGTGCTGCTGGCCCATTCGGCCCGCAACCGCTCCGCCTCCATCCGCATCCCCGCCACCAACAGCCCCAAGGGCAAGCGCTGCGAGGTGCGGTTCCCGGACTCCACCGCCAATCCCTACATGGCCTTCGCCGCTATCCTCATGGCTGGCCTCGACGGGGTGGAGAACAAGATCGACCCGGGCCCGCCCATCGACAAGAACCTCTACGACCTGCCCCCCGAGCAGTTGCAGGAGATCCCCACCGTGTGCGGATCCCTGCGCGAGGCCCTGGATGCCCTGGACCGCGGTCGCGACTTCCTCAAGAAGGGCGACGTGTTCAGCGACGACCTGATCAATGCCTGGATCGAATTGAAGATGCAGGAGGTCTACCGCACCGAACAGACCCCCCATCCGGTGGAGTTCGACATGTACTACTCGGTGTGATTCCGGGCCACGGCCGGGACCACCCCAACCCCGCCCCGTCAGGGCGGGGTTTTTTGTCTCCTGCCCTACTCCCCTCCCTGCCGAGGCCATTGGATTCATTCCCCCGCTGTCATCCTGACAGAGCGTTGAAAAAGCCATCCATGGCTTTTTCAACGTCGGGAACCGCAAGCAGAGCTTGCGGTTCCCTCACGGAAGCAACGGATTTCCAATCCGTTGCTTCCGGCGGGGCATCCCTGCCCCGCTGGCAGCCCATTGATCAACGGGCTGCTAACAGCCGCAGGTCTTCCGTCTGGAGGCCGTCCGCGCGGGATTCAAGAAGGCTTGGCAAGCAAAAGACTTTGCCACTATCATCAAGGTGGTGAATAAAATCCCTGAAGCGGTGCTGGAGGAAGATCCCAAGCTGATCATGTGGTACGACCAGACGGTGAACCGGGTGGAGGAAGGGCAATGAATACGATGTGGCCATGGCCGGGAGCCCGCTGGTGGAAATTTGACTTTCACACCCATACTCCCGCATCGCACGATTACGGCAAGGGACCGGATCAAGAAACTTTGCGGCAACGCTCTCCCAGGGAGTGGCTGCTGGATTATATGCGCGCCGAAGTGGATTGCGTGGCCATCACGGATCACAACACAGGGACGTGGATCGACAAATTGCGGGATGAATTGTCACGGATGGCCTCCGAGAAGCCTGATGGGTTTCGTCCTTTGGTGCTGTTTCCTGGCATCGAACTGGCGGTCCAGGGCGGCTTTCATTTGTTGGCATTGTTCGAGCCCGAGAGAACGCATACCTCGGATATCAACCGTCTGCTGGGGGCCGTCGATCTCGACACTCAGAGCGGCGAGGGCGGACTCACGCGCAAGGGCGCCGTGGAGGTTGTCGAGAAGATTGTCAAAGCAGGTGGGATAGCCCTCCCCGCCCATGCGGACGATTACAGTGGGCTATTCGAGAAGCTGACCGGACAGACCCTGGTACAACTCATTGAATGCGAACACCTGTTTGTCATGGAGATCCATGATCACGGTTTTGACAAGCCCCAACTCTATATCGACAAAAAACCAGGCTGGACCGAGATTCTGGGCTCGGATGCCCATCATCCCAGCGGAGAACGTTGTCCTGGAAGCCATTTCACCTGGGTCAAAATGGGACAGCCCACCCTGGAGGGGGTGCGCCTGGCGTTGCTGGATGGGGACATGTCCATCAAACGTTCGGACCAGTTCCCAGGGATCAAACCGAACGACCACGGGCGTTTGTGCGTCGAATCGTTGACCGTGGGCAAGGCCCGCTACATGGGACGCGCCACTCCCTTCGAGTGCCTGTTCAACCCATGGATGAACGCCCTCATCGGTGGGCGAGGCACCGGAAAGTCCACGCTGGTGGAATTTCTCCGGCTGGCCCTGCGTCGAGAGGGAGAGTGGCCAGAAAGCCTGAAAAAAGACTTCGAGAAGTACGGCAAAGTCTCCCAGACACGCCAGGATGACGGCCTGTTGACCGGAGAGACCACGTTGACGGTCGTCTACCGCAAGGACCACGGTAAATACCGCATTCAGTGGACCCCTGGCGGGAAGGAACAAATTCTTGCCGAAATGGACGATAAGGGAGCGTGGCAGCCGACTCAGGGGGTTGTCGCCGACCGATTCCCAGTTCGTATTTTCAGTCAGAAACAGATCTTCGAGTTCGCCAGAACTCCCAGGAAACTCCTGGACCTCATCGACAACGCCCTTGGGGACGAACACCGGAATTGGGAGACAAGCTGGCGGGAAACCGAATCGGCCTATCTCTCCTTGCGCGCCAAGGAACGGGAAATCGCCGCCGGGCTGAAGGACGAGGAGCGCCTCAAGGGCGATATGCTGGACGTGAAACGTCGTCTGGCCGCGTTCGAACAGGCGGAACACGCGGAAATTCTGAAAAGTTATCAACATCGCAAGCAGCAACAGCGTTCCCTGGAGGCTTGGGAAGGCTCATGGTCCGGCATGGGAGACCAATTACGGACCATGGCTGAGGAAATTGCACCCGCTTCCATCGACCTGACCCTGTTTGATCTGGAGGATTCCTCCAACCACGAAGTGGTGAAGGAAACGTCACGAATCCTTCATCGCCTTGAAAAGATTGCCCGTATCGTCGGGAAATTGGCCGACCATGCCGACCTCTGTTTGCGCCATTGGCAGTCCGCGCAGTCTACCCCGACCTGGAAACAAGCTCTTCATGATGCGGAAGAAAAATACGAAGCCTTGCGGAACAAACTTCGGGAGGAAAAAGCCGGGGAACCCAACGAGTTCGGGAAACTTTTACAACAACGACAGACCTTGGAGCAACAACTTGCCAATATGGAATCGCGTCGTAAAGTCCAAGATGAGGTGCGCCGTCAGGCCGAGGAAAAACTGAGCCGCCTCACCGAGTTGCGCAACGCCTTAACCGAGATGCGCAGTCGATTTCTCACCACTGTTCTAACCGATAATCGGTATGTCAAAATTTCTGCGGTGCGGTTTGGGGATGCCGATCTGTACGAAAACCAATTGCGGGAATTGATCGACTGTGACGTGGGAAAATTCGACAAGGATATCGGTACGGTTGGCCTGGACGGTTTGCTTGGAATGATCAAGACAGACAGACCGGAGGAGGGCGTCGTCAAATTGAAGCAAGTCCTTCGACAGCTCGCGGCAACAGGAAGAAGCGAAGGATACGCTGCAAAAGACCAACGATTTGTCACCAAAGTACAGGGATTACCACCCGAACGGTTGGATCGGCTCGAGGTCTGGTTTCCGGCTGATGCCTTGGATGTACGTTACAGCACCTCTGGAGACGGCAACAAATTTCAGAGCATACGCGAAGGTTCGCCAGGGCAGAAGACGGCGGCCATGCTCGCCTTTCTCCTGTCGCACGGAGAGGAACCGCTGATCCTGGACCAGCCCGAGGATGATCTGGACAATCATTTGATCTATGAATTGATCGTGACTCAATTCAGGGCTATCAAACAGCACCGTCAGGTCATCGTGGTGACGCACAACGCCAACATCGTGGTCAATGGCGATGCCGAGCAGGTCATGGCCCTTGCCGTCAGTAACGGTCAGACCAGCCGGACCTGCGACGGAAGCCTGCAGGAACAGACGGTGCGCGAGGAAATCTGCCGCATCATGGAAGGGGGCAAGGAAGCCTTCGAACGACGCTATCGCCGCATCGCTCACGGAGGCCGACGTGTTTGACGGTGCGGAAGAACTGCTTCGGAAAATTCAATTGGGAGAGGACACCTCTCTCGAACTCAAGACCGTGGTCCTGGCGGGGAACAAGATCAAGGCTCCCACCCGCGCCGACCTGGCGGATGAAATCGCGGCCATCGCCAACACAGCCAGCGGAGTCATCGTTTTTGGCGTGGACGACAAGACCCGGGAGATCACCGGCATTCCCAGACAGCAGCTCGATGAGGTCGAACGCTATGTCTTCGAGGTGTGCAACGAAAGCATCAAGCCGCCGGTCCTGTTTCGTTCCCTCCGCATGGAGCTGCCGGATACCATGGGCTCACCGAAGGCCGTCTTGAAGGTCGAGATCCCCCGCAGTTTGTTCGTTCATAAAAGTCCTGGGGGATATTTCCATCGTCAGGGCAGTTCAAAACGCGAGATGGACACCCCGGTGTTGTCCCGCCTGCTTCAGCAACGCAGTCAGGCCCAACTGATCCGGTTCGACGAACAACCGGTTCCTGGAACCTCTCCATCCGACCTGGATGAGGTCTTGTTGCGTCGTTTTTTGAAGAATCCATGGAGTTCGGCATTTTCATCGGCCTTCGGGGCTGGTGGTGATTTGACGACCGTTCGCAAACTTGGGCTGCTCAAAACAGATGACGAAGGCACGGAACGGGCCACCGTCGCCGGGGTATTGATGTGTTCCAGGAAACCAGCCCAATGGATGTCGAGCGCCTTCATCATGGCCGTTCGCTATCGGGGATCGCGGCAGGATTCCAATCAACAACTTGATGCCATGGATCTCCATGGCCCCCTGGACGAACAAATCAGGCAGTCCATGCTCTTCGTGCGTCGCAATATGAGCGTGGCGGCCAAGAAACGGCCAGGCCGGGTCGAGATTCCCCAGTTCAGCACGCGCGCCGTCTTCGAGGCGGTAGTCAATGCCGTTGCGCACCGGGATTATTCCATTTCCGGATCAAAAATTCGGCTTTTCATGTTTGATGATCGCCTCGAACTCTATTCGCCTGGCGCACTTCCCAACACGATTACCATCGAGAGTTTGCCCCTGCGTCAGCTTACCAGAAACGAACTGCTGACCACGTTGCTGGCACGGTGCCCGATCGATGAAGGCGCAGAGGAGCTGATGCGCCAGTATTTCATGGAAAAACGTGGCGAGGGCGTACCGATCATCATGAATGAAAGCCTTAAGAGTTCTGGACGGTTGCCCGAATATCGTCTGCTTGATAATACGGAGCTGCTGCTGACCATCCATGCGGCCAATTCGGCGGATTCCGAACATGGCGAGGCATGACCATGGCCAAGACGCCTCGCCACTTGAAGGGACCCATCAGGAGGCTCCCTCTCCGGCCGTCGTCTCCCGCCGGCTGGCGTTCGTCAGGCGCGGGAGGGCTTCCCGGAAAGAGGCTTCGCCCGCGGCCAGCAGGTCCGCCACGCCGTCCAGGGAGCCGTCCCGGGCGCTGCGTTCCATCTTCCGGCAGGCTTCGGCCAGGCCGGCGGCCCCCAGGGTGGCGGCGTTGGACTTGAGGGCGTGGGCCGGACGGGCCACCGCCGACGGGTCCTGGCGGCGCAGGCCTTCGCGGATGCCGGCCAACAGCAGCGGGGTGGAGGCGAGGAATTCCCCGATCAACTCGGCAAAACAGCCCGGCACCGCCTGCACCGTGCCCCACAGCTCCTCCAGAACCCGTTCATCCAGGGCCGGCGCGTCCAGCGGGCCGGAACCGGCGGCAGGAGCAGGGGAGGGGGGCGACGGTTCCGGGGCACGGGACAGGGCGGGATCGCCATCGGCCAGGGGCAGCCAACGCTTCAGCACCGTCACCAGAGCGTTCCACTTGAACGGCTTGGGCAGATAGTCGTCCATGCCCGCCTCCAGGCACTTCTCCCGGTCGCCGGTGAGGGCATGGGCGGTCATGGCGACGATGGGCAGGCGTGGGCGGGACTCGGTCCGTTCCCAGGAACGGATCTCCCGGGTGGCCTCCATGCCGTCCATGCGGGGCATCTGTACGTCCATCAACACCAGGTCCCACGGCTCGGCGGCGATGCGGTCGAGGGCCTCCTGGCCGTTGCCGGCCACCCCCACCGTCAGCCCCAGGCGCCCCAGGATCACCTTGGCCAGCTGTTGATTGACCAGGGTATCCTCCACCAGCAACACCCGGCCGACGAACCGCTCCCGGCCGGTCCGGCCGGGGTCCCTGGTCGCCGTTTCGGCCTGTTCCGTCGCGAGTCCCGGCAGGGCCGACAGGGCCGCCAGCAATCGCGGCGGATCGACGGGTTTCAGCAGACAAGTGGCGATGCCGTGGGATTGCAGCACCCTCTCCTCGGGCGGTACCCCGGAGACCAGCAGCAGGAGATCCAGGGGGGGGATGGTGGGATCCTCCCGGATGGTGCGGGCCAGCTCCAGGCCGTTCATGTCCGGCAGGTCCATGTCCAGCACCGCCACCCGGAAGCGCGCCCGGCGGTTGGTGGGATGGGACTGGCCCTTGAGCATGTCCAGGGCCTCCCGGGCGCCGGCGGCGCTGCGGAACGGCAGGTCCCAGGACTGGAATCGGGATTCCAGGGTCATGCGGTCGGTGGCCCGGTCGTCCACCAGCAGCACATAGGCCCCCTGAAGGTGGTCCAGCAGATCGGAACCGGTGTGCGCCTCCACCGGATAGCTCAGCTGAAAATGAAACAGCGAGCCCGCGCCGGGTTGGCTCTCCACGCCAATGGTCCCGTCCATCGCCTCCACCAGCTGGCGGCTGATGGTCAGCCCCAGCCCGGTGCCGCCGAACCGGCGGGTGGTGGAGTCGTCGGCCTGGGAAAAGGCCTGGAACAGCTCCTTCAGCTTGGCCACGGGAATGCCGATCCCCGTATCCCGCACCTTGAAATCCAGGGTGATCCGGTCCCCCTCCCGGGCCACGGGCGCCACGCTCACCGCCACCTGCCCCTGGCGGGTGAACTTCACCGCGTTGCCCACCAGGTTGGTGAGGATCTGCCGCAGCCGCACCGGATCGCCCCGCAGATAGCGGGGCACCTCCGGCGTGATGGTCACCGTCAGCTCCAGCCCCTTCTCGTGGGCCTCCCGGCCATGGATTCGCGCCGCGGCTTCCACCGTGGCCGGCAGGTCGAAGCGGATGCGCTCCAGGGTCAGTTTGCCGGCCTCGATCTTGGAAAAATCCAGGATGTCGTTGATCACCGTCAACTGCTGTTCGGCGGAGCTGATGGCGGTTTGCAGGAACTGGCGCTGCTCGGCGTCGAGGGGGCTGCGGTTGAGCAGTTCCAGCATGCCGATCACCCCGTTCATGGGGGTGCGGATTTCATGGCTCATGTTGGCCAGAAAGCTGCTCTTGGCCCGGCTGGCGCTTTCGGCTTCCTCCTTGGCCCGCACCAGGGAGCGGTCCACCCGGTTGCGGTCGATCAGGTTGGCCAGGCTGCGCCCTACCGCGGCCAGGTCTTCCTCTTCCCGGGGATCCGGGCGCCGGGGGGCGGGCAGGAACACCACCAGCAGCCCCAGAATGCTCTGGTCCAGCCGGGCCGGCACTTCGTACCGGCACCAGTCCCCGGGTCCGCCGCCCCCGGGTGGGGACAGAAAGCGCAGTTCCGACTGGGTCACCTGTTCCGGGTAGCTGATCGCCGCCCGTTCCGCCACGGCTTCCAGGTCCGGGTGGGGCGGGTCGGTGTGGGCGGCGATGGACCAGATCCCCGAAGCCACATCGGGCAACAGAATCGCCCCGCCGCCACTCTTCTTCAGCCAGGCGCTGGAAAAGAGGATCCGCACGGCGTCCAGGAGCAGCCGTTCCAGGTCCCGTTCGCCGTGGAACACCAGGCCCAGCAGGCGGTTGACCATCTCCTGGGATTCGCGGCTGCGCTCCAGGGCCTCCTGGGCGTCCTTCTGGGGGGTGATGTCCTCCTGCACCGCGACGAAGCGGGTGATGGTGCCGTCGGGCTCCAGGATCGGCGAGATGGAGCAGGAGGCCCAGTAATCGCTGCCGTCCTTGCGGCGGTTGTGGAACAGGCCCTGCCATTCGCGACCGGACAGCAGGGTGCCCCACATGGCGTGGTGTTCCTGGGGGCTGCGGCTGTCGGATTTGAGCAGGCCGGGACTGCGGCCCAGCACCTCCTCGGGCCGGTAGCCGGTCACCGCGGTGAACTTGGGATTGACGTATTCGATGATGCCGCGCACATCGGTGATGATCACCAGGGCCGGCGACTGCTCGATGGCGGTGGAGAGCTGCATCAGCCGCTGGGCGTCGTGTTTCTCCCGGGTCAGGTCGCGGACCACGGCGATGAACAGCTCCTCGTCCTCCAGTCCCGCCGCGGTCAGGCCTAGCTGCAGCGGAAAGGCGGTGCCGTCCTGGCGTCGCCCCACCACTTCCAGCCGCCGGCCGAGGATCCGCTCCCGGTCGGTGGCCAGGAGGTTGGTGACCGGTCCATTCCGGGAGGCTCCGTCGTGGTCCGGGATCAGCAGGGTGATGGGACGCCCCAGGGTCTCGTCCGGGCGGTAGCCGAACATCGCCGCCGCGCCCTGATTGTAGGATTGGATGCGACCCCGGGTATCGATGGTGAGGATGCCGTCCAGGGCCGCGTCCAGAATGCGCCTGGTCCGCTCCCGGTCCCAGCGGATCTGGCGTTCGGAGGCCTTGCGGGCCGACAGGTCGTGGAGAATGCCGGTGAACAGGGACCGCCCCTGGGCGCGGATGTGGCTGACCGCCAGCTGCAGGTCGATCAGGTGGCCGTCCTTGCGCAGTCCTTCCACCTCCCGGCCGCTGCCGATGATCCGCGGCACGCCGCTGGCCAGGAAGTCCGCCAGGTAGCGGTCGTGGCGTTCCCGATGGGGGCTGGGGGCCAGCATGCGGACGTTGGCCCCCACCAGCTCATCCTCCCCATAGCCGAACAGGGTCCGGGCCGCCCGGTTGGCGTTCTGGATGATGCCGTGGTCGTCGATGACGATGATCCCCTCCACCGCCGTGTCCATGATGGCGCCCAGGCGCTGTTCCCGTTCCTCCAGCTCCTGGCGGGTGCGAACCATGCGCCGGCCCATGGCCTCTAGTGCCCGGGTCAGGGCCGTGGTCGGGGCGTCGGGGGCCGGGTCGGGCAGGGCCAGGGGAGCGGTGGCGTCGAAGCGTTCCACCGCCCGGGTCAGGCCCTCCAGGTCGGCGGTCAGGCGGCGGGCGAAGCCCAGGGTCGCCGCCGCCCCCGGCAACAGCCCGAGGCCGGCGGCCAGGGCGATCCACAGCGGGCAGGAACCCGTGTCGCAGAGGGCGGCGGCCACCCCGGCCGCTCCGAGGGGCAACAGGCCGGTGGCGGCTACCAGGGCCGCCAGGCCCAGGGCTGGATGGCTGATTTTCATGGGACCAGGATACCACCAGACGCCCCAATGCGCAGGGGGGGTCGCCACCCCACCCGTCCCTGCCCGGCCCGGCCGATTGTGAATGTCGGCTGGCGACTTTCAGCGGCAGGAATGCGATACTCGTGTGGAATACCGATGGCAGTCGCGTTGCGGCTGCCATCCTCCTGCCCAGGCTGATCACCGGTGAGATCCGGGTCCATGAGTCGAAACGGCGGTGGAGGATACCCCATGAATCAACCCAAACGTCAATCACCGCCCAGGATCGAGCGGTTGACGGTCAGGAACTACCGCGCTCTCAGGGATGTTACCTTGAGGAAGTTGCCCGCCCTGGCCGTTCTGCTGGGGGCAAACGGCAGCGGCAAGTCCACCGTGTTCGATGTATTCGCCGTAACTATTCAGCACCCACCCTGACGAAAAATCCTTGACACGGTTCTTCGTGATTTTCTGAGAAACCACCAGGCCAGTTCGAGGGCTGCCAGATTTTGTCCTCTGCCGCCCCTCCGAGGGCATTCTCGCGGTGGCAGGAATGACTCCGGTCCCCCACCGCGCGCCGCAACCTCATCTTGGCTTCCAGGGGGCATGGAGAG
>PEAP01000083.1 GCA_002753665.1 Magnetococcales bacterium DC0425bin3
TCCTTGGCAGAGCGTTGAAAAAGCCATCCATGGCTTTTTCAACGTCGGGAACCGCAAGCAGAGCTTGCGGTTCCCTCACGGAATCAACGGATTGAAAATCCGTTGATTCCGGCGGGGCATCCCTGCCCCGGTAACAACCCATTTATCAACGGGCTGTTGGGGTAGCGTAGCGGAATCGAAGGGATTGGGACAAGGGAGATGGGCCGCGGGTTCCATGATGGGGCGACAGCGACGGAGTGTCATATTGCCAGTCCTGTTTGTCACGTTGTATAACGATGTCCTCCGGGCCGTGCCGGGATCGCGGAAGATTCCGGGATCGCGGCCTTCATCCGAGGGGGGGGGGGAATCTGCCATGCCGTTCCAAGTCCTGGGTTGGTCCGGACTGTTTCGGGCCGTGATCCTGCTGTGGCTGTCGGGTCTGGTCGGGCTTGCGCCCCGGCCGGCCGGCGGGGAGCCGGTGGCGGGGGCGCGGCCGAAGGCCGTCCTCGCCATCGCCCTGGAGGATGTGCATTTTTCCCCCTACCACTTCCGCAGCCAGGACGGTCACTGGATCGGCGTCAATGTGGATCTGGTGCGGGCGGTGGCGGCCGAACTGGGGTACCAGGTCCAGATCGAGGCCTATCCCTGGGCCCGGGTGGTGGAGAATTTCCAGCAGGGCCGGGGATCGGGGGTGATGGACCTGTTGCGCAAGCCGGAGCGGGAGCGCTTTCTGGCCTATGTGGAGGAACCTCTTGCCCATGAAGTGACCCAATTGTTCGTGCCGGCGGCGTCCGATGTCGTCTACGATGGTCATCTCGACAGCCTGGGCGGGCGGGATGTGGGGGTGGTGCGGGGGTATTTCTATGGCGGGGAGTTCGAGGCTGTGCCGGCGGTGGGCAAGGTGGTCTTTTCCAGCCAGGGTCTGCTGGTGCGCAATGTCGCCCTGGGGCGGGTGGCCCTGGGAATCGGCACCCGGGCCGCCATCCAGAGCGAAGCCAACGCCCTGGGCGTGGCGGAGCGCATCCGTTTCCTGGACCCGCCCATCAATCGCATCCCCAATCATCTCGCTTTCGTGCGTGTTCCGGGGAGTGGGTCCGGCGGGGAAGACCTGGCCCGCCGTTTCTCCGCCGCCCTGCGGGAGTTCAAGAGGGGAGCCGCCTGGCCGGAACTTCTGGTCCGCTATGGGATCAATCCCGACCAATGGTAACTGTCATGGATGGGGGAAGCCTCCCTCCACCCTCCACCGATGCAAGCCGCTCCGCGACTGTCACGGTAACAGTCCTGTCAGGATGGCCACTCTGCGACAGACTTTCAAGATGGACGGGAGAGGGGATCTTCGATGATCGGTGACAAGGTCATGCAGCTCCAGCCACCCGAAGCGATGGTGCGGTCGAAATCGGCAGGCATGGGACATGTCCTGGAAACCAAATTCCTGCTCTTCCTGATTCCGCCGGTGGTGCTGGCCACCCTGGTGGGGTTGGCCTATTTCGGGTTCCTGACCCAGCGGGAACAGGAGCAGCAGCTCAAACATCGCCAGGACAACCTGCTGACCGCCTACGGAGCCGTGCTGGTCACCCCCCTGTGGGAGTTCGATCAACAGGGCATCCGGCGCATTCTGGAGTCCATTGTCCTGGACCCGGACGTGACCGCCGCCGCCCTGTTCAACGAGCGCAACCAGCTGCTGGACCGGGTGGGAGGGGACGGCGGGGAACTGGACAGCCCGCCGCTGCGGATCCGCCGGGATATCCTCCACCAGGGCGTCTCTGGCCCCTACCGCCTGGGGTCGCTGGAACTGACCCTGAACCGGGAACGGATGGAGCAGGAGACCCGGCGGCAGATCCTGCTGGGAGTCATGCTGCTGTTGTTGCTGCTGGGGGCGGTGGTGATCAGCGCCATCCTGGCCCATCGTCTGATCATCCAGCGTCCCCTTGCCCGTCTGTTGCAGGCCATCCGCACCCTGGAACAGGGCTCCCAGCCGGCCAATGTGGCCTGGCAATCCCGGGACGAGCTGGGGACGGTGATCCGCTCCTTCAATCACATGGTGGAGCGTCTGGCCAGCGACCATGCCCTGTTGCTCAAGAGCGAGAGCCACTTTCGCACCGCCTTCGAAAACGCCGCCCACGGCATGGCGCTGATTGCCCTCGATGGACGGTTTCTCCAGGTCAACGACGCCTTGTGCCGGATCCTGGGCCAGGGGCTGCTGGATCTTTTGGACGGCCGACAGTCCGACCTGGCGTTCGGCAGGGTCTTTTGGCACGAACGGGCGGTTCTGGACCAGCTATTGTCCGGTACCCGGGCGGTCTGGGAGCTGGAGCGCAGCCTGCTCCGCGGGGACGGGGTGCTGATCCACACCGTCAACACCCTGGCGGTGGTGCGGGACCCCGGCGGCCGGCCCCTGTACCTGATCGGCCACATCCAGGACGTGACCGCCCGGCGCCGGGACCAGGACTACCGCCGGCGCAACGAGGAACGCCTGCGCCTGCTCCTGGAATTGAACCGGGACGCTTCGGCTCTGAGCGAACAGGATCTTTGTACCCGCGCCCTGGATATCGCCGTCCGCGTGACCGACAGCCGGATCGGCTACCTGCACATGGTCAACCCCGACCAGGAGACCATCCGTCTGGTCACCTGGAACGCCGCGGCCCTGCAGCTCTGCACCGCCGCGCATGTGACCCATTATCCCATTTCCCAGGCCGGCATCTGGGCGGATTCCTGCCGCCTGAAACGGCCGGTGATCCATAACGATTATCCCGCCGAGCCGGACCGCAAGGGCTATCCGGAGGGACATTTCCCGGTGCAGCGCCATCTGAGTGTACCGGTGATGGAAGGGGGACGGGTCCACATGATCATCGGCGTGGGCAACAAGGAGGATCCTTACGACGAAAGCGATGTGGAACAGCTCCAGTTGCTGGCCGATGAAGTGCAGAAGTTCCTCATGCGCTGGCGGGCGGAGGCGGCCCTGCGGGAGGCCCGCGCCCATGCCGAGGCCGCCAACCAGGCCAAAAGCGAATTCCTGGCCGTCATGAGCCACGAGATCCGCACGCCCCTCAACGTGTTGCTGGGCCTCAGCGACGAGCTGCAGGAAAGCCCCCTCAGCGGCGAGCAGAAGAGCCAGTTGCAGGTGGTCCAGCAGGCCGGCGATCATCTGCTGGCCCTGATCAACGATATCCTGGATCTGTCCCGGATCGAGGCGGGAGGGGTCGTGCTGGAGTCCCGGCCGTTCCAGCCGGCCCGGCTGTTTGCCGCCGTGGGCGAGATGATACGGGCCCGGGCGGAACACAAGGGACTGGAATGTCGGGTGGACCTGGCGGCCGATCTGCCGGCCTGGGTGCTGGGCGATGAAGGTCGCTTGCGGCAGGTGCTGGTGAATCTGTTGGGCAACGCCGTCAAGTTTACCGAGGCGGGGCAGGTGACTCTGCAGGTGGACCATGTCGCCCAGGGCAGCCAGTTCCGGATCGGCATCCGCGACACCGGGGTGGGGATCGCGTCGGATCGTCTGGACCGGATCTTCGACAAGTTTTCCCAGGCCGATCCCAGTATTTCCAGGCGCTTCGGTGGGACCGGCCTGGGGCTGGCCATTGCCCGCAACCTGGTGGAGCTGATGGGCGGAACCCTCACCGTGACCAGCCAATTGGGCATGGGCAGCACCTTCCTGCTGCAGCTGTCCCTGGCCCCCACCCAGGCGCCGGAGGACGCGGCGCAGGCCGTCGCACCGGTTGCGGATGCCCCCCCATCGGCTGCACCGCTGCCCCTCACCATCCTGTTGGCCGAAGATTCCGTGGACAACCGCAACCTGATCCTGACCTACCTGCGCAAGATGCCCTGGCGGGTGGAGATCGCCGTGGACGGCCGGGAGGCGGTGGAACGGGTGCGGTCGGAAGAGTTCGACCTGGTCCTGATGGACATCCAGATGCCGGTGCTGGATGGCTACAGCGCGACCCGAAAGATCCGGGCCTGGGAACGACAGACAGGCCGCCGCCGGTTGCCCATTCTGGCCTTGAGCGCCCATGCACTGGAGTCCGAGCGGCAGCAGAGTCTGGCAGCGGGCTGTGATGCCCATTTGACCAAGCCCATCAAGAAACAGCCTCTTCTGGAGGCGATCCGGCAAGCGGCCGGGCGGGCGGAGACCAGGAGGGAGACATCGTGACCGTCGATGGCGGATGGCAGGACCGGGCCGCCCCGGGCCGGCATCAGGCCGTCAGGTCCAGGGTGCCGGTCGATGCCTGCCGCACCAGACGGGCATTCCTGGCATAGCCCCGCGGGGCCGGGGGAAGAGGGGCCGGCGGATCGTCCGGTTCGGGTTCGGGGGAAGCATCCTCCCGGGGATCGGGGTTGCGTTCGTCCCGCTTGCGGCGTTCCACCCGGGACGGGCGGGGACGCAGCTCGATTTCCAGCTGGTGGTCCCGGGCATCCTTGCGCACGGCGTTCTCGTCCCGGGCGGCCTTGACGCTTTCCTGCTCCTGGACCTGCCGGACATGGCGTTCCTGGAGCTGTTCGGCATTGGAGGTGCGCACCTCGATGGCGGTGGTCTTGAGGTTGGTCTGTTCCTGCAATGGCGGCAGGGCGCCGTAGGGCAGGGTACCAGGGATGGCGTTGAACATGGGATCCACTCCACCGTGGCGGACCCGTTCCATGGGCCGCGGCGGCGCCGGGGATTTGATTCCGCTCCGTCCTGCGGACATCCGACAGGATCCATTCTAGACCGGCGCCGGCGGTTTTTCAAACCGGTTACCGTCCTTGCCGCTGGGAGTCGCCGTGCGACTCCCAGCGGAGGAGGGGGGGAAGGAAATTTCTCAGTTGGTCTTGAAGAAGGCGATCACCTCGGCCAGATGCCGGGCCTGTTCATCCAGTTGTTCGGCGGTGCCGGCCATCCTTTCGGAGGCCCCGGCATTCTTCTGGATCTCCTGGTCCAGCTGCTGAATGGCCGCATTGATCTGGTCGGCGCCCTGGGTCTGCTCGCGGCTGGAGGCGGAGATTTCCTGCACCAGTTCGGCGGTCTTGCGGATGTCCGGAACCAGTTTGCCGATGATGCTGCCGGCCTTTTCGGCCACCTGGACGCTGGAGGCGGAGAGCTGGCTGATCTCGCCGGCGGCGGTCTGGCTCCGTTCGGCCAGTTTCCTGACCTCCGCCGCCACCACGGCGAAGCCCTTGCCATGCTCCCCGGCCCGGGCCGCCTCGATGGCGGCGTTGAGGGCCAGCAGGTTGGTCTGCCGGGCGATCTCCTCGATGATGCCGATCTTGCCGGCGATTTCCTTCATCGCGGCCACCGCCTCGTTGACCGCCTGCCCGCCCTCTTCGGCATCCCGGGAGGCGGTCCGGGACATGGCTTCGGTGGTCTGGGCGTTTTCGGTGTTCTGTTGGATGTTGCCAGTCATCTGCTCCATGGCCGCCGAGGTCTGCTCGATGCTGGCCGCCTGGGCGGTCGCCCCCTGGGAAATGTCCCGGGTCAGCCCGGAGAGTTCCCCGGCTCCGGCGGTCATCTCTCCGGAGGCGGCATGGATCTCCTTCAGCACCGAACGCAGTCGGTTGGCCATCCGGGCGATGCCGTCGCTCATGATGCCGATTTCATCCCGCTGGTTCAGGGCGCAGGAGATTCCCAGGTCGCCATCGGACAGGCGGGTCAGATTGTTGGTGCAGCGGGTGATGGGCAGGGCCACGGACCGGGCGATGATCCAGGTCATGACCACCCCGATCAGGATGGCCAACAGGCTCATGGCAAAGATGGTGGTGAGGACCGAGGCGATCCGCTCCGCGGCCGCCTTCTCCTCGCGGCTGCTGAAATCGGTCGCGGCGCTCACCAGATCGTTGACCGCGGCCCGGTGGGCGCTGTAGAGCGTCTGCAACTGCTTGAGCGTCGCCGTCATCCCCTCCCGGTCGCCGGCCTGGGCCTGCCTGAAGAACAGCCCCTGGGCCTGCTCGAAAAAGGCGCCGGTGGGCTGATCGGCCTTGGCCATCAAGGCGTACAGCTCCTCGCCCAGGGCGGGCTGGATCTTCGCCCAATAGTCCTGGCGGGCAGCGTAATCCCGCTTCAGGGCGGCCAGCTTCTCCTGCAACCCGGCCAGGACGGTCTGGTCGATGGCCTCGTAGGCTTCCTGCACCGTGGACCAGGATTCGAGGATATAGAGCGGCGGAGGCAGAATATCGGCGAGCAGGTCCTTGCCCTGGATGATCCGCCCATAGATGGGACCATTCACCTTGTAGGTTTCTATGGTTCGCCAACCCGCCAGCGACACCAGGATCAGCATGACCAACAGGATGCCGAACCCCACGGCCAATTTCACACCCATCTTCATGTTTTTCATGGACAGCGTCCCCTTCCCCCAGAGTTTCACAGTGAGTGTTGCATAACAATTTGGCAGAGCGCATATAAAATAATCAGTATGATTAAATAATATTCATATGCCCAATAAATGATCATTCTTGAAAGAGAGCCTCATGGTCACAGGGATTGAATAAAATTCACCAGATGAACGACTACTTCAAGGGATATCTTGAAAGGGAGGATCTGGGATGGGCCAGGAGGTGGGTGGTGCAGCAGAGTGAAACGCCTGTCTGATCTCGGCGACGGGTTCGCCGTGGACGGTGAGGAATTGTCCAGCATTGTCCAAGCGGAAAATCCCGCAACACGGGTCGCGGATCCAGGGTTCCCGGCCTGAAGATGTGCTAGAATGGGGGTATCGTGACTTGGCAATCCATTTCCGGAGACGGCCATGAGCCTGGCACTGTTCGATCTGGACGACACCCTCCTGGCGGGGGACAGCGACTATCTGTGGGGTCGCTTCCTGGTGGATCACCGTCTGGTGGACGTTGAAGGCTACGAGGCGGCCAACCACCGATTTCACCAGGACTATCTCCAGGGGCGGCTGGACATCGGGGCCTATCTGCGCTTCCAGTTGGGCTTTCTGGCCACCCAGGAACCCGAGACCCTGCACCGCTGGCATCGTCGGTTCATGGCCGAGGTGGTGCAACCCATCATCCGGCCCAAGGGGGTGCAGGCGCTGCGGGATCACGAACGCGCCGGCGACACGGTCCTGATCATCACCGCCACCAACCGGTTCGTCACCGGTCCCATCGTCAAGGCCCTGGGGGTACAGCACCTGCTGGCCACCGAACCGGAACTGGTCGCCGGACGTTATACCGGGCACCATGTCGGCATTCCCTGTTTCCGCGAGGGCAAGGTGGTGCGCCTGGAAGCCTGGCTGAAGAACAACCCCCACGACCTGCAAGAGGCTTGGTTCTACAGCGACTCCCGCAACGACATCCCCCTCCTGGAGCGGGTGGGACGTCCGGTGGCGGTGGATCCGGACCCGGTGCTGCGCGCCCATGCCGTGGAGGAGGGCTGGCGGATGATGAGCTTCAAGTGAGGCATTTCCAAATCCTCACAGCCGTTCCGCATGGATGCCGGCCAAGGCCTTGGCCAGGGTCTGGTTGGCCTGCTTCTGTTTGGCCAGGGTCTGGTTGACCTGACCCAGACGGTCCACCAGAATCAGGATCAGCTGGTGCTGGATCTTCATCTGCATGCGCACATCCAGGGATTCCATTTCCTGGCTGGCGATGCGGAAGGCGGTCACCTCCTCCCGGGCGATGACGTTGGTGGCCCGGGGTTGGCCGGTGAGAAACGACATTTCGCCGATCACCGCCCCAGGCTCCAGGGTCGCCAGGGTCACGTCCGGGTTGACGCTCTTGGTGATTGCCACCCGGCCCTTGATCAGGATCAGGAGGGCACTGTCCTCCTGATCGCCCTCCCGGATCAGGAAATTGCCCTTCTGATAGGTGACGAAAAAGGTTTCGCCCTCGACCAGTTGGGAGCGTTCGTCCGGCGTGAACTGCCAGAAGAACGGGATCTGTTCGATCAGTTTGAGCAACAGCATGAGTTTTTCGATCCTGATGAAGGATGGCCGATCAGAAGGCCATCAGGTGATCCACCCCCCCCCGAGGAGCCGCTCACCTTGATGAAAGACGCAGGCCTGGCCGGGCGTGATGGCCCGCTGGGGTCGGGTGAAGCGCACCAGCGCCTGTTCCTCCCCCAGGGGAATCAACAGGGCCGGCTCCGGACGGGCGGCGTAGCGGATCCGCGCCTGCACCGGTCGGGGAGTGTCCAGGGGACCGTCTCCCAGCCAGTTGATCTGCCGAACCTGCAATTCTTCTTTATACAAGTCCCGCTCCGGCCCCACAACCAGTTGATTGGTCGCGGGGTCGATGGCGCTGACATACCAGGGGCCGTCGCCCTGGCCGAGGCCCAGTCCGCGGCGCTGGCCGATGGTGTGGCAACCCAGCCCCCGGTGCCGGCCCAGAACCGTGCCGTGGCGGTCCACGATGGGGCCGGGCTCCGCCAGAGCCGGGGCGTGGCGGCGGAAAAAAACCTGCAGATCGCCGTCGGGCACGAAGCACACATCCTGGCTGTCGCGTTTGGTCGCGAGGTGCAGGCCGAAACGGGCTGCCAAAGCCCGGGTTTCCTCCTTGCGCAGGGCGCCCAGGGGAAACAGCAGGTGTCGCAGTTGGGCGGGGGTGGTGGCGAACAGGAAATAGGACTGATCCTTGTCCCGGTCCCGCCCCCGCCACAGTTGTGGCGGACCGTCGGCGGGATGGCGGATTTCGGCGTAATGGCCGGTGGCCAGAAAGTCCGCGCCCAGAGCCCGCGCCTTGCCCAGCAGCCGGTCGAACTTGAGATTCTGGTTGCAGCGGATGCAGGGGTTGGGAGTCTGTCCGCGGGCGTAGGTGGCGATGAAGTCCGCCACCACCGTGGCCCGGAACGGCGCTTCGAAATCCACCACATAGAAGGGGATCCCCAGGGTTTGGGCCACCTGGCGGGCGTCGTGGACATCCTCCAGGGCGCAGCAGGTGCGGCTGCCAGCCGGAGTGGAGCGGCCATGATCCCAGAGCTGCATGGTCAGGCCGATCACCTCCCAACCCTGTTCCAGCAACAGAGCGGCGGCGGTGGCGCTGTCCACCCCGCCCGACAGGGCCACGGCCACCCGGGGCGCCGCGCCCATGTCACGGCACCCGCTCGGCGAGAGGCGCCGGCGTTTTGGCGGCAGGCCGGGAAATCGGGCGTGATCGGACCGCGGCCGAAAAAATGGTCCCGGAGTTGCACACAGAGCAGGATATCTGGAAACGATGCATTATTTCATAACCGTGAAAGTCGCGGAGCGGCGTCCATCGGTGGAGGGTGGAGGGAAGCCTCCCCCATCCGTCAAAGGTGCGTGAGGGCAGTATGACTTCCTTGAGAAAGTACTCCAAGACCTCCAGCCTGGGAACCCCCAAGCCGGCCCTGGCCAAACCCATCGATCCCGAAGACGCCGAGCGCCTGTTGAGCCAGGAACGCAGCCGCGGCCGCGCCGCCGCCCCCGCCCGGAAGGATCGGGACGGCGGAGAGATTCATGAATCCCTGCGGGTCCTGGTCGGCAGCGCCCAGCGGGAGCGCCTGGAATGGATGGTGCCCCTGGTGGAAACCCTGCAGATGGCCCTGGCCCTGGACCGCGCCAAGAGCGGCGCCCCGCCGGGGACCCTGACCGTCAAGGGCTGGATGACCCTGCTCAACAATTGGGAAAAACAGCTCGGCGCCATGCCGGCCCGGCAGCTCGATTTCGGCAAGGACTTCGTTCTGGAAGCCTGCGACAAGGCCACCAATCACCGCAGTCCCCTGGCCCCCATCCTGCGGGAACTGGGAGAATTGATGGCCAAAGCCCGGCAGCGGATCAAGGGGGACCGGGCCGCTGCCTGAACCGGTTCCGCCCCCGACAAGGATCTTCGACATGCATCAGGAACATCTGGAACTGGAAACACCGGTGCAGCTTGCCATTCCTGCCGGATCGTTTCTGGTCGATCCCGAGGCCGGCAAGGAATTTTTTGCCTCCCCCAGTCTGCGCAAGCTGTTCTTCACGGCCGTGGTCGCCCAGCGGGACGGCAATCACGGCCAGGCCATCCAGCTCTTCGAACTGGTCCTCACCGAGGCCCCCAACCATGTGCCCACCCTGCGGCTGCTGGGGGTCCTGCTGCTGTGCGAGCTGGAGTTCGAACGGGCGGTCGTCCACCTGCAGCGTTCGGTGGAGCTGGATCCGGAGGTCGATGACGGTCGGGTCTACCTGGGGCACAGCCTGTCCTCCCTGGAGCGGCACGAGGAGGCGCTGCAGCAATACCAGGTGGTGTATGCCCGCAATCCGGAATATCCCAGGATCCATTTCTTCCTGGGGCGGGAGCTGATCCGCACCGGCAACACCGATCTGGGCGGACGCCACATGGTGGAGGCCACCCGCCGGGAACCGGGCAATCCGGCCATTCCCTACAAGGCCGGCTGGATGATGCTGCAGGAGGGGCAGGTGGACGCCGGCATCGCCTTCATCGATTGCGCCCTGACCCTGGATCCCACGCTGCTGGGGCGGGTGATGTTCGACTGGACGCCCCTGCAGGAGGAGCTGCAGCGCCAGCGGGTGGAGCCGGTGGTGTTCGCCGACGGGGATTCCCCGCCCCCGGCGGGGCCGCCGGTGGCGTTCAGTTGCTACTCGTTTCCCAAATGCGGCACCCATCTGTTGTCCGATGTGATGATGGAAATCACCGGCCAGAATTATTACTGGCCCCAGGATTTTCCGTCCAACGGCGTGCCCGGGGATGTCCTGCAACGGGTGCCGGAGAACCATTTCCTCATCGGCCATTGGCATCCGGCGGAGGAGTTCAACGCCGCCCTGCTGGCCGCCGGCCAGCGGGCCATCGTCCAGTACCGGGACCCACGGGATCAGATCGTTTCCTATTATTTCAACTATACCCAGGTGGAGGCCGGCACCGGCAATCCCTGGACCGAGATGCTGGAGGAGCGGTCCAAGGAGGACGGCATCAACCTGCTCATCGCTGGCGGCATCAAGGCCGAGGATGGCTGGGTCTGGCCCGGATTGCCCCACAACCTGTACACCTGGATGGAGCAGTGGCGGTCGATCGGCATTCCGGTGCTGTTCGTGTCCTTCGAACAGATGGTGGATCACAAGGTGGAGACCATCGCCCGTTTGGCGGATTTCGTCGGGCGGCCCCTGACCCGGTCGCGCTGCGCGGCCATCGCCGAAGCCACCGGCTTCAAGAAGGAATCCCGCACCATGAAGGGCAACAATGCCCCCAACGACTTCAAACGCAAGGGAGTCTCCGGCGACTGGCGCAACCATTTCACCGAGTGCAACAAGGCCCTGTTCAAGAAGATCACCGGCGACATGCTGATCCGCCTGGGTCTGGAGACCGACGACCGCTGGTAGTGTCTCTTGACGGTCCCCGAGCGGCAGTCCAGAATTTACCGATGACAGCCGCTTCGCGACTGTCATCCCCATCGATCCCCAGCAGCATGGCAGCCGGCACATGTCCAAAAAAGTCGCCCTGATCACGGGCATCACGGGCCAGGATGGCGCTTACCTGGCGGAATTTCTCCTCGCCCGCAACTACGTTGTCCATGGCATCAAGCGGCGGTCGTCCTCGTTCAACACCGAGCGCGTCGATCATCTCTATCGGGATCCCCACGAGGGCGACAACGCCTTTCAGCTGCACTTCGGGGACGTGACCGACTCCACCAACATCATCCGCATCATCCAGCAGGTGCAACCGGACGAGATCTACAATCTGGCGGCCCAGAGCCATGTCAAGGTGAGCTTCGAAACGCCCGAATACACCGCCAATGCCGACGCGGTGGGCACCCTGCGCATCCTGGAGGCGATCCTGATCCTGGGCCTGACCGAACGGGTGCGTTTCTATCAGGCCTCCACCTCGGAGCTGTTCGGCAACGCCGAACAGGCGCCCCAGTCGGAGACCACGCCCTTCCGGCCGGTCAGCCCCTACGCCTGCGCCAAGCTGTATGGCTACTGGATCACCGTCAACTACCGTCAGGCCTATGGCATGCATGCCAGCAACGGCATTCTTTTCAACCACGAGGGTCCCACCCGGGGCGAGACCTTCGTCACCCGCAAGATCACCCGCGGGGTGGCCGCCATCCAGTTGGGCCGGCAGAAGACGCTCTATCTCGGCAACCTGAACGCCATGCGCGACTGGGGCCATGCCAGGGATTATGTCCGCGGCATGTGGATGATCCTGCAACATCCCCAACCCGATGATTTCGTGCTGGCCACCGGGGAGAGCCACTCGGTGCGGGAGTTCGTGGAACTGGCCTTTGCCGCCGTGGGCCGCACCATCGTCTGGCGGGGCAGCGGGGTGGAGGAGCAGGGGGTGGACGCCGCCAGCGGCGACGTGCTGGTGGAGGTGGATCCGCGCTTCTTCCGGCCCCACGAGCTGTTCCGGCTGGAGGGGGATCCGGGCAAGGCCCGCCGGGTGTTGGGCTGGACCCATGAGATCGCTTTTCCGGATCTGGTGCGGGAGATGGTGGAAGCGGACCTGGACCGGGCCCGGCGGGAACAGACCCGCGCCTCGAACGGATCGGACTGATGAAGATCGATCTGGCGGGCAAACGGGTCTGGGTGGCGGGCCACCGGGGTCTGGTGGGCTCGGCTTTGCTGCGGCGCCTGCAGGGGGAGGGGTGCGCGCTGCTCACCGCCAGCCATGCCCAGGTGGATCTCACCCGCCAGGACCGCACCGAGGAATGGATGGGCGACACCCGGCCCCAGGTGGTGTTCGTGGCCGCGGCCACGGTGGGGGGCATCCACGCCAACAACACCCGCCCGGCCGAGTTCATCCACAACAATCTGGCCATCGCCAACAACATCATCCACGCCGCCCACCGGCTGGGGGTGGAAAAGCTGCTTTACATGGGCTCGTCCTGCATCTATCCGCGCCTGGCGCCCCAGCCCATCCCCGAGGATGCCCTGCTGACCGGCTGTCTGGAGCCCACCAACGAGTTCTACGCCGTCTCCAAGATCGCCGGCATCAAGCTTTGCACCGCCTATCGCCGCCAGTACGGCTGCGACTTCATCTCCGCCCAGCCCACCAATCTCTACGGCCCCGGGGACAATTTCGACCTCACCCAGAGCCATGTGATTCCGGCGCTGATCGCCAAGTTCCACCAGGCCGTAACCACCGGCGCCGACCATGTGATGGTCTGGGGCAGCGGCACGCCCCGCCGGGAGTTCCTCCATGTGGACGACCTGGCCGACGCCCTGGTCTTTTTGATGCGGCACTACGAGGGCGACAGCCACATCAACGTGGGCACCGGCACCGATGTCACCATCCGCGAGCTGGCCGAGACCGTCGGCCGGGTGGTGGGATTTCAGGGAGAACTGCGCTTCGACGCCTCCAAGCCGGACGGCACTCCCCGCAAACTGCTCAACGTGGACCGCTTGAACGCTCTGGGTTGGCGCTACCGGGTGGGTCTGGAGGAAGGCCTGCGCCGCACCTATCAATGGTTCCTGGCCAACCTGGACTCCCTGCGGGGGTGACTCCGGGCTGATCCGGAGTCGGGTTCGAATCGAGCCTCAGGATTCTTTCCCCGGCCTGGCTGCGCACCCGGTAGCCCACGGCCAGGATGGCGTCGAGATTGTAATGCTTGACGGCACGGCGGACCTGGCGAATCCCCTCCTGGCCCGTTGCAGCCAATCCATGGATGTGCCTGGTATGTGATCCTATGGGGAGGCATGGTACAACTCTTTAATCTTTCATCGGGTCCGTCCATCCTGCTCCCCGTCTCATGGTCCCGTGAACCCATGACAAGCCCTGACTGACAAATGACATCTTCGCAAACAATCCAGCCAATGTTTACCGTGGAAGCCGGAAACCGGTTTTCATCGGTGGAGGGTGGAAGGAGGCGCCTGTCGCAGGGCCTGGAGGACGCCGTCCCAGAAGACGATGACCCTTGATCCAAGGGGATCGCCTCCCCGGGAGCTGGCGCAACCGGCCCCGTCACCCCTATGGAGTTTGGCTCTGAAAGACCTCTTCGAGCGGATCTGGCGTCGAGGATGTTTTCCGTCCACAGTCCCAGGGTGTCCACGTCGGCCTTCCAAATTATGGCATCTCTGATATGTTTGTCATCAACAAAGACGTTCGAACATTCCACTGCCGTCCCTTTCCACGACCGGACGGGAGCGGGGTGGGCGGGGATTGACTGCGCCGGAGGATGGGCCTACCCTGCGCTGGCCTGTCGTTTCCGGCCCCACAGCCAGCCCCGTGACCGACCACCGTGGCAGCCCCCTATCGCCAATGCAGCGTCTGTGTCCTGGACACCCGGGACGATCCCGCCATGCGGTTCGACGCGCAGGGCCGCTGCCACTACTACCACGACTTCCACCAGGCCTATGCCGAACAGGTCCTGGAAGGGGCGGCGGGGGAGGCGGCGCTCCAGGCCCTGGCGGAGCGCATCCGCGCCGATGGGCGGGGCAAACCCCACGATTGCATCATGGGCCTGTCCGGCGGGGTGGATTCCACCTATGTGGCCCTCCAGGCCCGACGCCTGGGCCTGCGGCCCCTGGCGGTGCATCTGGACAATGGCTGGAATTCCGAGCTGTCGGTCCACAACATCGAAAACATCGTCAACCGGCTGGGCATCGAACTCCACACCCATGTCCTGGACTGGGAGGAGTTCCGCGATCTCCAGTTGGCCTATCTGAAGGCCTCGGTGATCGACATCGAGGTGATCACCGACCATGCCATCTTCGCCCTGCTCTACCGGCTGGCGGGGGAACGGGGCCTCCGGCACATCCTCAGCGGCACCAACGTGCAGACCGAGTGCGTGCTGCCGCCCCACTGGATCTTCAACAAGCACGACCACGTCAACATCCGTGCCATCCACCGGGCCTACGGCACCCGACCCCTGCGTACCTTCCCGTTCCTGGATTTCAAGGTGAAGAAGTGGTCCCAGATGGTCAGGAAGGTCACCTCCCACTCCATCCTGCACTGGGTGCCCTACCACAAGGCCGCGGTGAAGCAACGCATCCAGGAGGAACTGGGCTGGCGGGATTACGGCGGCAAGCATCATGAATCGATCTTCACCCGCTTCTACCAGGGCTACATCCTCCCCACCAAGTTCGGGGTGGACAAGCGCAAGGCCCACCTCTCCAACCTGATCTTCGCCGGCCAGCTGACCAAGGCCGACGCCCTGGCGGAGCTGGCCCGCCCCCCCTGCGATCCGGAGCTGCTGGCCCAGGACCTGGACTTCGTGGTGAAGAAGCTGGGCCTGACCCGGGAGGAGTTCGACCGGATCATGGCCACCCCCCCCCCGGCCCCACACGGATTTCGCGGTGGAGCGTTCCCTCTATGCCGCCTACCCGGTTCTGCGACCGTTGCGGGGTCCGGTGGAGCTGGCCAAGAAACTCCTGACCTGATGGACCC
>PEAP01000084.1 GCA_002753665.1 Magnetococcales bacterium DC0425bin3
CGGGCGGGGGGCGAGGGGCCGTCTCCACGGAAAAAGAGCCTCCTTCCATCCATGAAAGTCAAAAAACGCTCCTCACGCTTGGGCGGCCTCGGAAGGACCGTCAAGAAAAGCCGCTCCCTGTCGGGGAGATCCAGGATCTGGACACCCTCAACGGTCCGATGAGAGTCGAATATGAAAAAGGCGCGCCAAAGGCGCGCCTTTTTCTGTTGCGATCCAACCAGCGATCTTATTGGACGATGAAGGTTCCCTGGATGGTGGTGAAGGTGCCTTCGTTGCTGTCCGCGATATCGGCGTCGCCGTTGAGATCCCACCCGAGGGGGAATCCGGAGAAGACGATCTGGTAGAAGTACTGCCCCTGGGTACTTGGGGAGTTGAGGGCAGCCCCCAGCGTGTGGGTGGTGTTGAACAGGTAGGCGATGCGACCTTGAAGTTCGGCCTTGATGCCACTCTGGGTCGAGCCGCTGGTGCTGACGATCAAACCGTCCACCGCGGTGTTGCTCAGGTTCACCGACGAGGCGCTGGTGGTACCGCTGGTATAATAGGTCACCGCGGCGGTGCTGCTGGCCTGGGTGGTGAGGGTCAGGTAGGTGCCGTCACTGGACCAGGCGATGGGGAAGGTGGCCGCCATTTGCCGTTGGGACGAGGAACGGGTAATGCTGCTGCCATCCTTGAGCAACAGAGTGACCGCCGCGGTCCCGCTGCCCGAGGGCAGATTCGTCAACTGGTAAGTGAAGATCGGCGGAGAGGCGTTGCCGGTGTCCCCCGTGGTGAGCTTGGTCAGGTTGGTGGAGTTGATGGTGGTCGCGGTGGGCATGCTGATGGTCAGGACACCGCTGGAGAGGCTGGGGGTGTCCGGCGACAGGGTGGTGGCGACGTTGCTGACATAGTCCACCAGCTTGGGCTGATTGCCGGCGCTGCTGCTGCCGTTGACCATGAACGTGTTGCCCTTGGCCGAAGCGGCATAGGCACTGGCGGCATAGAGCAGGGCCGTGGTGCTGTTCACCCCCATGGCGGTGGTCAGGGCGGCACTGGCCACCTTGGTGGCGGCCACGGTGTTGTTCTGGGCATTCAAGAGGCTGAAGCCAGTGGCACCGGCCAGGGCGGCGGCCGCATTGCTGAAGGTCGTCCCGGTCTCACCAATGGCAGTCAGATAGGCACCGGCTGCGTAATAGAGGGTCACGGTGGAGCTGAACAGCTTGGTGGAACTCGTCGTGCCCGACAGAGCGGTGGCCACATCGGAGAACGCGCTGCTGGAGCCCAGGGCAGTGCTGAAGGCGTTGTCGATGAGGCTGGCGGCGATGCCGGTGGAGCTGACGGTCAGGGTGCGGGCGATCACCTCGTTGATCACGTCGGCGCCGGCCAGCATGGCGGCGTTGATCAGGGTGGCATTGGCCGACGAGTCGGCATCCAGATTGTCGTCGGCCAGCTCGGTGCCCAGGTCGGTCAGGACGGTGGTGATGGACCGGGTGGAGTCGGCGGCGTCGATGCGACGCAGGAATTCGCCGGCGGCTTCCAGGGCCAAGGCATATTCGGCGGCCACGACGGCGGAAGTCAGGCCGGACACCGCGGTGGTGATGGGGTCGAAGCTGGTCGTGTTGACCGCGTCGGCGCCGAAGCTGAAGTTGTTGACGATGACACTCTGGGCGCCGGTGGCATTGGCATCCGAAATCGTGGCGCTGGTGCCGCCGGCCCTGGCCATGGCCACATAGGAGATCATGGAGGTGATGGCATTGGCGTTGACCGTGCTGGAAGCGCTGGTGACCAGCGTGGTCAGATCCATGATCTGGGTGGTGGAGGTCAGCGAGTCGATACCGCTGGAGAAGACCAGCTTGTAGACCGTGCCGCTGGTGGGCAGGGTGACCGCAAGGCTGTAGGAACCCGCGGTGACGGTGGTCCCCGACTGGGTGGAGCCGTTGTAGGTGACCGTACCCGTACTGGTGGTGATGGTGATCGGAGCCTTGGCGGCGATGCCGCCCAGGGTTCCGCTGCTGCCGCTGCTGGTGGTGGTGGTGGATCCGCCGCCACCACCACAGGCGGAAGCGCCCACCGCGACTGCCCCGGCCAGGGCGAGCAGGCTGGTCCTGGCGATATGATTGTTCAACCCCCACTCCTTCATGTCATCGACTCCTTGAAAGCTCTATAAGGTTTGATCCCACCCTCGTTGGGTATCGCCCTTCCGGGGGGAACGGACCGCAACCGGCCATTGCATTTTCTTTCACGGCTGCCCCAGACCGGGGTCATTCTACACAGCCCACCCCAAAAGACAAGAGGGATGATGGGCGGGACTGCCCATAGACACCGTAATTTTGCTGGATGGGGGAGGCCTCACTCCACCCTCCACCGAATGAAAGCCGCTCCGCAGCTTTCGTCGGTAAACATCCCTCAAATTGCCAAATCGCTCCCAGTCTGTCAATCCAAAATAATCAATCACTCCCCCGATCGGTCGCTTTTTCGTCATTTTCCTCGAACGGCAGCTCGCCGCTCAAGCCCTTGCGAGCCCGGTCGGCGGGCGCCCCGGAGCCATGGAACACCGCACCGCCCAGGAAGCCGTGGGGCAGCAGCACGCCCTTGGATCCCCGCGTCCCCAGCCAGCGGTCCAGCTCCGTCAGATGGCGGGTCCGCTTGCCAGAATCCAGCACGATGCCGGCGGGCGGGTCGAAGGTGATGGCGTCCACCAGGAATTCGTCCCGACCCAGGTTCTGGATCCGCACCCCCTTGCCGCGGCCCAGCACGGGAAATTCCTCCAGCCGACAGATCAGCAGTCGGCGACCATGGCTGATGGAGGCCACCGCCGCGCCCCGCACCGGATGAACATGCAGGGGTTGGTCCCCCTCCCGCAGGGCCACCACCTGCTTGCCGGTGCGCTGGTTGGCCACCAGATCCCGGCCGTGGATGCGAAACCCCTGTCCCAGGCGGGTGGTGACAAAATAATCCCGTTCCGGATCCACTGCCAGCATCCACAGGATCCGGTCCCCCGGGTCCAGCTCGAACAGGACCGTCAGGGGCTCCCCGAACCGCTTGCCGCTGGGCAGCCGGTCCCCCAGGATGGAAAACACCTTGCCGGAGGTCGCCAGAAAGGTCAGGGTCTGGTGAGAATGGGCCTTGACCGCCAGTTCCAGGCCATCTTCTTCCTTGAAGCGGATTTTTTCCAGGTCGATCTCATGGCCCTTGAGGGACTTGATCCAGCCCTTGCGGGACAATACCGCCGTCAGGGGCTCCTTCTGGATCAGATCCTCGGGCCGCAGGTCGATCTCCGGCGCCGGACCGGCCATTCGGGTGCGACGGCCGTCGGCGAACTCCTTGCGGGTCTGCTTCACCTCCCCCTGCACCGCGGCCCACATCAGGCTGCGGTCGGCCAGCATGGCGCCCAGCTCCGCGGCCCGGGCCTCCTTCTCCCCCATCTCCTTGCGGATAGACATTTCCTCCAGGCGGCGCAGGGCCCGCAGGCGCAGATTCAACACCGCCTCCGCCTGCTCGTGATCCATGCCGAAGCGCTTCATCAGCGCCGGGGCCGGTTCGTCATGCTCCTTGATGATGGCGATCACTTCATCGATGTTGAGATGGACCGCCAGATAGGCTTTCAAAAGGTGCAGCCGTTCCCGCATGCGGTCGAGATCGTGGCGGGCCCGGCGGGTATGCACCGCGAACCGATGATCCAGCCAGGCCCGCAACACCCCCTTGAGATCCATCACCTCGGGACGGGCCTCGGCGGTCACCACATTGAGATTGACGGTGATCCGCACCTCCAGATCCGAGTTCTTGAAGAGAAAGGCCATGATCTTGTCCGGATCCAGGCCCCGGGAGCGGGGCTCCAGCACGATCCGGACCTTTTCGTCCGACTCGTCCCGCACATCGGACAGGAACGGGCATTTGCGGTCGAGGATCAGCTGAGCGATCCGCTCGATCAACCGCCCCTTCTGCACATGATAGGGAATTTCCGTCACCACCAGCCGCCAGGTGCCGTGACCGGCCATTTCCTGTTCCCAGCGCGCCCGCAGCCGCAGCCCGCCCCGCCCGGTGGCGTAGACCTCCCGCAATTCCCCGGGTTCCGCCACCAGCACCCCGCCGGTGGGAAAATCGGGACCCGGCAGATGCTGCATCAGGTCGTCCACGGTGCAGTCCGGATGGCGAATCAGGTGCAGGGCCGCGGCCAGCACCTCCCCCACGTTGTGGGGTGGAATGGCGGTGGACATGCCCACGGCGATGCCGGTGGCGCCGTTGGCCAACAGGTTGGGAAAACGGGCCGGCAGCACCACCGGCTCCTCCTGGGAGCCGTCATAGGTAGGAATCAGATCCACCGTCTGCCGGTCCAGATCCTCCAGCAGGGCCTGGGCCACGGGGGTGAGGCGGGCTTCGGTGTAGCGCATGGCGGCGGCGCCGTCGCCGTCCACGTTGCCGAAGTTGCCCTGGCCATCCACCAGGGGATAGCGCTGGGCAAAATCCTGGGCCAGACGCACCATCGCATCATAGGCGGCCTGGTCGCCGTGGGGATGGAACTTGCCGATCACGTCGCCCACCACCCGGGCGGACTTCTTGAACCCGGAGCCCGGATCGAGCCGCAAGGCCCGCATGGCGAACAGGATCCGCCGGTGAACCGGTTTCAACCCGTCCCGCACATCCGGCAGCGACCGGGAAATGATGGTGGACAGGGCATAGGCCAGATAGCGGGTTTCCAACTCCCCGCGGATGGCGGCCGGCTGGATCTTCTCGGTGGTGAGAGCGACCACGCCGCCCTCCTACTGACCAGCGGCCTCGATGGCGGGTTCCGGGGCGGGGGCGCCGCCCCCGTGGCGGGGCTTCAACCCCTTGATCACCCGCAGGCGATCCTCCAGGGCGTTACGCATCGCGGCATTGTCCATCAGGAACCGCTTGGCGATCTCCCGCCCCTGGCCGATCCGTTCCCCCTCGTAGGAGTACCAGGCGCCGGACTTCTCGACCAGTTTCTCCTCCACCCCCATGTCCAGGATCTCGCCTTCCAGGGAGATGCCCTCGCCATAGGTGATGTCGAACTCGGCGCTGCGGAAGGGCGGGGCCAGCTTGTTCTTGACCACCTTCACCTTGCAGTGGTTGCCCACCACCTCGTCCTTTTCCTTGATGGGGGCGTTGCGGCGGATGTCCAGCCGCACCGAGGCGTAGAACTTGAGGGCGTTGCCGCCGGTGGTGGTCTCGGGGCTGCCGAACATCACCCCGATCTTCATGCGGATCTGGTTGATGAACAGCACGATGGCCTTGGAGCGGGAAATGGAGCCGGTCAGCTTGCGCAGGGCCTGGGACATCAGCCGGGCCTGGAGCCCCACATGGCTGTCGCCCATCTCCCCTTCGATCTCCGCCTTGGGGGTCAGGGCGGCCACCGAATCCACCACCACCAGATCCACCGCCCCGGAGCGCACCAGCATGTCGGTGATTTCCAGCCCCTGCTCGCCGGTATCGGGTTGGGAGACCAGCAGTTGATCCACCCTCACCCCCAGCTTGCGGGCGTAGGCGGGATCCAGGGCATGCTCGGCGTCCACGAAGGCCGCCACCCCACCCACCCGCTGCACCTCCGCCGCCACATGCAGCGCCAGGGTGGTCTTGCCGGACGCCTCCGGACCATAGATCTCCACCACCCGCCCCCGGGGCAGTCCGCCGATACCCAGGGCGATATCCAATCCCAGGGAGCCGGTGGAAACCACCGGCACATCCACCGTGGTATCCCCGTCCATGCGCATGATGGCGCCCTTGCCAAACTGCCGTTCGATCTGGCCGATGGCGGCTTCCAATGCCTTTTCGCGCTCTTGATCCAATGCCATGGTCACTCCTCCATAGGGGGACACGCCCCGTTGATATGGAAGCCGGTTCCCGGCTTCCACGGTAAAACCTCTGCAACAGTATCAGGAAGCCCCTGGCAGAAACAGGGGTGACAGGGCGAGCGAACGGCAAGCCGCCAACCACCCGCATTGCCCCTCTCGCCAATTCCTTATAGAGTTACCGTGGCTTCCGCGCCCGACGCAACCCGCGCCGGTCCCACTCTGTCCGACCATTGAGGAATCATGATGGAAATTTCCGAACTGTTGGCCTTCAGCGTCCAGAACAACGCCTCGGACCTGCACCTGTCCGCCGGCCTGCCGCCCCTGATCCGGGTGGATGGCGACATCCGACGCATCGACGTGCCGCTGCTGGATCATGAACAGGTCCACAACATGATCTACGACATCATGAACGACAAGCAGCGCAAGGATTACGAGGAACAGCTGGAGGCGGACTTCTCCTTCGAGGTGCCCAAACTGGCCCGCTTCCGCGTCAACGCCTTCATGCAGAACCGGGGCTCCGGGGCGGTGTTCCGCACCATTCCCTCCAAGATCCTCAGCCTGGAACAGCTCAACGCCCCGGCCATCTTCAAGGAATTCGCCGAAACCCCCCGGGGTCTAGTGCTGGTCACCGGCCCCACCGGTTCGGGCAAATCCACCACCCTGGCCGCCATGGTCGATCACAAGAACCGCTCGGAATACGGTCACATCCTCACCGTCGAGGACCCCATCGAGTTCGTCCATCAGCCCCAGAAATGCCTGATCAACCAGCGGGAGGTCCACCGGGACACCAAGAGTTTCAACAACGCCCTGCGCTCGGCCCTGCGCGAAGACCCCGACGTGATCCTGGTGGGCGAAATGCGCGACCTGGAAACCATCCGCCTGGCCCTGTCGGCCGCCGAAACCGGTCACCTGGTGTTTGGCACCCTGCACACCACTTCGGCGGCCAAGACCATCGACCGCATCGTGGATGTGTTCCCGGCGGCGGAAAAGGACATGATCCGCACCATGCTCTCCGAGTCCCTGCGGTCGGTCATCTCCCAGAACCTCCTCAAGAAGAAGGGCGGCGGCCGGGTGGCGGTCCATGAAATCATGGTGGGCACCGCCGCCATCCGCAACCTGATCCGCGAGAACAAGGTGGCCCAGATGTATTCCGCCATCCAGACCGGCCGCAACGTCGGAATGGTCACCTTGGAACAAAGTTTGCAGGAAGCTGTCCAGAAAGGTCTTATCACCAAGGAAGCAGCCCGTGACAAGGCCAACATCAAGGACATGTTCAAATAGCGGGACACAGACATCATGGACAGCAGATTCCCCACCCTCCGGCTTCTGCCCCGGATCCTCCCCCTGACGGTGGCCGCCGGATTGATGACGGCTGCCTGTCAGGGAAACACCTTCTTCGCTCCCATGGAGACCTCCCCCATGGAATCTCCCACGGGAGCGCCCGGGGCACCCATGGCCATGCCGGGGGCGCCCATGGGCGGAGCGCCCATGCCGGGCATGCCCATGGATCCCATGGGCATGCCCATGATGCCCGGAATGCCGCCGATGGTGGCCGAACAGGAGGTGGACCTGATCGATGTCAGCCACAAGGTGGCCGATGCCCTGGTGGGGGAATTGCGCAAGAATCATCCCTCGTTCCACCGCCGCAAACCCCTGATCGTGGCCAGCTTCGTCGATCGCAACGATCTGGATTCCAGTTCCGAACTGGGTCTGCTGATCGCCGACCATGTCTCCAGCCGGATCACCCAGCAGGGCTATGCGGTGGTGGAACCCAAACTGCGCAAGGAATTCGCCGTCCGGATCCGGGGGGGTGAATTCGCCCTGTCCCGGGATGTGGAAAAACTGTCCGCCGAGTTCGGCGCCCACGCCATGGTGGTGGGCAGCTACACCCGCAGCCGCGACATGCTGGACTTCACCGCCCGCATCATCCAGACCAGCAATCAGCAGGTGCTGGCCTCCATCGACGCCAAGCTGCCCCTGGGGACCACCACCCGGGATCTGCTGGTGGAAACCGGCGGCCCGAACCTGAAGGTGGTGGATCAATGAGCCGGCGGTTCCTGGGAGCGGCGCTGGTCCTGCTGACCGGCGGCCTGGTGGTCGGGGGCTGCAACGACAGCAAGCCCCCCCGGCTGCTGCCACCGCTGATCTCCCAACCCCTGAGCCAGCCGGCGCCCCAGAATTTCCAGGACAGCGTCTACGACGCCGCCGACCGCATGGTGGACGAACTGGGCGACCGCTGGCCGCCCCATACGCCCATTCTGCCCATCACCTTCGTCAATCTGGACGATCTGGACAACACCTCCGCCCTGGGACGGCTGCTGGCCCGGCAGATGGCCAGCCGCTTCACCCAGAAGGGCTACAGCCTGGTGGAGGTGACGCTGCGCAAGGATCTGGTCATCCGCAAGGGCTCCGGCCAGTTCATCCTCTCCCAGGATCTGGAGCGGATCAGCGCCGAACACCGGGCCAAGGCGGTGCTGGTCGGCAACTACACCGTGGCCAAGAACCGGGTCTATGTCAGCGCCCAGTTGATTCGTCTCCACGACAAGTCGGCCCTGGCCAGCCAGGATTTTTCCCTGCCCCTGGACAGCAACGTCCGCCACCTGCTGGGCATGCCCCATTGAGATCGCGTGAGGAGGGCCAGCTCCCTCCTCACGCCATCGCTTCTTCAGGACCACACCCCCTTTCCGCTGACGCTTCCGGTCATTACAATGCCGAGGTTCGATCGCATCCATTCCCCACCGATTTCAGGAGCGCCGTCATGGAAAGGGATCAAGCCTACAAATACATGTTGGACGTGCTGCGGATGATGATGAAACAGGGCGCTTCGGACCTGTTCATCACCGCCGGCTTCCCCCCCGCCATCAAGAAACACGGCAAGATGACGCCCCTGGGCAACGAAGCCTTGACCCCCGCCCAGACCCAGGTGCTGGCCCGATCCATCATGAACGACCAGCAGGCGGCCGAGTTCGAAACCGCCAAGGAATGCAACTTCGCCATCCATCCCCAGGAGATCGGCCGGTTCCGGGTCAATGCCTTCGTCCAGCAGAGCCGCACCGGTCTGGTGCTGCGCACCATCACCACCGACATTCCAGATTTCGACACCCTGGGCCTGCCTCAGGTACTCAAGGAAGTCGTCCTCTCCAAGACCGGCCTGGTGCTGGTGGTCGGCGGCACCGGCTCGGGCAAGTCCACCAGCCTGGCGGCCATGCTGGGGCACCGCAACCAGGAGACCCATGGGCACATCATCACCATCGAGGATCCCATCGAGTATGTCCATCCCCACCGCAACTGCCTCATCACCCAGCGGGAGGTCGGGGTGGATACCCATGACTGGCACGCGGCCCTCAAGAACACCCTGCGCCAGGCCCCGGACGTGATCCTCATCGGCGAAATCCGCGATCAGGAGACCATGGAGCATGCCATCAACTTCGCCGAAACCGGCCACCTGGCCCTCTCCACCCTCCACGCCAACAACGCCAACCAGGCCCTGGACCGCATCATCAACATGTTCCCGTCGGAGAAGCGCCAGCAGCTGCTGATGGATCTGTCCCTCAACCTGCGGGCCATCATCTCCCAACGCCTGCTGCCCCGGGCCGGCGGCGGCCGGGTGGCGGCCATCGAGATCATGCTCAAGTCGCCCCTGATCTCCGACCTGATTTTCAAGGGCGAGGTCCATGGCCTCAAGGAAGTCATGGCCAAATCCAACGAGCTGGGCATGGTGACCTTCGATCAGGCCTTGTTCCAGTTGTTCGAAAAGGATCTCATCACTTACGAGGACGCCCTGCGCTTCGCCGATTCCGCCAACGAGCTGCGCTTGCGGATCAAGCTGGAAGGCAAGGCGGCCAAGGGCAAGAGCCCCACGGCCGGCCTGAGCGGCCTGAGCCTGAAGGCCAAGGAGGAAACCTGACCGGTCCCGTCCCCATCCCAGCCCCAGCCCAGACCCCAAGGGAGTACATGTCTCATGAAGACCAAGGACAACCTCAAGGCGGCCTTTGCCGGCGAAAGCCAGGCCAACCGCAAATACCTTGCCTTTGCCAAGAAGGCCGATCAGGACGGCTATCCGGTGATCGCCAGCCTGTTTCGCGCCGTGGCCGAGGCGGAGACCATCCACGCCCACACCCACCTGCGCAACATGGGCGGGATCCACGACACCCTGACCAACCTGAAGGAGGCCAAGGCCGGGGAGGATTACGAAGTCGCCGACATGTATCCCGGCATGGTGGCCACCGCCGAGGCCGAGGGGGAGAAGCGCGCCGCCCAGGGCATGCGCGGCGCCATGGAGGTGGAGAAGGTCCACAGCGCGTTGTTCAGCCAAGCCATCGCGGCCCTGGAAAAGGGGCAGGATCTGGATCACACTGTGCTGCATGTCTGTGAGGTCTGCGGGCATACCGTGTTCGGCAACCCGCCGGACAAGTGCCCGGTGTGCGGCGCCAAGCACAGCGCCTACCGTCAGGTGGCCTGATCACCCCCATGCGGTTCCGCGGCCCGGCCTCCGGCCGGGCCGCCCCTTGGTGAATACCGGTGAAAGCCGCGGAGCGGCTTTCACCGGTGGAAAGTGGAGGAAGGCATCCCCCATCCATCTAGAGTTAGGGGAGACACCCCATGATCCCATCGCGCCTGCGTGAGCAGTTGTCCCAAGAAATCGAAAAAATCCCGGATGATCGTCTGGGAGAGGTTCTGACGGTACTGCGATCCTACCTCCCTCCTCCCTCCATCGATGAAAGTCGCATCGCGACTGTTACGGTCACGACCGTCCCCGATGCCGACCCAAAGCCCAAACGCCGACGGCCATCGCCACTGCTGGCCAACCAGGGCGCACGACTCATCGGCGACGATATCGAGCCTGTCCTGCCTTTGGAAGATTGGGGAACGCTGTATATGGACACGGAAGATCCCCGCCCATGATTCTGCTGGACACCCATGCCTGGACGAGATGGCTGCATCCTGAAATGGGCCAATCCCTGCCATCCGGCCTGCGAGCCTGGCTGGAGGCAACCCATGAGGATTTCGGTGTATCTATCATCTCTTGCCTGGAGATTGCGCAACTTGTCAAGCGCGGCAGACTGATCCTGCCCCTGCGTCTGCCGACCTGGTTCGATGCTGCATTGGACGGATCCGGCATTGCGTGTTTGCCGTTGACTCCCAGGATATTGCACACATCCACGACCTTGCCGGATATTCATCGTGATCCGGCAGACCGCATCATCATCTCCACCGCGCAAACCCATGGGGCTGTCCTGATCACGGCGGATACGACCATCCAGAAATATCCCTTCGTCAGATGTGTTTGGGATGCCCCCCCCATTCTGGACACATGACGCGGACCTGCTCCAACACCTGCAGAGCCAGCCCCATCTCCTCGGGACGATGGGCGTTGGAGCCCGGTGAAATCAGCGCCCCGTGCCGGCGACAGAGGTCGAAATAAGGCTGCATGGGCTCCTGGTAGGCCGGGTTGAGTTCGATGGCCACCCCACGGACAGCGGCCTTTTCCACCACCGCCTCGAACAGCTCCATGGGAAACGGTGCCACATAGCGCTGACAGACCCCGCCCGGATGGGCCAGGGCGTCCACCAGGGGATTGTCCAGCAACCCCATCAGGGCGCGGAATTCCCGGTCGATGGCGTCCCGGGGATTGCCGCGGCCGCCCAGACAGCCTCGCTCCGGCAGGGCATGCACCGCCCCCAGAATGAAGTCGGTCCCCTCGATCATCTCCGCGGTCAGGTCCAGGCCGCCGTCGTAATCCATGGCGGGGACCTCCAGTCCCACCCGCAGGTCCACCACCCCGGCCTGGGCCGCGGCCAGGGCGCGCACTTCGGCGGCATAGGTCCCAAACCAGCCGGCTCCGGGGGTCAGGCCGGGTTCGGTATGTTCGGTGAACACCACCCGTCGCAGGCCCATGGCCACCGCCACACGGACCACCGTGGCCAGATCCGCGCTGCCATCGGACCAGCGGGAATGGACATGGTATTCCCAGGCAGGCAGAGGGTCCGGCAGACGATCAGCGGCCAGGAAGAACGCGGCTCTGGCTTCGGGGTGCATGGCGGTGACCTCGATTTCCTTTCCGGCACGACCCGCACCGGAAAGTCCGATGGGGCAACGAGATGGCGACTGGAGACCCTTGTTGAGACTGCCGAGGTATAGTACACCATTCCTTGGATCGAAACAGGGCAATCCGATACTATTATCCACCAACAATTCAGTACAAACAATCCGTCACCAGTGAGCCAGCGTCGAAGATCACGTCATTACCGATGAAAGTCGCTCCGCGACTTTCATCGGTGGAGGGTGGAGGGAGGCCTCCCCCCTCCATCAAAGTTCAGAAGAGGGGGGGGACGACATGGATTTCCTGCGACACGTCAGATTGCGGACCAAGTTCACCGTCATGCTGGCGGTCCCGCTGCTGGGACTGATCTGGTTCGGGACCCAGAACGTTCTGACCAAGAGCCGGCTGGCCGACAACATGGAAGGCATGAGCCAACTGGCGGGGGTGGCGGTGCGCATCAGCGCCCTGGTTCATGAGACCCAGAAGGAACGGGGCATGACCGCCGGCTTCCTCGGCAGCAAGGGCCAGAGCTTCGCCACCGAACTGCCTGCCCAGCGGCAGGTCTCCGACGAGCATGCCAAAAAGCTGCTCGACTATCTCGCGGACATCGACCCATCCGCCTTCGGATCCGGCTTCAACGATCGGTTGGGCGAGTCCCTGCGGCTCTGGGAGGGGGTGGGCAACATCCGGAGCAGCGTGGACGGCCAGTCCATTCCGGCCCTCAAGGCCATCGGCTACTATACCCAGATGAACGGCGTCTTTCTCGACACCATCGCCGAGATGTCCAAACTGGCGGTGGATGACTTGGCGGCGCTGACCGCGGGCTACGTCAATTTCCTGTACGGCAAGGAACGGGCCGGCATCGAGCGGGCGGTGTTGAGCAATACCTTCGCCCGGGACGGCTTCGCGCCCGGCATGTTCATGAAATTCAGCGTGCTGGTCACCGAGCAGGACACCTATTTCCGGGTGTTCCGCTCCTTCGTGCCTCGGGAACAGGCGGATTTCTTCACGCAAAAACTGTCCGACCCGGCGGTGGCCGAGGCGCAGCGGATGCGGGACATCGCCTTCGGCAAGGGCATCGCCGGCCCGAAGGCCGGCCATCTGGCCACCATCCTCCAGGGCCTCGGCTACGGCGGGACGATTCACCACTTCAAGAATTTCGTCCTGCGCCAGACCCCCGCCGCCACCCAGGAATTCCAGGCGCGCCTGACGGCGGTCCAGGCCGCCATCGACGCCTTCGTGGCCCTGGAGGAAGCCACCCGGGAAGAAAAGGCCCATCTGGAGACGGTCAGGGACACCCTGGGCCGCTACCAGGCCGGCATGGAGAAAATCACCGCCCTGGCGGCCGACAAGGCCGACAGCAAGGCGCTGGACGAGGCGATCAAGGTGGATGACGGCCCGGCTCTCAAGGCCCTGGACGCCCTGAAAGCGATGACCGGCGCCGGCGGTTTCGGCGTGGATTCCAAATACTGGTTCAAGACCATTACCCAGAAGATCAACCTGCTCAAGGAGGTGGAGGACCGCCTGTCCAACGACCTGGACGCCACCACCGCCCGGCTGCACCAGGAGGCCACCAGCGCCTATTGGGCATACCTGATCTTCACCCTGGCCATCGGCGTGATCTCCGCGGTCCTGGGCCTCCTGCTGGCCCGGGAAATCAATGCCCAGGTGGGCGGCGAACCGCTGCAGGTGATGGAAATGGCCGACCGGGTGGCCCAGGGGGATCTGGCCATCCGCTTCCCGGACCACGACAGCCCCCAGGGCATCTATCGGGCGGTGCGGGCCATGGTGGAGAATCTGCGCCAGACCGTGCAGACCCTGCAGGTGGTGGGCGAGGACGTGGTGCAGATGAGCCAGCAGGTCAGCGAATCGGCCCAGGCGGTCTCCGACGGCGCCAGCACCCAGGCGGCCTCGGTGGAGGAGACCTCGGCGGCCATGGAGGAGATGACCGCCAACATTCAGCAGAACACCGACAACTCCACCACCACCGAAAAAATCGCCCAGAAGGCGTCCAAGGAGGCGGTGGAAACCGGCAAGGCGGTGGGCCAGGCGGTCCAGGCCATGGAACAGATCGCCGAAAAGATCTCCATCATCGAGGAAATCGCCCGGCAGACCAACCTGCTGGCCCTGAACGCCGCCATCGAGGCCGCCCGGGCCGGCGAGCATGGCAAGGGCTTCGCCGTGGTGGCCGCCGAGGTCCGCAAGCTGGCCGAACGCAGCCAGGTGGCCGCCGGGGAGATCACCTCCCTGACCGGCACCAGCGCCATGGTGGCCGGCCAGGCGGGCAAGATGCTGGAAAACCTGGTGCCCGACATCCAGCGCACCGCCGAACTGGTCCAGGAGATCACCGCCGGTTCCGTGGAGCAAAGCCAGGGGGCGGACCAGGTCAATCAGGCGATCCAGCAACTGGACGGTGTGATCCAGAGCAACGCCGCCAGCGCCGAGGAACTCTCCGCCACCGCCAGGGAATTGAACGACCATGCCCTGAACATGGGCCGGACCATCGCGTTCTTCAAGCTGTAGCAGCCCGTTGATAAATGGGCTGATAGCGGGGCAGGGATGCCCCGCCGGAATCAACGGATTGGAAATCCGTTGATTCCGTGAGGGAACCGCAAGCTCTGCTTGCGGTTCCCGACGTTGAAAAAGCCATGGATGGCTTTTTCA
>PEAP01000085.1 GCA_002753665.1 Magnetococcales bacterium DC0425bin3
ACCTCTTGGCACGCCCTCTGTTCCACTATGGGGCCGTGCCCCTGCTGCTGCTGTGGCTGTTGGTGGACCCCTCCCCGGCCCGCAGCACCCCGACCCACCTGGACCATCTAATCACCCGAACGGCCCAGCTCAACCAGCTGGATCCTGCCCTGTTGCGGGCGGTGGTGGCCACCGAGTCCAATTTTGATCCCTACTCCGTGTCCCCCAAGGGCGCCACCGGCCTGATGCAGTTGATGCCGGGTACCGCCCGGGAAATGGGGGTCAACAATCCTTTCGATCCCGCCCAGAATCTGGATGGCGGAGCCCGCTACCTGAAAACGCTGCTGGAGCGGTTTCCCGACATGAACCATGCCCTGGCGGCCTACAATGCCGGCCCCGGCGCGGTGGAACGCCATGGGGGCATCCCCCCCTATCCCGAAACCCGCCGGTATGTCGTCAAGGTACTGTCCCATTACCGGTCCCTCAACCGCAACCACCCGGCTTCGGCCTACGGTGGCGCGGGCTGGGCGGCCCAGGCCGGCTATCCCCAGGCCATCCCGATGCCGGCTTCGGCGAGATACGGTTACCATGGACCGGCCCGGCCGGGGCCGGTGAACCATCCCCAACAGGCCCAGGCCTATCCGCTGACGGCCCCGACGGAATACGGTTCCCAGACCATTTCCTGGGCGGCCCGGAGCAACCGGCCCCAGGCCAACCCGGCACCCGCTCCCATGGCCTACAACGGCAACGGATGGGCGGCCCAGGCCGGACAATCCCAGGCCTACCAGCAGGCCCCCGCTGCGGCCTCCGCCGAAGCGCGGCGGTCCGTCATCAACGTGGTGCGGACTGCGGATCGCATCCTGTTGACCGATCAGCCTGCCTCTGACATGGTGGCCAACACCATGCAGCCCGCGGCCCTGAAGACCTCCGACTGGCACATGGTGCGTCTCGACCGGTCCGCCTCCGATGACGCCAGCATTGCCCCGGCCGGCTCCGGCATCCGCATCGTCGGCCGGGGGGTGACCATCCGTCATCGCACCTCCAGCGACGAGACCCCCACCGTGCGGCTGGGACGTTGAGTCTTCCGGTTGACCGATGAAAGTCGCGTCGCGACTTGCCCGGTAACCCCTGCCAGCCAACTTTCATGGATGGGGAAAGCCTCCCTCCACCCTCGCACCGTGAAAGCCGCGTCAGCGGCTTTCACGGTAATATCCGTGCCGCCCGTCACAAACCGGCAGACGCCCACTGCGGCCGCAGGTACAGATGGGCACCGTGCGGGCCTGCTCCAGGCGCAGCACGGCAGCTTTCTGGCAGCGGGCTCCCGCGGATCGGTCGCACAGGGGCGGATCGTGGCTCGCCCCGCAATGACAGATCCGGTGTTCACCGGCGTCCAGATGAAGGATAATGGGATGGTTGTGCATGGGCCGCTGGCCTGTTCATGATCATGTGATGGATTCGGTAACGATTGGGGTATCATGTCCCAGGAAGGTCCCATTCCCCTGCCGCTGTTCACCCCGGAGGCCATCGCCACGGCCCTGACGGGGGTTCCCACCGCTTGCGAGGAGAATCCCAACCCCGACGGCGCACCGGCCCTGCGGCGCGCCGGGGTGCTGGTGCCCCTGCTGCCCCTGGCCGACGGCTGGCGGCTGCTGCTGATCCGCCGCACCCGCGAGGTGCCCCATCACAAGGGTCAGATCGCCTTTCCCGGCGGACGGGAGGACCCCCAGGACGTCGGCCTGCTGGATACCGCCCTGCGGGAGGCCCGCGAGGAGGTGGGACTGGATCCCGCCGGGGTGACCATTCTCGGTCGCCTGCCCTCCCGGGTCACCTTCGGCAGCCGTTTTCTGATCCATCCCTTCGTGGGCCTGGTGGCCCCGGTCCAGCCCCTGCGACCCGATCCACGGGAGGTGGACAGCACCCTCCTGGTGCCCCTGGCCTTTTTTCTCGATCCGACCCATCACGTCGCCGAGCGAATGCCCGACCGACCCGTGATCCAGCACCGCTACCGCTATGGGGATCATCTGATCTGGGGGGCCACCGCCGGCATCATCCACCGGTTCATGGGCCTGATCGCAGCCCGGCTCCATCCCGGAACCGCCCGGAACAACGAGGAGAACCAATGAGAATCACCATCGTGCTGCTGCTGGGAATCCTGGCCCTGGGGTTGGCCGGCATCGGCCTGCAACTGGTGTGGCGCACCCTCCATCCACCCAGCGCGGGGGAAGTGGACCAGGTCAGGGGACCCCTGGGCTGGGCCGGCGGCCGGCCCGGCCTGATCTTCCTGGGACTGGTCCTGGGGCTGATGGTGCTGTCCTGGACCCTCACCGTGCTGGAGACCCCGGAACAGCCGTCGGTGCGGCATGTTCCCCCCCCGTCGCGGCCGGTGACCCACACCCTTCCTCAGCGGTCACCCTGACGGGCCACCTGCCAGGTGCGAAACCGCTCGGCGAACAAGGCCTCCAGCCGGCGGATCACGTCCCCTTCGGGCGTGCCCATCATCTTGGCCATCAACAGTTGGGAGGCATCCTCCAACAGCCGGGCATCGGCCTCGATCATGGGATAGGAGCGTTTCAGACGTTTGAGAGCCTTGACCGCGGATTCTCCCGCCGGGGCGGGAATGTCCAGGGGCTCCTGGGGCACCGGCGCCGGCTCCTCCCCGCCGGTGGCGGCCAGGGCCTCGGCGTGGCGCAACAAGGCAGTCTTGTCCGTGGCGTTCAGCCGCTGCCAGGCCTCCAGCAGGCGGGTTTTTTCGTCGGCCATGGGTAAATTCCCCCCTCTCCTGCCCTCACAGGTCGAATTCCGCCATCACCGGCGCATGATCCGAAGGCCGTTCCCGCCCGCGGGGTTGCTTATCGATGACGCACCCCCGCAACCTCTCCATCAGGGCCGGAGAAGCCAGCACATGGTCGATGCGCAGGCCGATGTTACGCCGGAACGACCCCTGGCGATAGTCCCACCAGGAGTACCGGCCCGGCTCGGGATCCACCGCCCGGAAACAGTCCGCCAGGGGCAGGTTCAGCAGGTTGCGGAAGGCAGCCCGCTCCGGCGGGGAGACATGGATATGGCCTTCCCAGGCCGCGGGGTCGTGGACATCCCGATCCTCCGGGGCAATGTTGAAATCCCCCATCACCACCAGGCGGGGAAACCGGGGCAGGATCGCCCGCAGATGGGACGCCAGCGCCTCCAGCCAGGCCAGTTTGTAGACATACTTGTCCGACCCGATGCTGGAGCCGTTGGGGACATAGAGGTTGACCACCCGCACTCCGTTGCAGGTGGCGGTCAGGAATCGCTTCTGGTCACCCGCCACCCCGGGCAGATCGGTCAGGATGTCGGTCAGCGGCTCCCGACTCACCAGGGCCATGCCGTTGTAACTCTTCTGGCCGGTGCAGCAGACCTGCCAGCCCGCCGCCTCGAAGGCTGCCCGGGGGAATGTGCCATCGGGAGTCTTGGTTTCCTGCAGACCCAGCACCGTGACCGGATTGTCCCGCAACCAGTCCAGGACCGCCTCCAGCCGCACGCCGATGGAGTTGACATTCCAGGTGGCGATTTTCATGGATATCCCATCACGAGCGCCAATGATAACGGCGGATGTCCGCCACCGAGCCGGTCTGGCTCAACTCCTTGAGGACCTTGCCCAGGATGTAGGGGTCCTTGCCACCCATCTCGATTTCCAGCAAGAAATTCTGCCCATTGCGTCCCTTGCCGTGGATGGAATGGCCATTGATGCCGTGGCGGGCCATCAGTTCCAGCACGGGCAGCAGGGCGCCGGATTTGTGGTGAACGGTGAAGGTCACGTCGAGGCGATCCTGCCCCCCCTCGGGCAGATCCCAGCGGCCGGGGTCCCACTGGCCGCCGCGGGTCTTCTCGCAGTCGGCCCGGTGGATCATCCAGCCGCCCTCGGCGGAACGCCGGCCCACGATCGCATCCCCGGGCACCGCCATGCAGCAGGTCGACCAGACCAGATCCGGTCCCGTCAGACTGGTGAGCCGGAACGGTTCGTTGGGACGCCATTCCAACCCCTGCACGGCCAGGGTGGAGCTGCTGAGGGCATGCTTGATCAGGGTCCGGGCCCGGGCGGTCTTGACCACAGCCAGCCAGCTCCGCTGGGGCCGGGCGGTCCGGGTGGTCAGCACCTGCACCACGTCGCCATCGGCCAGGGGCTGTTCCGGGGGCACCTGGATGCCGTTGATCCGCGCCCCCGTGCAATGTTCCCCCAGATCGGTATGCACCAGGTAGGCGAAATCCACCACCACCGCCCCCACCGGAAAGGTGAGGCGATCCCCCCGGGGAGTATAGACATCCAGCAGGTCGGGCAGGACATGGGCATGGACCTCGGACATGCGCAGATCGCTGTCCCCCAGGGTACGCAACAGGGCCATGTAGGTGGACGGATCGGGTCCGCCCCCAATGGCACCGCTGCTGTTCCAACGACCCAACACCCCCATGCGGTTCGGAATCTCGTCCCGCTGGTTGACGATCAGGACATTGAGGGGACGCCCCTCCCAGACCACCCGGGAGGTCAGCGCCCGGAAGCCGTTGACCCGGGGGGCGTTGAGATAATCCCGGATGTGGCGGGGCATGGGGCCAAAAAAGCTGTGCATGCGGCCCAGAACCCGCCAGGCGGTGTCATCGTCCGTCACCACCAGCTTGAGCCGGTGGACCGGCCAGCCGACCCGGTTCAACTGGCCGGTGCCGGGTTTTTCGGCCAGGTTGAAGAAGTCGCCGATGGCCCGGGGTTCCACGGCGAGCTGGATGTCCGGAATGCCATCCAGGATCTCCTCCCGGCGCTGGAGCAGGCGGTCCATGCTGGCGGCGCCGCGTTTCTGGAGGGTTTCCAGGGTGTTCCAGGCCTGCCGGCTTTGTCTGGGCATCAGATTGGGCAGCAGCCGTTCGATCAACTCGTCCGCCAGGGCCATCATGCCCAGGCGCCGGGCGATGCCCACATAGATCAACCCCAGGCTGGCCTTCACCTTGGCCTTGGCCGGACCATGCACGCCGAGGGATTCGGAATTGTGGAGCTGGTCCAGGGTCTTGACGATCAACACCCGCAGGTCCCGGGAGGCGGCACCCAGAATGCGCCGGTAGGTGGCGGGCAGGTCCCCGGCGCCGGTCTGGAGGTTGCGGATCTTGGAGAGGGCCCGCACCATGACGGCCGTATCCTCGCAAAAATCAGCGATGCGTCGCTCCGGCTCCATTTCCGCGGGGGCATCCTCGATGGCGTCGTGGAGAAGGGCCGAGCAGATGGCGGTGGCGTCGTGGAAGCCCCAGTCGAGGCAATACTCCGCCACGCACAGGGAATGGGTCACATAGGGGGAGCCGTCCAGCTTCCGCACCTGGCCATGATGGAACTCCAGGGCCATGTCCGCCGCCCGGCGCACCTGTTCCCCGGCCTGGGGTCCCAGATATGCCCCGGTGCGTGAAACCAGCCGACTGATTCGTTCCTCCAGCACCTTCCGCCTCCGGTCGCTGCCCAGGATTGTTACCGCTGAAGGTCGCGTTGCCCCTTGCGGCGGTGGCGGGTGGAGTACCGAGCCTGCCGCGGCACGCGACGCCTGTATTTTTCCTTGTTGACCCTGGCGATCCGTGATTACCCTGGAGCCTCTGTTCGAAAAGAATGGCCCAGGGAAGGTCCAGGATGCCTAAAAATGCCCCCGGGGGCAACGGTCTTGCGGCCCCGAGGGCAACGGTCTTGCGGCATAAAGGAGCGGACCATGGTCCATTGGCTCAAACGGTTGGTTGCAATCCTGTTGCCCTACCTGGTCGGCATGGGATTGGGGATGGCTATTGTCCATGTCCAGGTCTATCGGGATCAGGGCGGTAATCTTTGGGAAATGCCCGCCGAGGCGTTGCGGGATATATCCGCCGACTGGAGCCACCTGGCGGCGGTCTTCGCCCCCCCCGGGCGGCCGCCCGCGGGACAGCCCACCCCGGTGGCCGCCACCCCCACCCCGGCCCCGGCCGACCCGCCGGACTCCGGCTCCGCGAGTGACGAGTCCCTGGTCAATACATCCCCGGAACCGGCGGCTGCCCCCCCCCAAACGCCGCGGCCGGCGCCACGCGCTCCGCCCGAATGCGGTCCCCAGCCCCGGGGAAACGATCCGGCCCTGCAACAGCACATGGCCTGTCAATTGCTCGCCATCTGCCTGGAACGGCTGGCCGAGACCCGTCGCATGATCGATGAAGGCCGCACCCAATGCCTGCGGTCCGGCAACACCAGCGCCTGCAACGCCTATTACCAATCGTTGGAAAGGCAATACGATCCCACCTTTTGCGATGCCCAGTGGGAACGTTTCCGGAGGACGCTCGCCAGATAACCGGCCCTCCACCCTCCACCGAAAGAAGCGGGAAAATCTCTCGCGGATCGGGATCAGGCCTTTTCCAACCGGGACGCCATCTCGGCCAGGCTGCCGGCCAGGGCTTCCAGCCGGGTGCCCATGTCCCCGATGGCGCTGGCGGCGGCCTGGGCCTTTTCCATGGATTCGATGATGCCCGTGGTGGAACTGGCGGCGTCGGCCACGTTGCGGGTGTTTTCGATGTTGCCCCGGGCGATTTCGCCCACCCCCTCGGCCATCCTCTGGATGCCGCTGGAGGCCTCGCTCACGTTGCGGGTGACCTCGTGGATGCCCGCGGAAATCTCGTTGACGTTGTTGCTCATCTCGGCAATGCCGGTGCTGGATTCGGCCACCAGGCGGGTCACTTCGCTGTTCTCCGCCGCCACCGCCTCCATGGACCTGGTCACCGCCTGGATGTTGTGGCTCTGGCTGTCCACCGTGTGCAGGATTTCCCGGTTGGAACTGGTGATCCGCTCGATGTTGCGCGCCATTTCCCCGGCGGCATCGGTGGCCTCCCGGGTCTTGACCTGGATCTCATCCACGCTGTCGGCAATCAGGCGGATCGCCTCGGCGGTCTGGCGAGCCAGTTCCTTCACCTCGTTGGCCACCACCGCGAACCCCTTGCCCGCCTCGCCGGCTCCGGCGGCTTCGATGGAGGCATTGAGGGCCAGCATGTTGGTCTGATCGGCGATTTCGTTGATCAACTCCACCACCTTGCCGATCTCCTGGGCGGCCTTGGCCAGGTTGGTCATCACCTCGGAGTTGTTCTCGGCGTTGCGGCTGGCCTGCTGGGATTCCTCGTCGGCCGCCTCGCACTGCTTGCGCACCTCCATGATGGAGCGATTCATCTCTTCCACCGACTTGGCCACCTCGGCCAGGTTGCGGTTGGTCCGCTCCGCCGCCTCCCGCACCGAGTTCATGCTGTTGCTGGCGTATTCGGAAGATTCCGCCACCATCCGCAGGGCATTGTTGGCATCCTCGGAGGCGCGGTTGATGGATTGCATGTTGGTGCTGGATTCATCGGCCGAGGAGGTGATCACTCCCATATGGCTGTTGGATTCCTCGGCCCAGGCGTTGATGGTGGTCATGTTGGTGCGCATTTCCCGGGCATCATAGATCGCCTTGGCGGCCGACTGGTTCAGTCCGCCGGCCTGGGACGCCATGTCCCGGGCCATTCCCGCCAACTGGTGCCCCAGATCCCGCATGCCCGACATGGCCTCCACCACCGACGCGACCGGGGTCTCGGCCACTGCCCGGGGAGCGGAGGGACCGGACGTGTCCTTCTCCTGCACCGACCTGGAGGCGGGGTGCATGGCCGTGCCGGCCGCCACGCCCGACGGCTGTCTGGCGATTACCCAATGGAGCCCCCCTCCGGCCGCCAGACCCAACACCGCCAACAGGCCGAAGATCCAGCTGCCGCTCGACTGCTCCCGGGCCCAGCCGGTCGTTACCTCCCGTTCGACCCGGGCGGCATGGTCCAGCCATCCGTCCACCCCGCTCTCCAGGGCCCGGGCCGGCTCTTCCATCTCCCCGGCCAAACGCCGGGCGTCGCGCACCTCGCCGGCCTCCAGACGTTCCATGGCCTGGCTGCCCAGACCTTCCCAGGCCCGGTAGAGCGTGTCCAGCGCGGCCAATTCCCGGGTCAGCCCATCATGCGGTCCCGCCCCCGCGCCCTCGCTCTTCTGCCGTTTGAACTTCTTCAGTCCGCCGGCCAGATTCGTCAAAGCCTTGACCGCCCGCTCCCCACCCTGCCGATAGGCCTCCACCAGCGGCTGACTCGGTCCCTCCCGGCCCACCCCCCGTTCCAGCAGGGCCACCTGTTGCAGCCAGGCGCTCTGGAAGGAGCCCATCTGACTCAACAGCCGCTGGTCCCCCTGCATCAGGGTTTCCAGCCCCTCGCCCAGGCCGCCCACCTTGAGCAGCCCCGTCAGGCTGGTGATCAGGAGCAGGAGCAGAAGGAATCCACCCGCTGCGTGGGCTTGCACCCGTGAATTCCCGCTGCCCCCGGCGGCTGGGGTCGAATGCCGTTGGGATGGATTGGTCATGGTCATTTCCTGGTCAATTACCGTGGAAGCCGGAAACCGGCTTCCATCGGTGGAGGGTGGAGGGAGGGCCTCCCCCCTCCATCGAAAGTTTGGGTGCCTGTCGCGGAACGGCCATCCATGGCCGTTCCGCTCGTCGGGAAGCGACAGCGCGTTTTCGCATCCCTCACGAATCCGCATAGTTATGCAATCTTCGAGCCAACCACGTCCTTGCCGTGGAAGCCGGAAACCGGCTTCCATCGGTGGAGGGTGGCGGGAGGCCTCCCCCATCCATCAGAGTTGGGCTGCCGCCATTCCGCCATGGCCTCGGCTCGGCTGGAATCCCTTCCCTGGCAGGGATCCGTCCGACGGATTACTATTTCAGATCTTTCACAAATCCGGAATGGCTGCCATGAACCCATCCAGCGGCAAACTCCCCTCCCCCCGCCAGCATGTCCTGGATCAGGCCCTGACCCTGCATCAGGAGGGCCGACTGGGCGAGGCCGACGCGCTCTATCGACGGATCCTGGATGCCGAGCCGGACAATGCTCCGGTCCTGGCCCTGCTGGGGCTGGTCCTGCTGCGCCGGGGGCGGCACGAGGAAGCGGTGGCCCGGCTCACCCGGGCCGTGGCCCTGGATCCCGGGCAGGCGCCGCCGTTCAACAACCTGGGCGAGGCCTGCCGGGTTCTGGGACGGCTGGAGGCGGCGCTGGATCATTTCCGGAAGGCCCTGGCCCTGGACCCGAACGCCGACGTGGTGCGCAGCAACCTGGGTCAGACCCTCCTGGCCCTGGGCCGCCGGGACGAGGCCCGGGAGCAGTTCCGGTGGCTGCAGGAGCGCCATCCCGGCAATCCGGAAGTTCTCAACAGTCTGGGCGGCAGCCATTTCGAGGTCGGAGAACTGCCGGAAGCCGTAGGCTTGTTTCGCCAGGCCCTGGCCTTGGACCCGGACTATGCCCCGGCCCATTTCAACCTGGCAAATACCCTGCGCCGGCAGGGCGATCCAGCCGGGGCGCTGGATCATTACGCCCGGGCCATCCGCTCCCGGCCGGACCTGTTGGCGGCCCGCTTCGAGCGCGCCCAGACCCTGATCGCCCTGGGCCGGCTGGACGAAGCGGCCGAGGATCTGCAAGCCCTGCTGTCCCTGCAGCCGAGTCATCCCGAGGCGCTGTTCCATCTGGGACGCCTGCGCCTGCTCCAGGGCCGCGCCGCGGAAGGCCTGGAACTGTATCAGTCCCTGCTGCGGCTGCAACCGGACCACCTGGACGCCATGACCAACCTGGCCGGCGCCTTCTGCGCCCTGGGCCGGATCGACGAGGGTGAGGCACTGCTGCTCGAGGTGTCGACCCGGCGCCCGGACTGCCTCGAAACCCTCTTCAACCTCGGGGCCATCGCCCTCAGCCAGGGGCGCCTGGCCGAGGCGGAGCAGCGTTTCCATCAGGTTCTGGCGCTGCAACCCGATCATGCCCCGGCCCTCCAGCAACTCGCCCTCTGCCGCCCCCCGGCCGGCGACCGCTGGCTGCACTGATTTCGATGGATGGGGGAGGCCTCCCTCCACCCTCCACCGATGAAAGCCGCTCCGCGACTTTCACGGTAACTTTCGATGGATGGGGGAGGCCTCCCTCCACCCTCCACCGATGAAAGCCGCTCCGCGACTTTCACGGTAACCGCTCCAGGTCACGACCCGGTGGGGTCCGATGCCCACCGCTGCACCGGACCCCGGAATCGACCCCCGTCAGGCGCTGGTCAACAGGGTATTGTCGCTCTCCTCCTCCCCGTTGAACAGTTGCCGCAGCAGATCGTACTGCAGGGTGCCCAGATTGCGCATGGACATCACCCCGGTATCCCCGCCAGCTTCCTGGGAACCTTGGGAGAATCTGGCTGTCCTCTCCTCTTCGAGTTCCTCCAGGCGTTCCTCCAACTCGTTGCGGCTCAGGACTCCGTCGTCGTCGGTATCGGCGTTATCGAAATCCTCCACCATGGGCCCGCGGGCTTCGTCGAGACTCAACACCCCGTCGGCATTGGCATCCAGGTCCGCCAGCAAGTCATCCACCGAGGGGGGCTGACCCATGGCCATGCCTTTCATGCCCCCACCCCCCATGCGGGAGCGGATCTCGTTGTGGAAAGCCTCCATGGCGGCGCCGAGTTCCTCGCTGCTGAGCAGACCGTTGCCATCGGTGTCGGTTTCGGAAAACCGGTCGGCCATGGGGCCTTCGGCCTCATCGACGCCCAGGGCCCCGTCCCCGTTCTGGTCCAATTTGCCGATGAGTTCATCGGCGGTGGGGGGCGCCGGGGGACGCCCTTTCCCGGACACACCCATGGTACCGCCCATGCCCATCATGCCGCCCATGCCCGATACGCCGCTCACCATCATGTTCATCGTGATACTCCTTTGTTCGAGACCGTCCCGAAGGGACTCCGGGATGGGTGACCGCTCGCGCAGGTCACCGGACTGGACTGCCGCTCACCGGGTCGGGTTGGACGCTGCAGGGGTGGGATGCGGCCGGGTTCCCCTCCGATATGGCAACCGGGGTGCCAGATATTTTTCTCTTGTTTTTCAGGCGCCAATACAAACAAATACAGTTTTGTCGGCAATTGTTTCCCGGCAATAATTGCCCTGTGGAAGACCACGGGGCCGGACGCGGCCCGGACTGCCGAAAACAAAAAGGGCACGGTGTGATCACCGTGCCCTCGCTGCCGGCCGGCCTGGCCGGGACATCCCACCCCTGGGACTCCTCCCGGCCCGGCGCAACCGTCGGACTTCGCACCAGCGGCGCCAGGGTAGGGGGGGCGCGTGTAAATGTGTGTGATTGTTTTGTAAAGAATTGTCCGCGGGCTGTCCTGGCCGCGGCGGGCTGCCATAATATGGAAACCAAGTCGGACTCTACTGTTCGGGAACCAGGGCCATGCACCGTATTCTGCTGGTGGACGATGACCGGGAGCTGTGCGCCATGCTGGGTCAATATCTGGCCGAGGAGGGCTTCTCCTGCGCGGCGGCCCACGACGGCGCCACGGCCCTGGACCGGGCCATGGGCGAGTCCTTCGACGCCCTGGTGCTGGACCTGATGATGCCGGGCCTCAACGGCTTCGAGGTGGTGCGCCGCCTGCGGGACAGCAAGGACACCCCGGTGGTCATCCTCACCGCCCGGGGGGACGATGCCGACAACATCGTCGGTCTGGAAATCGGCGCCGACGACTACCTGACCAAGCCCTGCAATCCCCAGGTCCTGGCCGCCCACCTGCGGGCGGTATTGCGCCGCTCGGCTCCGGCCGGGGAGTTCACGGCCGGCTCGCAACTGACCCTGGGGGATCTCACGCTCTATCCAGGCGCCCGCCGGGTGCGCCTGGGCCGGGAAGAGCCGGAGCTGACCAGCGCCGAATTCAACCTGCTGCACACCCTCATGAAATCCGCCGGCCAGACGGTCACCAAGGACACCCTGTGTCAGGAAGCGCTGGGACGCCGGCTGTCCCCCTACGACCGCAGCGTGGATATCCATATCAGCAACCTGCGGCGCAAACTGGGACCGGCCCCCGGCGGCACCCAGCGGATCCGCACCGTGCGGGGCACCGGCTACCTGCTGGCCCTGCCCCTGCCGTCCTGAGCGGCCGGCGACAGGATCGGCGGCATGCGGCTGTTCCTCAAACTCTTTCTGTCCTTCTGGCTGACCCTGCTGCTGACCGGATCGGTGGTGGCCTGGGCCGCCTACCGGTTGCGCGGCGAGGCGGAGGAGATGATGCGGCAGGAGGTAACATCGCTGCTGCAACAGCGCCGGGAACTGGGGAGCATCCTGGAGCGGCTGGGCATCGACTCCCTGAAAAACCTCCTGGTCGTTCATCCGGACCGGGACGTTCTGCTGGTGGTGGCTGCCGACCGTCGGGAGCTGCTGGACCGCCCCCTCCCGCCACATCTGCACCCTCTGTTGACCCGCAGCCATCGGGGACCTCCGCCCCCGCCCCCGCCGGGACTGTCCCCCGACCTGTTCGCCCAACTGGTCACGCCCCTGACCGTGCGGGATCCCCGGGGAGAGCAATTTCGCCTGGTGATCGATCTGCATGGGCCTCCGGTCTGGCGGCTGCTGCGCCGGCAGCCGGTCCTTCCCCTGGCGGCCATCCTGGTCAGCGGACTGGTGGTCCTGCTCCTGGCCCGCCACTTCACCCAACCCATCCGCCGGCTGCGTCAGGCTCACCTGCAACTGGCGGCCGGTGATCTGGGCGTCCGGGTCCAAGCCCTGCGCCATCGCATTCCCGACGAATTGACCGACCTGACCCAGGCGTTCAACTACACGGCGGAACAACTGGAACGACTGTTCCAGGGACAGGTGCGCCTGCTGCGGGATCTGTCCCACGAGCTGCGCTCGCCCCTGGCCCGCATGCGGGTGGCCCTGAGCCTGATGGAACGCCAACGGCCCGCCGATGACCATCAGCAGCGCCTGACCCGGGAGCTGGAGCGTTTGGATGTCCTGATCGGCCAGATCATCACCGTTTCCCGCCCCGGCCGGCCCGGGGGAATGCGCCAGGATAGTTGGGTGGACCTGGGCGCCCTGGCGGCCACGGTGGTGGCCGACGCCGCCTTCGAGGCGGAACGCAGCGGGCGACGGCTGGTGCTGGAGGCGGCTGGGGAGCCCCCCCTGCTCCTGCGGGCCGACCCGCCCCTGCTGCACGCGGCGGTGGAAAACCTGGTCCGCAATGCCCTGCGCTATGCCCCTCCGGGCGGGGAACCGGTCATCGTCCGACTGGGTCGCCTGGAGTGGCAGGCCGAACTCACCGTGGCTGACCGGGGACCGGGAGTGCCGGAGGAGCAGTTGCAGAACATCTTCGAACCCTTCTTCCGCCTGGAGGAGTCCAGGGACCGCTCCTCGGGCGGTTTCGGCCTGGGGCTGGCCATCGCCCAGCGGGCCATCCGCGATCATGGCGGCACCATCACCGCCAGCAATCGGGCCGGAGGGGGGCTGGAGGTGACCCTGCGGCTGCCCCTGGATGACCCCCCGCCCGATCTGGACCTGGAGAGCGCCTGAGCCTCCCGGAGACGCTGGTTGCCGGCAGGCGATGACCGGTGCCACGGTAAAGTCGCGACGCGACTTTCATCGGTGGGCAGGTGTCACATGACGGGACAGGCCGGCAGCAGCTTGCGCAGCGCCACGATGCGGGACACCGTGCGCTTGAAGGCAAAAGCCGCAGGCCCTTCGGTGCAAAGCTTGTCCAGCTCGGTTGCGCTGAAGGTCCGCAGGGGAATCTCCTTTTCGTACAGCAGATCCACCAGCAGGATCAGCCGCATGGCGGCATTCGCCGTGGCGGGACCCAGTTGGGGCAGGTCCGAGAGGATCACCCCCCGGGCCATTTCGGTCAGGGCCATGTATTCCGAGGCGCCCAGGGACTGGGCGCACAAGGTCTGGAAATCAAACCAATAGACCCCCCGGCTGCCGCCCAGGGCGGTCAGTCCGGTATGGCGCAAGGTCACCCCGACCACGCCGGGGTCCTCACCCGCCCATTTCCGGAACATCTCCCGGGGCGTGGCGGGCTCCTTGGGCAACGGCTCGCCCGGAATCGCCCGCCGCCAGTCGGCCCCCCTGGCCAAGTCCACTTCCTCGATGTTGTTGCGCAGGATCTTCAGGAGGGGCATGAAGCTCTGGCGGTTGAAACCGCCCCGAAACAGGTCTTCCGGTGCCCAGTTGCTGGTGCCGCACAGGGTGACGCCGCACTTGAACAGGGCCTCCAGCAGCCGTCCCAGCAGTATGGCGTCGGCGATGTTGTCCACATAGAATTCGTCGAAGCAGAGCAGCCGGGCCTCCTCGGAGATATCGCTGGCAATCCACATCATCATGTCCACCCCCGGCGGGGGGGTGGTGACATGGAGACGCTGGTGCAATTCCTTCATGAAGGGATGAAAATGCACCCGGCGCTTTTCCTGAAACCCCACCGCGTCGAATACCATCTGCATCAACATGGATTTGCCACGCCCCACCGGGCCGAACATGTACAGCCCCCGGGGGGGGGGACTGCCATCGACGGGCCGCCATACCGGGACCCCGCG
>PEAP01000086.1 GCA_002753665.1 Magnetococcales bacterium DC0425bin3
CGGGTTGAACCCAGGGTGGTCAAACGGCGACCAAAACCCTACCCCAGGCTGACCAAGCCTCGGAATGAAGCACGATCCGTTTTGAAATCACAATGTTTTTTGACTATCTAAGCGCCATTAGCGTCCAGCCCCTTGATGTCCCGCTGCAAGGCGGCTTCGGTATCGGCCAAGTCCTGCTTGGTCGTCATGCGTTCCTCGATCAGCACGAACAAGGCTTCGGCCTGGATGGCCGCATGCCGTTCGTCCATTCCGGCTTCCTTGAGCTTCTGAACGTAGGTGTAGGTGTCGAATGTGGCAGCGTGGCTCAGCATGGTCTGTCCTCCTCGCCCGTAGCATACCAACACGTTCAAGAAATTCCAACGCTGTCCCGGAATCCGGGGACAGCGTCCCGGAATCCGGAATTCTCCTTGTCCGTCAGCAGACCATGCCGCTCAAGCAATTCCATCCTTGTCAACGAGCGTGGAACGAGGGCTGGATTCGAGGAAGATGGCATGGGACCATGGCTTCGAGGACGTGGCGACGGCCTAGGGAGGGCGGTTCTGGGATCGAAGTCGGGTGGCGAGATAACGCACTCTGCGTGCCTGGTGGAATCGGGCACAACTGCGCAATAATGATCGATCCGCAGCATTCCAGCCCTCAGCCGGAGTTCCCACCATGCCAGATCTCTTTTCCGCAGTGCGTGTCGGCGCCATCACCGCTCCCAATCGCATCTTCATGGCGCCGCTGACCCGATGTCGCGCAGGCGCCGAGCATATCGCCAACTCCTTGATGGCCGAATACTATGCCCAGCGGGCGAGCGCCGGACTGCTGATCGCCGAGGCCACGATGGTCATGGCAGGCAACTCGGCCTTCTGGACGGAGCCAGGCATTCATGCGCCGGCACAAGTCGCCGGGTGGCAACGGGTGACGGACGCCGTACATGCCGCCGGTGGTCGCATTGTTCTGCAACTCTGGCACGGCGGACGCGCCTGTCACCCATTGCTCAATGGCGGGGTGCAACCGGTCGGCGCGAGCGCCCTGGCGATTGCCGGTGATTCGGTCCATACCCCGGAGGGCAAGAAGCCCTATGTGGTGCCGCGTGAACTCGCGGATGACGAGATCCCCGGCATTGTCGATGGCTTCCGCAGGGCGGCGCAAAACGCCCGGGACGCGGGCTTCGACGGCGTGGAGGTGCATGGCGCCAACGGCTATCTGCTCGACCAGTTCCTGCGCGACGGCACGAACCAACGCGGCCGACCGTATGGCGGCAGCCTGGAAAACCGCGCACGACTGTTGTTCGAGGTCATCGAGGCGGTCTGCGGGATCTGGGGCAGTGATCGCACCGGTTTGCGGATTTCCCCGCTCAACAGCTTCAACGACATGCGGGACAGCGACCCCGTGGGACTCGCAACCTGGCTGGCCGGGCGACTCAACGACTTCGGACTGGCCTACCTGCACCTCATGCGCGGTGATTTCTTCGGCCAGCAGAGCGGGGATGTCGTCACCCCGGTGCGCGCCAACTTCAAGGGGGTGTTGATCGGCAACATGGGCTACTCGCCCGAGGAGGCGACCCGTGCCATCGGCGCGGGAATCCTGGATGCCGTTGCCTTCGGCACCCTGTTTCTGGCCAACCCGGACCTGCCGGCCCGGATCAAAGCCAAGGCGCCGCTCAACGCGCCCGATCCGACGACGTTCTACTCACCTGGCCCGGAGGGGTACACCGATTATCCGGTCTGGAACGGATAACGTTCACCGGTAATTTTGATGGATGGGGGACGCCTCCCTCCACCCTCTGGATGGATGGGAGACGCCTCCCTCCACCCTCCTGGATGGATGGGGAACGCCTCCCTCCACCCTCCAGCGATGAACGTCGCGTTGCGATTTTCAACGTAGCGACGGCCATCTTAATCGTGGAGCGACGATGATCTACCGACTCATGGCCGACGGGGTGGTCAGTGTCCACATCCTGTTCGTGCTGTTCGTGCTGTTCGGGGGCCTGTTGCTGACGCGCTGGCCTGGGTTGGTGTGGGTGCATGTTCCGAGCGCGATCTGGGGAGCGGCCATCGAATTCGGGGGCTGGATCTGCCCTTTGACCCATCTGGAAAATCATCTGCGTCGGTTGAGTCATCAGGAAGGCTACACGACCAGCTTCGTGGAACACTACCTGCTGCCGGTGATCTATCCGGACCTGTGGTTTCCAACCGGCTTTCCGGCCTGGGGTTTCACGCTGATCGGCTGCGGCGTGATCCTGCTCAACGGCGTCATCTACCGGCGCCTGTGGCGGCGCCGGCGGGCGCTGTCACCCCGGGGCGGCGCGTAACGCGGGGCAAGGCCACTTTGCAGGCGGGACCAAATGGCCTATGGTGGACGTTCGCTGCCTGCTGGCCGGAACGAGCCGTCCATGAAATTCCCTCTGCCCGTCAAATTCGCCCTGCTGGCCTTCCTCATCGCCGGCGCTGCCATCCTGGGGCTGGCGGTCTTCAGCTATCGCCATGCCGACGGGCTGCTGCGCCAGCAGCAGGCCCGCACCCTGGCCGTCGGCCTGGAGGCCCAGGCCCGGCTGCTGACCCGCGGGGTGCGCCGGGCCGCGGCCGACCTGGAGCGCCTGGCGGCCGGAGGGGTGATCGATCCCCACGCCTTCGCCGACCGGGCGGCGGCCCTGCTGGCCGCCGAATCTCCTATCGACTGGCTGGGCCTCCATCCTCGGCCCGGGGACGGTCCGCCCCGGCTGGTGGATCGGGAGCGTCCTGCCGGGGACATCCTGCCTCCCGACTCCCCCCGGTTCGGGATCCTGACCGCAGCCCTGGCCCCAGCCGATTCCCGAACCCTGTTCCTGCCTGACGGGGATGCCGCCGGCGCGGCGGGCAGCCTGCGCCTCACCCATCCCCTGCCCGGCGGGGGACTGGTCATGCTCCAGCTGCACCTGGGCCGGCTGGCCGACACCCTGTTCCCCATCGACCCGGAGGTGCGCCTGCGCCTGGTTTCCGCTGCCGGCGATGACCTGCTGCCCACCCGGGATTCCAGTCCGCCCATCAATCTGTTTCGGGAGTTTCCCGCCCTGGCCGGCTTCGGAGGCCAACCGTCGGCGGTGCGCCTCGGGCCGCTGGCCGGGGACGGCTCCCAGGCCGCGGCGCTCTGGGTGCCCCTGCATCCCGGCCGGCCCGAGCCGGGGGTGCATCTGGTGGCGGTGGCGAACGGTCGGGTCATCGGCCAGGCCCTGGGCCGTTTCGGCGGCGCCCTGCTGGTGGCGGTGAGCTTGATGGCGGTGGGGCTGAGCTTTCTGACCGCCCTGGCGGCCACCTTTCTGGCCCGGCCCATCGTCGCCCTCACCGGCGCGGCCGACCGCATCGCCCGGGGCGAGGAGGGGGTGACGGTGCCCCGGGTGGGCGGCGCGGACGAAATCGGCCTGCTGTCCCGCTCGTTCGCCACCATGCTCGACCATCTGATGACCTCCCGCGCCCAGTTGCGCCAGTTGGCCGAACGCCTGGAAGGCGAGGTCCGCAATCGCACCGTGGCCCTGGAGCAGGCCCTGGAACGCATGCGAGAGCATGAAATCATCCTCAACGAAACCCAGCGCCTGGGCCGCATCGGCGGCTGGGAACTGGCCATGGGCGGGGAGGATGTCATCTGGACCCGGGAGGTGTACCGCATCTGCCAGATCGAGGACGATTCCCCCTTGCCCCTGGACCGGTTGCTGGGATTCTTTCCCGAGGAAGCGGCAATCCTGCTGCGCCGGGACATGGACCGCGCCCTGGCCAGCAGGCATTCCTTCGACCGGGAGGCCCCCATGGTCACCCAGCGGGGCCGGCACATCTGGGTCCGGGTCCTGGGGCGGACGGTGCGCGGCCCGGGCGGCGACCAGGCCCTGAAGCTGTTCGGCACTCTCCAGGACATCACCGAACGCAAGGAGGCCGAGGACAAGATCACCCGCGCCCGCCAGGCCGCCGAGGCGGCCAATCAGGCCAAAAGCGAATTCCTGGCCAACATGAGCCACGAAATCCGCACGCCCATGAACGCCATCCTGGGCATGACCTCCCTGGCCCTGCGCCAGCAGCCCCCGGAAAAACTGCGGGATTATCTGGAGAAGATCCGCACCGCCGGCCATTCCCTGCTGGGGGTGATCAACGACATCCTGGACTTTTCCAAAATCGAGGCCGGCCGGCTGGAGATGGAGTCGGTGCCCTTTCAGCTCCACGACGTGGTGCAGAACCTCTCGGTCCTCTTTTCATCCCCGGCGGCGGACAAGGGGCTGGAGCTGGTCTGCTTCATCACCCCGGGCACCCCCGCCGCCCTGATGGGGGACCCCCTGCGCCTCGGCCAGGTGCTGACCAACCTGGTCAACAACGCCATCAAGTTCACCGCCAGCGGCGAGGTGGTGGTGCGGGTGGCCGAGGAACCCCCCCGGCCGGCGACCGGCGTGCGGCTGCGGTTCGCGGTGTCCGACACCGGCATCGGCATCCCGGCGGACCGCATCCATCGCCTGTTCGACGCCTTCTCCCAGGCCGATGGCTCCACCACCCGCCGCTTCGGCGGCACCGGATTGGGACTGACCATCAGCAAGCGGCTGGTGGCCATGATGGACGGGCAGATCAGCGTGGAGAGCAGCCCGGGCCGCGGCAGCACCTTCCGCTTCAGCGCCCGGTTCGACCGTCAGCCGGAAGAGCAGGAGCGGGTCTTTCTCCCCACCCCCGACCTGCATGGTCTGCCGATCCTGGTGGCCGACGACAGCGCCACCTCCCGGGAGATCCTGGAAGAAACCCTGCGGTCGTTCTCCTTTCAGCCGCGTCTGGTGGCCTCCGGCAGCGCCGCCCTGGAGGTGCTGGAGCGGGAGGGACCTTTTTCCCTGATGCTGCTGGACTGGAAAATGCCCGACCTGGACGGCCTCGAAACCGCCCGCCGGATTCACCAGGCCGGCCACCCGGAGCCCAAACCCCGGGTGGTCATGCTCACCGCCTTCGGCCGGGAGGAGGTGCAGCGTCAGGCCCGGGAGGCGGGGGTGGCGGCCTTCCTGACCAAACCGGTGACCCAGTCCATGCTGTTCGACACCATCGTCGAGGTGTGCCACGGCGTTGCGCCCAGCCGGGAGCCGGGTCCGGAACAGTGGGTCGCGCCGGCCACCCTGGGCCGGGTGCGGGGAGCGCGCATCCTGCTGGTGGAGGACAACCGTCTCAACCGGCAGGTCGCGGAGGAACTGCTGCGGGGCGCCGGCCTGGAGGTGATCCCCGCCGCCAACGGCCGGGAGGCCCTGGAGTTGGCGGCGACACAGGATCCGGATGGCGTGCTGATGGATGTGCAGATGCCGGACATGGACGGCTTCCAGGCCACCGCCGCCCTGCGGGCCGAGGCGCGTTTCCAGCGGCTGCCCATCATCGCCATGACCGCCCATGCCCTCAAGGGCGACCGGGAGAAATGCCTGGCGGCGGGCATGAACGACTATCTCACCAAGCCCATCGACGTGCGCACCCTCTTCACCGTGCTGGCCAAATGGGTCACCCCCCGGCCTGGTCCAGGCCCGGCCCGGGGGGCGGCCGCCGGCCCGGAAGAGCCGTCGTTGCCCGACAGCCTGCCGGGGATCGATCTGGCCAGCGCCCTGGCCCGCCTGGGGGGCAACCGCAAGCTGTTCCGCAACCTGCTGTTGGGCTTCGGGCGCCACCACGGGGATGTGTCCGCCCGGCTGGAGGCCGCCCTGGCCGAGGGGGACTGGGAGCAGGCCCGACGCCTGGCCCATTCCCTCAAGGGGCTGGCGGCCAACATGTCGGCCGATGACCTGGCCGCCACCGCCCTGGCCCTGGAGGAGGCCATCGAACAGCGCCAGTCGGCCCTGCTGCCGCCCCTCATGATCCGGCTGGCGGATTGTCTGGCCTCCGTCATGGCGGCGGTGCGACACCTGGAGGAGGCGACCCCGCCTCCTCCCCCGCCCGCCGTCCCGGCCGAACCCGCCCCGCCGGTGGACAAGGAGCGATTGCAGGCCGCCTGCGCCGCCCTGGACCGGCAACTGGCCAAGCACAGCCTGCGGGCCCGGGAGAGCTTCGCCGACCTGACCCATGTGCTGGGGGACGCCGCCCCTTCGATGGCCCTGGACCGGCTGCGGGGCGCCATGGGACGCTTGGATTTCAAGGAAGCCCGGGCTATCCTGCGGCAACTGGCCGCCGACCTGGGGGCACCCCTGGAAGGAGATCGACATGGAGAGTGACATCCCCTATCCCAAGATCCTGATCGTGGACGACGTGCCCTCCAACATCGAGGTGCTGCATCAGGCCTTGAGCGGGGACTACGAAGTCCTGTTCGCCACCAACGGCCCGGATGCCCTCACCATCGCCGGGGTGGAAAAACCCGATCTGATCCTGCTGGACGTGATGATGCCGGAAATGGACGGCTACCAGGTTTGCCGCCGCATCAAGGACGACGAGGCCACCCGGCAGATCCCGGTGATTTTCGTCACCGCCATGAACGAGGAAGCCGACGAGGCCCGGGGTCTGCGGGTGGGGGCCATCGACTACCTCACCAAGCCGGTCAGCGTGCCCATCCTCCAGGCCCGGGTGCGCAATCACCTGGAGCTGAAGCGGCGCGGCGATCTGCTGGAACGCCTGGCCCTCATGGACGGCCTGACCGGCATCCCCAACCGCCGCCGCTTCGACGAAACCATGGAACGGGAATGGCGCCGGGGCCTGCGTACCGGCAATCCCCTCGGCCTGCTGCTGATGGATATCGATTATTTCAAGCAGTTCAACGACCACTACGGCCACAGCGCCGGGGATCACTGCCTCAAGGAGGTGGCCCTGGCCCTGACCATGGCTCTCACCCGACCGGCGGATCTGGTGGCCCGCTACGGGGGAGAGGAGTTCGCCTGCATCCTGCCGGAGACCGACCGGGAGGGGGTCGAGACCACCGCCCGCAACATGGTGCAGGCGGTGGCCCGGCTGGAGGTGTCCCACGAACGCTCCGGGGTGGCCCCCCATCTCACCATCAGCCTGGGCGGCGTGAGCATGCTCCCCCGGCGCGGTCGTTCCCCCGCCGACCTGATCCAGGCCGCCGACGATTGCCTTTACAGCGCCAAGAAGACCGGCCGCAATCGCTATGTGTTGGAAGAGGATGCCTGATGGGGCGTCATGGAACAGCCCCCTGGCAGAACTGACTTGGCCAAGGCCAACAAGGACCATGCGTGTTCATGTCCGCTCATACAGCACTTTGCCTTCTTGCAGTGCGTGAAAAACCACATGGTTCATGCTGTTCCGCCAACGGGCCACCTCCTCGGGGGAAAAGAGCAGAAAGTCGAACGACGCCGGCAGCCGTCCCATGGTGGTCCAAAAACGGGCCAACAAGCGCCGCCTGCCATGATATCCATGGGACGGGGAGAGGGTCGGCCACACCCTGTCAGAGCGTCACGACCTGCCCCAGCCCGGCATACTGGCCCGCGCCCAGGCGCGCCACCGGGTCCAGGGCCTGGGCGGAGACCTTCAATCGTCCCCGGGCATCCCGGGAGGCCACCCGGTCCGAGAGGTGGATGGACTGGATCTCCCCGAAGATCAGGGCCTGATCGCCCACCGCGGTCACCTGGTGCAAACGGCAGGCATAGGCCACCGGACAGCCGGCCACCCGGGGCAGGCGGAAGCCGGGAAAGGGCCGGACTTCCAGACCCTGGGCGGTCAGTTCCGACTCTCCGGCCGGCAGGGGGGCGGCGCTGTCGTTCATGGCCCGGAGCAGGGCCATGGGGGGGATGTGGACCACGAATTCCCGCCGGGCCAGGATGTTGGCCCGGGTGTCCTTGGGGCTGCCATCGTCCTTGAGACCCACGGAGAGCATCAGCAGCGGCGGGTCGCTGGCCAGGCCGTTGAAGAAGGAGAACGGGGCCAGGTTCCAGCTATCGTTGCCGTTGTCCGACAACACCCAGGCGATCGGACGGGGAATCAGGGTCTGGGTCATGACGTGGTAGATCTGGCTGGGGCTCAGGGTGATCAGGTCGATGATCATGGCTCCTCCCATGGGGTCCAGTCCCCGGGGGTGTTGAGGTTGACGAAAGACCGGGGATCCTCCGTCATACGGGCCGCCCGCCAGGGATGGCGAGTCAGCCAGGCGCCCAGCTTGCGTTCCCCGGCGGCCAGGCAGGCGGAGAGGTCCGCCAGCAGATTGCGGTGCAGCAGGGCGAAGGCCGGTTGCAGCCGCTGACCGTCGTGGGCCACGGTGACCGGCGGCGGCTCCGGGTCGGTGCCGATCAGGGTGGCCACCAGGTGCAGCGGCAGGAAGGGCGTATCGCAGGGCACGGTCACCAGCCAGGGGGTGGCGGTGGCGGTCAGGGCCGCCTCCAGGCCGGCCAGGGGGCCCGGTACCCCGGGGGTGAGGTCGCCGATCACCCGGTACCCCGTCCGTTCATGGAGGTCATGGTTGCGGTTGGCGCTGATGAGGATCGTCCCCACCTGGGGCCGGAGGCGTTCCAACACATGGTGAATCAGCGGTCGGCCCCGGAATGGCTCCAGGGCCTTGTCGCGGCCGCCCAGGCGGCGTCCCGCTCCGCCGGCCAGCACCACCCCGGTGATGGTGGCGCGCGTGGGAAAGTCCAGGGACAAGCCCGGTCATCCGGCCAGGAAGATGCGGTAGCAGGCCCGCTTGCCCACCTGCAGCACGCCGGGGGCCGCCAGCCGGGCGTCGTAGCCCGCCACCGGGGCGCCGTCCAGCTTGATGCCGTGGCCATCGATGAGGCGCCGGCATTGGCTCTTGGAGGCCACCAGCTTGTGGTCGGTCAGGAAGTCGATCAGCAGGGTGCCTGGAGCCACCTGATATTCGGGCATGGTTTCGGGCAGCCTGTGGTTTTGATGCACCCGCTCGAAATGCGCCCGGGCGCCATCGGCGGCGGCCTCGCCGTGGTAGGCCGCCGCCACCTCCCAGGCCAGGCGCTTCTTCGCCTCCATGGGATGCAGCCGACCTGCCAGGATATCGGCTTCCAGGGCCTCCACCTGGTCGGGGGTCCAGCGGGTCACCAGGCGCAGGAAGCGCATCATGGTTTCGTCGGAAAGGCTCATGATCTTGCCGAACTGCTCCGCGGGCGGTTCGGCGATGCCCACATAGTTGCCGGCGCTCTTGGACATGCGCCGCTGGCCGTCGGTGCCCACCAGGATGGGGAAGGTCAGGCAGATGCAGGGCAGTTGGCCGTTGGCTTCCTGAAGCTTGCGGCCCGCCATGATGTTGAATAGCTGGTCGGTGGCCCCCAACTGCACATCGCAGCGCAGATGCACGGCGTCGTAGCCCTGCAGCAGGGCATACATGAACTCATGGAGCCCCACCGGGTTGCCGGCGTCGATGCGCTTGCGATAGGTGTCCCGGGCCAGGAACTGCTGCACCGTGAAGTGGGAACTCAGCTCCACCACGTCGGCCAGGGTCAGGTTTTCCAGCCAGTCGGCGTTGTAGCGCACCTGGATGGTGGTGCGGTCCAGGATGCGGAAGCATTGCTCGGCATAGGTGGCGGCGGCCTGGAGGACCTCTTCCCGGCTCTTGCGGGGCCGGCCGCTGGTCTTGTCGCTGGTATCCCCCACCCGGGCGGTGAAGGTGCCGATGAGGAAGGTGACCTCATGGCCGAAGTCCTGGAACATGCGCAGGCGCCGCAGGGTGATGGCATGGCCCAGATGGATATCGGGTCCGCTGGGGTCGTAGCCGGCATACACCCGCAACGGTCGTCCTTCCCGGCGGGCCAGGGCCAGCCGGGCCCGCAGCTCGGCCGCCATGTTGCGTCCCAGTTGCGGATCCCCGAAATCGGAGCCGAACATGAGGCTGCGTACCTGAGAATCGATTTCCGGATCCGTGGTCTGTTCCACCGCGTCCCCCGCCGTCTGTTTGGATTCCTCCGGGCCTGCGTCGTCCGGGCCAAACTTTGATGGATGGGGGAGGCCTCTGTCAATTGATATTCCCCCCGATCTCCCCCTCCCACACATGGATGGTGGATGTCGGGGAGGAGGAGTGGTAGGATGTGCAGCGCGCCGGCGGGATTGCTGGTGGTCTGGGGCCAGGGATGGCCCCCTCTTCATCCCCCAGGACCCTTTCTGGAATGGCCGAACACGCGACTCTGGAAACGTTTTTCGTCCTGGTCCTGGCGGCCCTGGTGGTGGCCCTGTGGCTGCGCAACCGCGCTCTGGTGCAGGCCAACCGGCGGCTGGAGGCGGAACGGGGCAACCGGGCGGCCGCCGAGAGCGCCCTCCAGCAGAGCCGGGAAAGCTTGGCCCGGGCCCAGGCCATCGCCCACATGGGCAACTGGGACTGGGATCTGGAGTCCGGGGACTTCACCTGGTCCGAGGAAGTCTACCGCATCTTCGGCCGTTCCTCCCTCGACAGTCCCCCCAGTCTGAAGGCGTATCTGGAGACTTTCCCTCCCGGCGAGGGCGAGGGGTTTCGCCTCGCCCTGGAGAAGGCCCGCAACCATCCCGATCAACCCTTGCGGATGGAGCGGCGCGTGGTGCGGCCCGACGGCACGGAACGCACGGTGCGGGAGGTGGCCGAGGTGATTGCGGCCAGCGGTGGTCGGGTGCGGCGCATGGTGGGCACCATCTACGATGTCACCGGCCGGGTGCGGGTCGAGCTGGCCCTGCGGGAAAGCGAGGAACGCTTCCGCTCCCTGGCCCAGTCGGCCAACGCCGCCCTGATTTCCGCCGATGACCGGGGCCTGGTGCGGTTCTGGAACACCGGGGCCGAGCGGGTGTTCGGCTATGCCGAAGGAGAGATCCTGGGCCGTTCCGTGGAGGCCATCATTCCCGAACACACCCTGGAGGCCCATCGCCAGGGGATGGAACGGGTGCGGAATTCCGGCGATTTTCGTCTGGCCGGCCGCACCAAGGTCATGTCCGGCCGGCACAAGGATGGGGGGTTGATTCCGGTGGAAATCTCCCTGGCCACCTGGACCGAGGGGGGCCAGCGGCATTATTCCGCCATCATCCGCGACATCACCGAACGCAGGCGGCTGGAGCGGGAGCAGGAACGGGCGTTGCAACTGCGCATCACCCTGGCCGCCCTGCTGGAAACCGCCCTGGAACCCCTGACCCTCCAGACCCAACTGGAAGTGGCCCTGGCCATCATCCAGACCATTCCCTGGCTGGCGACTCCGCGGCAGGGGGCCATCTTTCTGGCCGATCCCGGGACCGGGGCCATGACCCTGGGCGCCCAGTTGGGGTTGGAGGAGCATTTGAACGCCGCCGGGCGTAGCGGCGAGGGACTGCTGCGCCTCATCTGGGGGCCGGCAGTCGAAAACCGGGAGATCGTGTTCGTCGATACCGGCATGGAGCGGCGCGGCGGTCTGCCCCGCCATGGCCGCTACTGCGTGCCCATTCTGTTCCACGACCACCTGCTGGGCGCCTTGATCCTGTTTCGCGGCGGCCGGGAGGAGGACCGCAATCCCCGGGAGGAAATCGGGGTTCTCCATACCGTCGGTCACACCCTGGCCGGGGTCATCCAGCGCCGCCGGGTGGAGGCCGAGCTGGAGCAGAGCGCCCTGCGTTTGCGGGAGACCCGGCTGGAGATCATCCATCGCCTGGGCCGGGCTTCCGAGTTCCGGGACAACGAAACCGGCAACCACATCGTCCGCATGAGTCATTATGCCGCCCGTCTGGGGCAGGCCCTGGGCATGAGCGCGGAGCAGTGCGAGCTGATTCTCCATGCCGCTCCCATGCATGACGTGGGCAAGATCGGCATTCCGGACACCATTCTGCGCAAGCCGGGCCGGCTGACGGCCGAGGAATACGAAACCATGAAGCGCCATACGGAAATCGGCGCCAAAATGCTGTTCGGCAATGCCGACGAACCCCTGCGGACCGCCCACATCATGGCCCTGACCCATCATGAACGCTGGGACGGCGGCGGCTATCCCCTGGGACTCCAGGGCGAGGAGATTCCCCTGGTGGGGCGCATCTGCGCCATCGCCGATGTGTTCGATGCCCTCACCTCACCCCGGCCCTACAAGTCCGGCTGGACCCCGGAGGCGGCGCTGGCGGAGATCGTGCGTCTCTCCGGCAGCCATTTCGATCCCCATCTGGTGCATCTCTTCAAGAACATCTTTCCCGATATCCTGGCCATCCGCAGCACCTATGCCGATTCGACGGAGGATGAGGAACCGGACAACGGATCGGGGTGACAGAATGGTTTATTTCGCCGTCGGGTCTGGGCTATGATGAACCATGAAGAAGGGGGAGGATACGAAACCAATGGATCGAGCCGCAGACAGACCGGATGAGGGCGGAACGCGGGTGGAGATCTTCACCGACGGCGCCTGTCGGCACAATCCCGGTCCCGGAGGCTGGGGGGCTTTGTTGTGCTGCGGAACCCACCGTAAGACCATCCAGGGGTACGCACCCCATACCACCAACAACCGCATGGAACTCCTGGCGGCCATCGGCGGACTGGCCCAGCTCAAACGGCCCTGTCGTGTCGTGCTGACGACGGACTCCGCCTACCTGAAAAACGGCATCACCCAGTGGATCCACGCCTGGAAACGCCGGGGTTGGCGCAAACGGGACGGCTCGCCGGTCCTCAACGCCGACCTGTGGCAGCGTCTGGAGACCCTGGCCGGGGACCACCGGGTGGAATGGCTGTGGGTGCGGGGCCATGCCGGCCACCCGGACAACGAAACCGCCGACCAGTTGGCCACCAGCGCCATCGATCTGGGCCAGACGGGGGCCCTGCCGCCGGATCCCATGGGCGCTCCGCCCCCGGAACCGGGTCCCCGCTCCCCCCGTTCTTCCCGATCCCCATGACCCACTGGATGAACTATCCCCACCATGAACCCATGACCGTCCAGAGACCGTTCCCACGGTCCGGACGGTTCCGAACCCCAGGCCTGGCACAAGGGCCTTCCACCATGAGGAGGAACCATGTTCGAGGATCAGCTTCAAGCCGTTCAGGAACTGTTGGATTCCGACGAGGAGTTTCGGGTCCTGCACGCCCAACATCAAGCTCTGAAGAACAAGATCGCCGAAGTCGGTCCCTTGAATTATGTCGACTACACCGTGGAGCGGATGAAGAAGGAAAAGTTGCTGATCAAGGACCGGATGGCCACCATTCTGCAACGCCATACCCAGGACCGGATCTGACCGCCGGAATCATGCCACGGCCGGCCCTCCCGGGCCGGCCGGGTTCCCCGCGTTTTGCCTTCCACAACTCTCTGTCATGCTTCCTTTTTTGCGGCTGACAAGCGCTTTCCGAGCAGGCGACACTTTGAGTCGATGCCGTCGGTCATGATATGAATCCATTCCGTTGCCTGGAAATGGCGTCTGGTTGGACCGGGCATGACCCATTGGCCGACCGGTTCTGGCCGGTAATGCTTGGAATGTTTCATGACCGAGACACTGTATGCCCATTCGACCCCCCTGGGGGAGGAAACCTGGGAACCGCTGGAGGCTCACCTGACGCAAGTGGCGGCCCTGGCGGGACGCTTCGCGGCCCAATTCGGCGCCCGGGACTGGGGGAGCATTGCGGGTTGTCTCCATGACTGGGGCAAGGCCCAGCCCAGGTTCCAGAGACGGTTGCGGCAGGGCGGCAATCGGGTGGACCATGCCGCGCCGGGGGCGGTGGCGGCCGTGGGGTTTTATGGTCCGGGGCTGGGACGGATGCTGGCCTATGCCATCGCCGGCCATCATGCCGGGCTGCCCGACGGCGGCGGGGAGGCGGATCCGGCCTCGCTGGATGCCCGCCTGGCGCAGGCCCGTGAGGTTCCCCTCGACCCCCTGTCCCTCGAACCGCCTCCGGCTCCGTCTGCACCGCCCTTTCGGTCGGCGACCGGCCGGGGTTTTGCGGCGCAATTCTTTATCCGCATGCTGTATTCCTGCCTCACCGATGCGGATTACCTGGCCACCGAGGCCTTCTACAATCCGCAACAGGCGCAAAGCCGCGGGCAGGGGCCGTCCCTGGGCAGCCTGTTGCCCCGGCTGGAGGCCCATCTGCAAAGGCTGGCCGAGCGTTCCGAGAGTCCCATCAAGGCGGTGCGGGCGGAGATCCTGGCCCGCTGCCGGGCGATGGCGGTGGCGCCCAGGGGCTGGTTTCGTCTCACGGTGCCCACCGGGGGCGGCAAGACCCTGTCGTCGCTGGATTTCGCCCTGCGTCATGCCAAGGTTCATGGCCTGGAGCGGGTGATCTACGCCATTCCTTTCACCAGCATCATCGAACAAAACGCGGCGGTATTCCGGCAGGCCCTGGGGGAGGAGGGGGCGGTGCTGGAACACCATGCCGGGGTGGGGGAGGGGACCGGTGACGAAGACGACCTGGACAAGATCCGCCGGGCGGCGGAAAACTGGGATGCCCCGGTGGTGGTCACCACCAACGTGCAGTTTTTCGAATCCCTGTTCGCCGACCG
>PEAP01000087.1 GCA_002753665.1 Magnetococcales bacterium DC0425bin3
AGGCCTTCGGGACGGCGAAGCCCGTACCCTGCTCCACCTGATCGAACGCCGCTTCGGCCCCGCCCCCGACTGGGCCAGGGCCAACCTCGCCACCGCCGATCTGGACACCCTCGACCTCTGGACCACAAGAATCCTGGACGCCAAGTCCCTGGAGGACATCTTCCAATAGCCGCTCATTCGCGTCTGCAGACTGTCACGAACCGCAGGCTGGCCATTCCATTTTCTATGGCTGCCCGTACCGGAACAAAGCAACCCCGCCGATCACCAGGGCCAGCAGACCGCCCATGATCTGTCGGCCGCGAGGGGAAAGATCCCGCTGCACCACGTTGTACAATATGGCATTGATCACGATAACGGACGGAATGACCCCAAAGCAGATGCGCAGCGGATAGAATCCCATCAGGGCAAAATACAGGGCCACCATCATGGAAATGAACAGACCCGCGCCGATCGCCAGCCGGCAGAGCATCATCCAGCCGATGGCCCTGCCGTGTCGCACGATCGTCAGCGTTCCCAACGCCCCGCCGACCAGCAGGATGTGCCAGCCTTCTTGCAGGCCGCCCAGCAGGATCCGACCGATATTCTCGCCGATGCGGTAGATCACCCAGGCTCCCGCCCCCTTCTGGACGGCGTGCCACATCCACCAGAAATGGGGATAGCCCCGGGATTGGACGGCTGGGCCGACTTCTCCCAACGGCCATCCCCCATGTTGGATCATGGTAAGATAGCTTCCCCAGGCCAGATAGGGCAGAACGAACGCCCCGCTGGCCCAAAGGGCCTGGCCGATGAACCGGCGCCATGGCCATCGCTTGCGCCGCCATCCCCAGGCCCCGCCCAGCAGCATCACCGGCCAGAAGATCACCATGTTCCCATAGGCCAGCACCCCCAGTCCGCCGACCAGCGCCAGGATTGGAAAACGCCAGGATGCAAAAAACGCGGCATTCTCAGCGACCTTCAGTGCCAAGGCCATGAGAAAAACCGGGCCCACCACATTGAATATCTGGCTGTGGGGAGACCAGAATTCGTCCTCGATCACCACATTGAGCAACAGCAGGGCGCCAATGGCCAGATAACCGACCTCGCCCCCCGGCAGGGCCGGTCCCGCCATGCGCATCAGCAGCTGGAACGCCACGATCAATAACAGGGCATTGATCAGGGCATAGGCGACATAGAAGCGGAAATACGGCTTGACATCCGCTCCCACCTTCGTGGCCACCGGCTGCAGCTCGGGAGCCTTGCGGGTGCGGAAGCGGCTGGAGTCCAGCGGCGGGTCCCGGATCGCTTCGATGTGCCCCAGTGCCAGACCCAGCCAGCGGGCCGCCAATACCATGACCGGCCTGGTATCGCGCAGCCCCTCGTGGATCATGACATTCGGGTCTTTGGAAACCAGCAGAAAGCCAAAGCCATCCCCCTTGATGGGCATATGGAAAGGACCGGGAAGATCGATGAAATAATCGACTGGTTGACCCTGATTCTGGCGTTCCAAGGTCAATGGAAACAACAGAATCGCCATGATCACGACAAAGCCAACCAACAGTAGGCTCGAACGCTTCATGTTCTCCCGATTCGATACATACTGAGTGCCATTTCCGGTTCTGGGATTCCAACCTCCCTCCACCCTCCACCGTTAAAAGTCGCTCCGCGACTTCCAGCGATCATTCCTCCACCCTCCACCGCTGAAAGTCGCTCCGCGACTTCCAGCGATCATTTTGATGGATGGGGGAAGCCTCCCTCCACCCTCCACCGCTGAAAGTCGCTCCGCGACTTCCAGAGGCAAAATATACAGTTGGGTAAATATGTTGTCCAGTCACCCCCGACGGATGACCCGTTGCAGGTTTTCCAGCAAGGCCATGCGGTGGACATGCACCGCCGATCCGGCCGTCTGGATCTGCTGGGTCAGACCGGGCCGACCGGTCGGAACCGGCGCCGGTTCCCCGCGCCGGCCCCGGCTGTCCAGGCGCACCTCCCGTTCGGGAGTGGCCCGCCCCAGCAGCACCGGATGACCGAGGCCCACGGTATCCTTGCCGGCCGGCAGCGGCCCGGCAAAGCGCAGTTCCAGCCCCTGGCGCCGGGTCAGGTTTTCAACCGGTGTCATCCCCGACCCCTCCGGCTCCGCCGCGCCGGAGGCGGAAGACAGGATCTGGCGGGTCGCCGTCTGGAAGGCCGCGAGGGAAGCCTCCCGGGCCACCGGCGTCCGCGACAGGGTCCGGGGGCCGGCCGCGATCAGCCCATCGACTTCCCCGCCCACGGTCCGATTACCCCCCAACTCCCCGGCCTGGTGGGACGTGGTGAAAGCCGGCGCCGGCGCAGTGATCCGGGGCCGGTCCTCCTCCAGGGGCCGGAGCGGGGCCGGCGACAACTCCCCGGCGGATGGCTGGATGCTGTCGGCCGGCATGATCACGGCTGGCGCGCCCGGCTCGGCGGTCGCCGGATGGGACTCCGGGGATCCGCCGCGGCGCACGGCCGCAGGCCCGGTCTCGGGGCCGTCCGCCCGGGTTGTGGCGGTGATGAGGCGGGTGCCGCTGGGGCCATGGTCGCCCTGGAGCCGATCCAGGTCGGCCCCCTGGGCCGCCGCGGTGAGCAGACGGGTGCCGCTGACGGCATGACCCTTCAGGGAAGCCGCCTCCTGGCCGGCGGTCAGGGTGGTGAGCAGTTCGGTGCCGCTGAGAGCGATCCCGGTGGTATCCCGTTGCTCTCCCCGCCCCTGCCCGCCGTTCGGCTCCTTGCCCACGGGCTGCTGATGGGCCGGGGCGGCCTCCACCTCCAGCCGGAAGCTGCGGGTCAGGGATTGCCCGGCAGCGTCGGTGGCCGTGACCGACAGCGTCAGGTGGCCCGCATCCCCCCGGCGCGGTTGGCCAAAAAAGGTCAGGGTGGCCGGGTCGAAATGCAGCCAGCCGGGCAGACCGCTGGCGGAGTAGGTCAGGGTATCCTCCCGGTCCGCCTCCACGAAGATCCCCTCGGACAGGCGCAACCGCACCGACTGCTCCTCCCGCACCTGCTGGTCCCCGATGCTCTCTCCGGCCCGGGGGGCGTCGTTGACTCCGGTGACCCGGACCCACACCGTGGCCCGATCCACCCGGCCGTCCCCGGTATGCACCATGTAAGTGAAATGGTCCACCCCGTAGAAGTCGGCGGACGGACGGTAGAGGAACGCCCCATTGTGGTTGTAGACCACGGTACCATGCTCCGGACTCGTGAAGCCGAGGATCGTCAGGGCGGGATTGCGCCCGTCATCGGCCAGGTAGTCCGGATCCCGGTCGTTGGCCAGGACATTGGCCACCGTGACCCACTCCTCCTCCCGGGTGCTGGCGGCATCGGCGGCGGCCAGCAACGCATCCTGCACCGGGGCGATGCCCACCAGGATGGTGGCTTGGGTGGTGGAGGCATAGCCCTGGCCGTCGCTCACCGTGTAGGTGAACATATCGACCCCGTTGAAATTCGCCTCGGGCACATAGGTGAAGCTGCCATCGCCGTTCAATGCCACCCGGCCGTGGGACGGCTGGGTGAAGTGGATCACCATCAGGTGGTCACCGTCCACATCGCTGTCGTTGGCCAGCAGGCTGCTGCCGGGCAGAATGGTCAGGGGCTGGTCCTCGTCGGTAAACAGGGTGTCCAGCCCGGCCACCGGGGTATCGTTGATCGAATCCACCTGCAGGGTCACCGTGGCCTGGTCCACCCGTTGATCGCCATCGCTGAGGATGTAGGTGAACCAATCGGTGCCGTGGAAGTTCTCGTCCGGGCGATAGGTGAAACTGCCGTCGGCCTGCAGGGTCACCACGCCGTGCTGGGCCTGGGTGAAACCGATCACCCGGAAGTCCGGGTTGTGCCCGGCATCGATCAGAAAATCCGGATCCAGGTCGTTGCCGATCAGGGTCCCCGAGACCAGGGTCTGGTCCTCGGTGGACAGGCGCTGGTCGTCCCGGGCCTCGATGGCGTCGGTGATGGGATCGACCACCACGGTGACCAGGGCCTGGCTGCGGTTGCCGGCCGCATCCTCCACGGTATAGAAAAACTGGTCGCTGCCGTTGAAGTCCGGATCGGCCCGATAGGTCAGGGTGCCATCGGCGTTCTGGACCACCTGGCCGTGATCGGGCTGGGTGAAGGCCACCAGGGTCAACGGGTCGTCGTCCACATCCACATCGTTGGCCAGCAGGGCGGCCACGGGATCGATGGTCAGGGGGGTATCCTCGTCGGTGAACAGGGCGTCCAGGCCGGCCAGCGGGATGTCCTGCACCGGGGTCACCGTCAGGCCGATCACCGCCCCGCTCCACTGCTCACCGCCAGAACCGTTGTTGCCCTGGTCGCCCACCTGGATGGCCAGGCCGTCGGCGCCGTTGAAATCCGGCCGGCCCTGATAGACCAGGCCGGACAGGGCCGTGTTGAGGGCATCCAGGGTGCCGGTAACGCTCAGGGCATCGCTGCCGTTGGCGCCGCCGGTGACGGTGAGGCCGGCCAGACCGGCCAGGGTGAGGGTGCCATGGCTGGCGGACAGGGTGACGGTGAGCGGGTCCCCAGCCGTGGCGTCGGCATCGGCGATGGACAGGCCGGTGATGACCAGACCGGTATCCTCGTCCACCGTCAGGTTGCCCGGCGCGGTGATCACCGGCGCATCGTTGACCGGCAGAATGGTCATCTGGGCGGTGATCTCGCCGCTGGCGCCGCCGGCGCCATCGACGGTGGTGAAGCGGAAGCTGTCCAGCAGGGTTTCGGAACCGTCATGTTGGTAGCGGACCCGGCCGACGGTGACATCGGCCTGGGTGAAGGACTCCCCGGCCGCCAGGACGACGCCATCCAGGGTCAGGGCGCCGTACTGGGGCAACGCGGTGAGGGTCAGCAGCACCTGATCGGGCGTGTTGTCCGGGTCGGCGATGACCAGGGCGGCGCCATCCAGGACGCCATCCCCGCCCTCCGCCACGCTCCAGGCCAGGGCGGGCACCACCGTGGGATCGTCGTTGACCGCCGTGATCTGCAGCATGCCGGTGGCCGCGGCGCTGGCCACCAGGCCGTCATGGACGGTGAAGGTCAGGGTGCGGTCGGTCCCCGTGGCGCTGGGATCGTCCCCCAGGTTGCGGTAGGTCACCTGGTTCAGAGCCGCCTGGTAGTTGGCCACCGTGTCGGCGCCGGTCAGGGTCAGGACGCCGGTGGCGCCATCCCAGGAGCCGGTGATGCTGCCGGTATCGGTGAATTCCAGCAGATCGGCCCCGATCTGATAGTGGCCGGTGATGGCGATGGTGGCCTGGACCAGGATCGTCCCGTCGTCCACATCCCCCACCAGCAGACCACCATTCACCGCCAACGCCGGGGCGTTCTCCCCATAGGTCATCGCCGCCCCCGCCTGCACCACCGGGGCGTCGTTGACCGCCGTGACGGTGAGGCTGGCGGTGTCGCTGGCCGCGCTAAAGGCCGTGAGCCCCCCATTGACCGATGCATCGGCCCGGTCACCGGCGCTGCCCACGGACTGGTCCCAGGCCCGGAAGGTGACGGACGGCGTGGCCGCGTTCTCCCCATCGGGCACGAAGCGAATCCGGTCGCTGGCCCGCAACAGCAGGGCGTTGGTCTCGGCCACCGCCCCCACGGCGGTCCAGCCGCCGCCGATGTGGTATTCCCAGACGCCGTTGGCGCTGTTCAGGCCCGTGACGGCCAGGCCCTCCAGGGCGCCGCTGTCCACGTCACTCACCGCACCACCCAGCAAGGTGGCGATGGTCTCCCCGCCGTTGCCCAGCGCATCCTCGTCCAGGGTGGCCAGGGTCGGGGCGGCGGGCGCCAGCACCGGGGCGTCGGGCTGGGCGCTCACGGTGATGCTGGCGGTGTCGGTGGCGCTGCTGAAGGCCGCGTTGCCGCCGTTGACGGTGGTGTTCACCTTGGCGCCGGCGCTGCCGGAGCTGCGATCCCAGGCCCGGAAGGTGAAGGAGGCGCTGGTGGCATTCTGGCCATCAGGCACGAAGCGGATCCGGTCCCCGGAGCGCAACAGCAGGGACGAAGCATCGGACACCGCCCCCACCGCGGTCCAGCCGCCGCCGATATCGTACTGCCAGCTGCCGTTGCCGCTGGTCAGGCCGGTGATGGCCAGGCCCTCCACCGCGCCGCTGTCCACATCGGTGACCGAGGCGGCCAGCAGGTCGAAGATCAGGTCGCCGGCGTTGCCGGTGTCGTCCTCGGTGAGGGGGGTCAGGCTCGGGGCCATGGGCAACAGCACCGGGGCGTCGTTGACCGCGCTGACCGTGAGGGTGGCGGTATCCGTGGCGGCGCTGAAGGCGGTGGTGCCGCCGTTGACGGTGACATCGGCGCTGGCGCCGGCGCTGCCGCTGGTCTGGTCCCAGGCCCGATAGGTGAAAGAGCCGCTGGTGGCGTTCTGACCGTCGGGCACGAAGCGGATGCGGTCGGTGGCCCGCAGCAGCAGGGCATTGGTCGCCGTGGGCGCGCCCAGGTCGGTCCAGCCGCCGCCGATGTCGTACTGCCAAGCGCCGTTGCCGCTGACGATCCCGGTGATGGCGATGCCCTCCACGGCGGAATAGTCCACATCGCTCACCGAGGCTCCCAGAATGGCGGACAGGGTCTGCCCGGCGCTGGCCAGGTCGTTTTCGGTCAGGGGCGTCAGCACCGGCGCGGCCGGCGCCAACACCGGGGCGTCCACCACCGCCGCCACGCTGATGCCCACCTGATCCCCGGTGGTGGAAAACGGCGTGGTGCCACCCCGGGTGGCGACGGACACCTTGGTGCCGGCGGAATACAACGTGCGGTCCCAGGCGTAGAACGACAGGGTGGCCGGGGCCACGGGCGGATTCATGGCGTCGGGGATGAACCGCACCCGGTCGGTATCCCGCAGCAGCAGGGCGTTGGCCGTGGACACCGTGCCCACGCTCATCCAGCCGCCGCCGATGTTGTACTGCCAACTGCCATTGTTCTGGGCCTTGGCGTAGATGGCGATGCCCTGGGCCGCCCCGCTGTCGGCGTCGGCCATGGCGCCGCCCAACAGGGTGCCGACCAGATCCCCGGCGTTGGCGGTCTGGTCCTCGGTGATGGGGGTGAGATCCTGGGCCGTGGCGGTCAGGGTCGGGGCATGGTTGATGCGGATGGAAGCGCTGTTGGCGACGCTGCTGAACGGGGTGGTGCCGCCGGTGACGGCGGTACTCACCTTGGTGCCCTCGGCCCCCAGGGTGGCGCCGGTCTGGTCCCAGGCCCGATAGGAAAAGCTGGCCGTGCCGTTGGTATCCAGCAGGTCCGGTTGATAACGGATCAGGTCCTGGGCGCGCAGCAGCAGCGACTGGGCGGCGCTCACCACCCCCACGTCGGTCCAGTTGGCGCCGGCATCGATGGAATACTGCCACTTGCCGCCGCCGCCGGCCGAGGTGGCGACGGTGACGGCGATGCCCTCCACGGTGATGGGAGCCAAGTCCACGTCGCTGATGGTGGCCCCCACCAGGGTGGCGATGGTCAGGCCGCCGTTGGCCGTATCATCATGGGTGATCTCGGGCAGGGTCGGTGCGGCGGCGGCCAGCACCGGGGCGTCGTTGACCGCCGTCACCGCGATGGTGGCCTGGTCCCCGCTGCTGCTGAAGGGGGTGGCCGCGCCGCGGCTGGTGACATCCACCAGGTTGCCGGCGGCATAGCGGCTCTGGTCCCAGGCATAATACTGCAGGGTGGCAGCCTGGGCCGGCAGATTGGGCGGATTCAGGGTGTCCGGGACGAAGCGCACCAGATCCGTGGTCCGCAACAACCGGGCGCTGGCGCTGGACACCGCCCCCATGGCCTGCCAGGACCCGCCGCCATTCAGGGAGTATTGCCAAGTTCCGGTATCGTTGCCGGTGGCGTAGACCGCGATGCCTTCCAGCGCCCCGCTGTCCAGATCCGCCACCGAAACCCCCAACAGGGCGCCCACCGTCGAGCCGGCGCTGGTGGTCTGATCCTCGGTGATGCCCGTCAGGGTGGGAGCCGCCGGGGCCAGCGTCGGCGCCGCATTGACCAGCAGGGTGGCCTTCTGATCCAGGCTGCTGAAGGCGGTGTCGCCGCCGCGGGTGTTGGAGTTGACCTTGGCGCCGGCAATACCCGTGGTCTGATCCCAGGCATAATAATGGATGGCCGCCAGGTCGGCATCGGCGCCGTCGGAGACGTAGCGCACCCGGTCGGTGGCCCGCAACAGCAGTGAGTTGCCCGGGTTGATGACTCCCATGGCCTGCCAGTTGGCGCCGCCATCCAGGGAATACTGCCAGCCCGGCCCGCGTTCGTCATCCAGGTCGTAGATGACCATGCCCTGCAGGGTCCCGGTCTGATCGACATCGGTCATGCCGGTGGACAGAATGCTGGCCACCGTGTCCCCCACGTTGGCCACGGGATCCACTGTGGTGATCCGGGTGATGGCGGTCATGTAGCGGTCCCCGCCGCCCAAACCAGGGGCATCGTTCACCGGCTGCACCGCCACGGTGGCGGTGGCCGGGGCGCTGAGGGCGCTGCCGTCGTTGACCTGGAAGGTGATGGTGCGGGTCAATACTGCAGTGCCGGCGGCCTGGTTGGGGTCGTCGGACAGGTTGCGGTAGGTCACCGATCGCAGGGCGGTGCGGTAGTTGGCCACCGAGTCGGTGCCCGACAGGGTCAGCACCCCGGTGCCGCCGTTCCAGACGCCGGTGATAGTGCCCACCGGGGTGAAGTCCAACCGATCCCGCCCCCCGCTGCGGAAATTGCCGCTGATGGTCACCGTGGCGCCGGTCAGCTGGGTGTCGTCGATATCCGACAGCAGCAGGCCGCTGTCCACCGTCACCGGGGCGGCGTTTTCCGTATAGTTCTGGGCGGCCCCGGCCACCACCTGGGCGACGTCGTTGACCGCCACCACGGCGACCGTGGCCGTGGCGTTGTTGCTGTCGCTGGTGCCGTCGTTGACCGTGAAGGTGATCGTGCGGCTGCCGCCGATGGGGTCATCCCCCGCCAGGTTGTGGTACAGCACGCCGCGCAGGGCGGTCCGATACTGGGCCAGGGTGTCGGTGCCGGTCAGGGTGAGGGTGCCGGTGACGGGATCCCAGGCGCTGGTGATGGTGCCGGTGTCGGTGAACTCCAGCCGATCCTCGCCAGGCTGATAGCTGCCGGTGATGCGGATGCGGGCGCTTTCCAGGTGGGTGTCGTCGGCGTCCGTCACGGTCAGGGCCGGCGCCACCGCGGCCGGGGCGTCGCCCTCGGTGACGGTCAGGGTGCCCCCGGCCACCACAGTGGGCGCCGCCAGCAGATGTCCATAAGCAGCGAACGCTTCGTCGGGGCCCGGCAGGTCACTGTCCACCGTGCCCACCCGGGCTTCCAGGGTCCAGTCGCCGCCGCCGGCGGCAGCGCCGGTGAGATCCACCGAGGCGGCCACATCGGCCCCGGTCAGGTCCGCCAGCCGCTCCAGCAGGGCCTGACCCTCCAGCCCCGCCCCCACCTCGCACCCATAGAGCAGCAGGTCGGCCTGATCGGCCAGAGCCGTGGACCAGCAGGCCAACGCCTCGGCATGCCGGGGCAAGGAATCCAATGACAGCGGGCTGCCGCCCAGATCCAGGGTCCCCGGGCTGCCATGGGCGATGATATGCACCGCCTGCAGGTTCTGGAAGCCGGCCAGGGTGGCGGTGATCTGGCCGATGGCCTCCTCACCGGGACGCAGCAGATACACCTGGGTCCCCGGGCCAACCCGTTCGGCGAAGAAGGCCGGATCGGGAATGCCGGCATCGACGAACACCACCTCCCGCACCGGCTGCGCCGCCACGGCCAAGTCCACGTCGGCAGGACCGGGCAGGTCCCCGGCCGCCGGGGAGTCCCCCTGGACCAGCACATCCAGTCCGGCCACTACCCCGCTGGCGTCATACATCAGGCGGGGTTCCAGGGCCAGCATCAAACCGCCGGAGGCCGGCGCGTGGTTCGGGTCGGCCGGCCGCGCCGCGGCGCCGGGCGTTCGCGCCAGGCATTTCATCAGCTGATGGAGCAGGCTCATGGCAGAATCCTCCGACAGGTCGAACCCCGGAATCGGGAGCCTGACCGAAAACCTCGTCCCTGACGTTTTGGATCAGACCCCAGGAATGAGAACGGCTTGTTGAAGTGAAATACAGCAATTTTCGTGCAAAAGCCAATAACCCTCAGGATACAATCGGATTTCGGGATCACGGGCCGGGACCGGGCTGGCGTTATGTAAAATTATTTTTACACTTCTGTTCACTTTCATATAAACCATTCTGATATCATCCTGTTGCAGGATATGTAAAATATTTTTTACATGTCAACATGAAATTCCACACCCCATTGGTTCGGACTGGCGTCAGGTAAATCGTTCCCATGACGGAAAATCGGGTGGATAATCGGGGCGCAGTACGGTTACGTTCTGTTCAATGGGTCAGGATTGGATCACATCATGAGAATACCTCGTTTGCGCGTGTGGCTGTTCACCCTGCTGTTGGCGGCCCTGCCGACTGTCGTTCAGGCCAGTCCCTGGTTCAAGGAACCGTTCAGTGCCGACCTGGTCATGATCAGCCCCGACGCCACCCAACCCAATATCGTCTTCAAGGTCAATGTGGGCCAGCCGGGGAATCTGCGTCTGTCCAACACCAAGGGCGGCAAGGGGGAGGTGGTGATCATCTCCAGGCAGGGGGTGTGGACGGTGTTTCCGGCCAAGAAGGAATACTTCGATGGGGTGCCGCGGATTTATGTTTCCATGGTGCAGCCCGACATGGTGAGCATGCCCGGCGAGGACGACAATCCCTGCACCCGGGATCCCAAGACCAAATGCAAGAAGGAGGGCGAGGAGACCCTGTCGGGGATTTTTGCCGAGAAGTGGCAGCTCACCAGCACGCTGACCGAGGGCAAGACCTATACCTCCACCATCTGGTCCGACCCCAAGCGGCACATCATTCTCAAGGTTCAGACCACCCAGGGCGTGTTGATGACCCGCACCCTGTTGGGCAAGGAGAAGGTTGCCGGCCGGGAAACCGAGCAGTGGCGGATCATGCAGATGCACAAGGACAAGGCTGTCACTCGCAACCAGTGGGTGGATCCGACCCTGGGGCTGGTGATGCGAGTGGATGTGGACGGGGCCACCCGGGTGCGGATGGAGAACGTGAAGGTCGGCGGTCAGAATGCCGATCTGTTCCAGCCGCCCAAGGATTTCAAGAAGGTGGCCACCCCTGCCCCGCCCAAGCAGACGCCGGACGCTTCTTCGAAGCAGTAGTCGGCGACCAGCGGTTCCCGGCGTCGCTTCCGCCAGGGGGGGACGCCGGGGACCTCTCCGCCGCAGGGTGCCCCGAGGGTCGGGCATGGTATGGCGGGCGGGATTCACCTCTTGGTCCCGAAGGGTGGGACGATCTTGCGGTCCGCAGCGCCCATGGATGAATGAGGCTGGAGGATGGAACCGTTACAGGCCGTGGTGTTGGCCCTGATTCAGGGCATCACCGAGTTTTTGCCCATCAGCAGTTCGGGACATTTGATTCTGGTGCCCCATGTGGTCGGCTGGCCGGACCAGGGACTGCATTTCGACATTGCCACCAACACCGGGACGTTGCTGGCGGTGGTGCTGTATTTCAGGAAGGACGTGCAGGAGTTGCTGCTGGGCTGGCTGCGGACTCTGGGGAAGCGTGACCCCGGGGTCACCGCCAGCGGTCGGCTGGCCTGGGGCATCCTGCTGGGCACCGTACCAGTTGGCTTGGCCGGGTTGCTGTTCAAGGATCAGGTGGCCACGGTGGCGCGCAACCCGCAACTGATCGGGACCACCTTCATACTGTTCGGCCTGCTGCTGTGGTGGGCCGACCAGCGGGGCCAACGGCAACGGGAGATCCAGGTCCTCACCTGGCGCGACGCGCTGCTGATCGGCATGGCCCAGGCCCTGGCCCTGGTGCCCGGAACCTCCCGCTCCGGCATCACCATGACCGCCGCCCTGTTCCTGGGCTACACCCGGGAGTCCGCCGCGCGCTTTTCCTTTCTGCTGGCCATTCCCGTGGGGGTGCTGGCGGCGCTGCTGGACCTGGCCGATCTGGTCAACACCCCCCTGCCCCCGGATGAATGGCAAGGCTTGCTGATCGGCCTGACCCTGTCCGCCGTCACCGCCTACTGGGTCATCCACTGGCTGCTGACCTGGCTGCGCCGCCAATCCATGACCCCCTTCGTGATCTACCGCCTGTTGGTAGGCGCCCTCATCTTTGGCCTTGCCACCTAGTCCGGAACCGGCCATAATCGCCGTCCGTGTGGGGCCGTAGCTCAGCTGGGAGAGCGCCGCGTTCGCAATGCGGAGGCCGGGGGTTCGATCCCCCCCGGCTCCACCATCAATACGTCCGCCAAAGTCCGCATCAGTCCAAAAACCCTGTTTATACGGGGTTTTTTGTTTTTTAGTGTCCGAGTTAGTCCGCATGAATCCGTTGGCAGCCGGGAAAATTGACGGTACATTTGGCGGTATCTGCCCATGCCGCCGGAGGAGATACCGTCAATGCCCCTCACAGATACCGCCATTCGCCAGGCGAAGCCCGCCGCCAAGCCGTTTAAGTTGACAGACAGCGGGGGAATGTACCTGCTGGTGCAGCCTTCAGGGGGACGATATTGGCGGATGGACTACCGCCACGGCGACAAACGGAAGACCCTGGCCATCGGGGTTTACCCTGACGTGCCGCTGAAGCAGGCCAGAGAACGCCGGGACGAGGCCCGTAGGCTGCTGGCTGAAGGGATTGACCCGGGCGAACATCGGAAAGTGACCAAAACCATGAAGGCTGCGGAGGAATCGTTCGAAGCCGTGGCGCGGGAGTGGTTCGCCAAGCAGGCCCCCAGGTGGGCGGACGGGCATTCCAGCAAGATCCTGCAGAGACTTGAGCGTGACGTTTTCCCGTGGCTGGGACAGATACCGCCAGATACCGTCACTGCTCCAGAGATCTTGGCTGTACTTCGGCGGATTGAGTCTAGAGGAGCACTCGATACTGCTCACCGGGCCGGCCAGAATATCGGCCAGATTTTACGCTACGCCATCGCCACCGGCCGGGCGGAGCGCAACCCGGTCGCAGATCTGAAGGGGGCGCTCCCGCCGGTGAAGGATGGACACCATCCGGCGTTGACAGATCCAGAGTCGGTGGGAGGGTTGCTCAGAGCCGTTGATGCGTATCACGGGCATTTCATCGTCCGGCAGGCTCTGCGTCTCCACCCCTATTTGTTCACTCGTCCTGGTGAACTCCGCGAAGCGCGCTGGGCGGAGATCGATTTGGACGATGCCCTGTGGACGATCCCAGGAGAAAGGATGAAGGCTGGGCAGGATCACATGGTGCCGCTCGCCAGGCAGGCACTAGTTATCCTGCAAGAGACAAGGCCATGGAGCGTTGGAGGAGATTTTGTTTTCCCAACCCCCAGATCAGCAACCAGGCCGCTGTCCGATATGGCCACGTCGGTGGCTTTCAAGTCCATGGGCTTCGCTGGCATCCATACGCCACATGGATGGCGCGCCACGGCACGGACCCTGCTTGATGAGGCCCTGGGCATCCCTGCGCACCTGATCGAACACCAACTCGCACACTCGGTCCGTGATCCCCTTGGGAGGGCATACAACCGCACCACCCATCTCCCCGAGCGCCGGCAGATGATGCAGGCGTGGGCGGACTACCTGGACAAGCTGCGCAGTGCGTGAGCTGGCCATTTTGCCGACGATGACAAAATGGTCGTGGCCATTTTCGTGGCGCTACGAAAATGGCCATTGACATGCCAGACGTGCGCCGCCGAACTTGTGGCCAAGAAGTGCGTTCCCCGCCGCCGAATAGGCGATCGCAGCAAGTACCCTGCCTCCGAAAAGAAGTGAGCAACCGTGCCTCTGAATTCGAACACCAAAAAATTACTGGCTGATTTGTGTCCCGCGTCAATTATTCTGGCCGGTCGGCGTCAATTATTCTGGCCGGTTGGGAAGCACCATTTTTGTCTCTCCTCTGGGGTTGGTTGGAAGCACTTTCTTGCGGCCCCTGCCTTTGCTT
>PEAP01000088.1 GCA_002753665.1 Magnetococcales bacterium DC0425bin3
GGGTTGAACCCAGGGTGGTCAAACGGCGACCAAAACCCTACCCCAGGCTGACCAAGCCTCGGAATGAAGCACGATCCGTTTTGAAATCACAATGTTTTTTGACTATCTAAGCGCCATTAAGTCGGGGGCCCAATCCACATCGAACGTCAATCCGATCACCGGCATGTCAAGCCTCCCGGCGCTCCATCTCTTGACAGTGTTTACCTTCCAGAGCCGGTTCAGCGCCCTGGGGACGGTCCTGGACCGCTTGGGGATATCCCGGATGGCATTCTACTGACATGAGGGAAAAACAGCCGAAAATCGCCACTGATTCCTCGTCTTAAGCCATGGCAGGGCATCCCCATGCCCTGCCCTCTCGGCTTCTTCCAGTCGCAGAAGCCCTTCACCGGTGACCACCAGGGGAACATCGTAGCCAGACAGATGCAGGATTTGTCCTGGTCTGCCCCATACCCGCGGGGCATCCTTGGCCTCCGACCCGCGCCATACCGTGATCCGTTCCCCTTCCAGTGAGGTCAACGCGCCAGGATATGGACGGCTGACGGCCCTGATCAGGCAGGCGATTTCCCGAGCGGGGCGGTCCCAGAGAATACAGCCATCCTCGGGATTTCGCTGTAAGCCATAGCTCACTTTCCCTTGCTGAGGCATCGGAACCAGAGTTTCATCCCGCACTCTCGGCAGGCAGATCTGCAACAATTCTTTCGCGCCCTGTTCGACCAGGGGCAGGAGGTCACCCACATAGGCTCCGTCTGGGATGGGAATGACCTTCTGTCCCAATAATGGCCCCTCATCCATGCCTTCTGTGAGTTGAAACAGGCTGATCCCCGTTTTATCAAGTCCCGTCAGTATGGCCCAGTTCAATGGTGCCGACCCGCGCAACTGGGGCAACAGCGAGGCATGAAGACCGGCGCAGCCCTTGGGATACAGATCCCGAACCCGGGCCGGCAGGAAATAGTACCAACCTGCCGCCAGGCAGAATTCGGCCGACACTTCCCGGGAAAAAGCCATCAGGGCATCCACGCCTCGATAACTGCTGGCAGGCACCCCGTGACACCGGCACCAGCCGGGCATATCCGTATGGCGACGGTTCTCCATGCCCTGGGGCCGAATGGAAATTGACAGGGTCTTTTCCAGGAATACCACTCCGACGGGGGGCATGGCCAACTCCACCAATGTATCCGCCACCGCCTGGGTCAGGTCCGTACCACCCAGCAAGAGGATGCGCATTGAGCTGTCGATCCGCATATTGGAAATGTGAAAACCAGGATACTGCTGGCACAATGTAACGAAGTTTCCTCCCGATTCAAGCCTCCCGGCGCTCCATCTCTTGACAGTGTTCACCTTCAGGGGGGATATATGCCGGTGGGAAAATTCGGTTCCGCATGCCGGTGCCTGCTCCCGTCACCCGTTTTCGCAACCACGTTCTTTACCGTGAAAGTCGCGGAGCGACTTTCATCGGTGGAGGGTGGAGGGAGGCCTCCCCCATCCAGCAAAGTTACAGCCATGGTCCCAGCCCCCATTCTGCCGGCAAGCCTTCCGCCTGGCAATGCCCCGGAATCCTGGGGGGATGATCGCCATCACCCTGCGGACCGCGCGGCGTTCCTGGGCCATGCGCCGGTGCTGGCGCAGGAGGCGTTGGCGGCCCTGGCTCCGGTGCCGGGCGGACTGTATCTGGACGGCACCTTCGGCGGCGGTGGTCATGCGCGATTGCTGTTGGAGGCCTGTGGTCCGGACGGTCGGGTGGTGGCCCTGGATCGGGACCCCGAGGCGGTGGCCGGCGGCGCGGCCCTGGCTTTGGAACATCCCCAGCGCCTGGTGCTGCTCCAGAGCCGGTTCAGCGCCCTGGGCACGGTTCTGGACCGGCTGGGTCTGGCCCAGGTGGACGGCATCCTGCTGGATCTGGGGGTGAGTTCCCACCAGCTGGATGCCCCGGAACGGGGCTTCTCCTTCCGGGCCGAGGGCCCCCTGGACATGCGCATGGATCCCCGGGCGACCGGTCCCACCGCGGCCGATCTGGTCAACGGCCTGGCCGAGGAGGAACTGGCCCGGTTGATCCGGGAACTGGGCGAGGAACGTTTCGCCCGCCGGGTGGCCCGGGCCATCGGTCATGCCCGTCGCCAGAGTCCATTGACCACCACCCGGCAACTGGCCACCCTGCTGGAGCGGACGGTGCCCCGCGGCCGGGGGGGCATTCACCCCGCGACCCGCACCTTCCAGGCCTTGCGGATCACGGTCAACGGGGAACTGGAGGAGCTGCGCAACGGACTGGTCGCGGCCCTGGACCGGCTGCGGCCCGGGGGACGCCTGGCAGTGATCTGTTTTCATTCCCTGGAGGATCGCATGGTCAAGGAGGTGTTCAGGCAGGGCGCCCATCCCCAGCCGCCACCACACCCGGTGGAGATGGGTCCCCATGGGCCCCGGGCGTCCCGACCGCCTCCCGCGACCCTGCGCCTGATCACCCGCAAACCCCTGGTGCCCGGCCCGGCCGAAACGGCCCGCAATCCCCGCTCCCGAAGCGCCCGCCTGCGGGTGGCGGAACGGCTGTCGTGCCCCGGGACTGCGCCATGATCCCCAACCGGCTGCTGTCCATGATATTGGCCGGACTGCTGGTGGCCACGGCGGCCCTGATCGTCTCGTCCCGGGTCTGGATGCAGGAGGCCCACCGGGAGCTGGAGCGTGCGCAGAAGGAACGTCTGCGGCTGCTGGACCAGGAACAGGCTTTGCAAGTGGAATGGGCCTACCGCACCGGATTGAATACGGTGGAACGGCGGGCACGGCAAGAGCTGGGCATGGACTCTCCCCGGCCCGACCAATGGCGCATCTGGCAGAATGAAGCTGACCAAACCCAACGCTGACCGCGGCTCCAAAACCCGCAAGGTCACCCGCCCCCGCATGGGATCCGGGTTCGAACTCTGGGCCCGCATCCACAAGAAAACCCCGGGCGGCAGAGCCGATCGTGGTCCCTCCGAGCCGGCCCGCAAGCCGCCGTTGCGTCCGGCAGCGGCAGCGGGCGGTTCCCGCTCCGGTGGTGGCCCGGCGGGGCGGCCGTCCGGCATCCTGGGCTCGCGGGAAGCCGAGCCCCATTTCCTGGGCCGACTGGATTTCGTTCTGGGGATGTTCCTGTTGGCGTTCGCCATCCTGGCGGTGCGGGCGGTGGATCTCACCGTGCTGCAGGGCGACCGCCTGCGCACCCGGGCCGCCAATCAACACAACAAGAAGGTGGTCGTCCCCGCCAGCCGCGGACGGATTCTCGACCGCGGCAACCGCACCCTGGCCACCACCCTGCCGGTGAAAAATCTCTCCCTGGACCGGGATCGTCTGGATGATCCGGCCAAACTGGCGAAAAGGCTGGCTCCCCTGTTGGGAACATCGGTCATCAGTCTGGAAGCCCGCCTGCGCCGCATCAAGCCCGGCACCTTCCCGGTGCTGAAACGCAAGATCTCTCCGGAGGTGGCCAGACAGATCGAACAGTTGGACCATCCGTCCCTGTTCTTTCTGCCCGCGTTCCAGCGGTTCTATCCCCTGGGGGAAATCACCAGTCACATCATTGGGTTCGTCGATGTCGACGGCAAGGGGGTGGAGGGGTTGGAGCATTCCTTCGATGCCACCCTGCAGGGCCAGCCCGGCACCCGTCTGATCGTGCGTGACCGGCTGGGGCGGCCGATGCCCATGGGCCAGACCCTGGATCCGGCCCGGGCCGGCACCGATCTGGTCCTCACCATCGATACCACCATTCAGTATGTGGCCTACCGGGCGCTGCTCAAGGCGATGCAGTCCACCCAGGCCAACGCCGGCACGGTGGTGATTCTGGATCCCACCAACGGCAACATCCTGGCACTGGTCAACCAACCGAGTTTCAACCCCAACAATCTTTCGGCCAGCCGTCCCAACCATCGCCGCAACCGGGCCATCATGGACACCTTCGAGCCCGGTTCCACGTTCAAGATCTTCACCATCGCCGCCGCCCTGGACCAGGGCGTGGTCCAGGCCGATACGCTGTTCGATGTCGAAAACGGCACGTTCCGGGTGGCGGACCGCATCATCCGCGATACCCACAAGTACCAGATGCTCACCGTGGGCCAAATTCTGCAAAAAAGCTCCAACGTGGGGGCGGCCAAGGTCGGTATCAAGATGGGCCACCTGCCCCAGGAACAATATCTCCATAAATTCGGGTTTGGCCGGCCCACGGGCATCGATCTGGCCTTCGAATCCGTCGGACGCATCCCCGACATCACCCACTTTCCCCAGGTGGGACTGGCCACCCGCTCCTTTGGTCAGGGCATCAGCGCCACCCCTTTGCAATTGATCACCGCGGTCTCGGCATCCATCAATGGCGGCATGCTGTATTCCCCCCGACTGGTGGAGGGCCGCATGGTCGACGGCCGGATGGAGCCCCAGCCCCGTCCCGATCCTTTCCAGGTGATCAGCCCCAAGACTTCCAAGATCATTCGGGACATCCTGGTGGGCGTGGTGGGGCCGGAGGGCACCGCTCCCAAGGCCCGGGTGGATGGCTATACCGCCGGAGGCAAGACCGGCACCGCCCAGAAGGCCGGCAAGGGGGGGTATGCGGCGGGCAAATATTTCGCCTCCTTCGTCGGCTTCGTCCCCGCCGACCAGCCCCGGCTGGTCGTGTTCGTGGGCATCGACGAACCCGTGGGGAACTATTACGGGGGACTGGTGGCCGCGCCGGTCTTCCGGGAAATCTCCCAGGAGGTCCTGCCCCTCATGGCGGTGCTGCCGGAAACCCCCCAATCCCCGCCATTGCCGGCCATCGCCGGCCGGGTCTTCAATCCCGAACTCCCGGGACAGGCCCCAGGACCGGCCCAAGGACCAGGATCGGCCCAGGGACCAGGACCGGGATCGGCGGCCCAGGGACGACAACAGCTCCCAGGGCAGGAACAGCAAGGCACCAGCGCCCTGATTGGCACCAGCCTGGGCGAGGCCCTGGATTTCCTGCGAGAGCAGGGCATCATTCCCCAGGTGGAGGGCAATGGTCTGGTGGTGGCCGAAACCCCCCTGCCCGAAGGCGGCCTGCGTTTGAAGCTCGAATGACCACTCCGCCCAACCGTTCCTGCCGGTCCCTGGCGGCGCCGATTGCCGGGTTGCTGCACCAGGGACCGGACCCCCTGCTCACCGGCCTCGGCGCCGATTCCCGTCAGGTGCGACCCGGATACCTGTTCGCCGCCCTGGCGGGCTCCCGGGCCGATGGCCAGGCGTTCGTATCCCAGGCCCTGGAACGAGGAGCGGTGGCCGTTCTGCACGATGGGACTCTGCCCCGGGAAATGCTCCCCGACCGGGTGGCCAGTCTGATCCACCCCCAACCGCGCCTGGCCCTGGCCCTACTGGCCGCGGCCTTTTTCGGCCATCCCGGAGCCCGGCTGTTGGCCACGGCCATCACCGGCACCAACGGCAAGACCACTGTGACGGCCATGGTGGCGGCCCTGCTGACCGCCGCCGGCCGGCGGGTGGGGGTGGTGGGCACCACCGGCAACCGCTGGCCGGGGGTGGAGCGACCCGGCACCATGACCACCCCGGATCCCGTCGCCCTCCAGGCCCTGTTGGCGGACATGGTGGCCGATGGCTGCGATGCCCTGGCCATGGAGGCGAGTTCCCATGCCCTGGACCAGTTCCGGGTGGCGGGCATCCCGTTCCGGGCCGGGACTTTTCTCAACCTCACCCGGGATCATCTGGATTACCACCTCACCGAAGACCGCTATTTCGAAGCCAAAGCCCGCCTGTTCACGCCGCTGCAATGCGCCCGGGGAGTCATCGCCCTGGACGACCCCCGGGGGGCGGCCCTCCGGGATCTGTGCCGGGAACGGGGGCTGCCCTGCACCACCTGGTCGGTGGATCCGCCCCGCGGGGCCGCCTTTTGCGCCACGGATGTTCGACTGGATTGGAGCGGCAGCCGCTTCACCCTGGTCACGCCCCGGGGCCGGCTGGCCATCGCCATCGGCATGCCGGGGCGCTTCAACGTGGCCAATGCCGTGGCCGCCAGCGCCACCGCCCATGTGCTGGGCCTCGGGGAAGACATTTTGATGACCGGCTGGGCCGGCCTGGCCCCGCCGCCGGGACGGATGGAAGCCGTGGTCCGGGGCCAGCCGTTCCCGGTGGTGGTGGACTACGCCCATACCCCCGATGCCCTGGCCCGCCTGCTGGCTACCGCCCGGGAGCTGACCCCGGGGCGCATCATTTGTCTGTTCGGATGCGGAGGCGATCGGGACCGGGACAAACGCCCGCAGATGGGCAACGTTGCCACCCGTCTGGCGGATCTGGTGGTGATCACCGACGACAATCCACGCAGCGAGGATCCGGCCGCCATCCGCCAGGCCATTCTGGCGGGCATGACACCGTCGGACACGGAAGTCCTGGAGATCGCCGACCGGGAGGCGGCCATCCATCGGGCCATCCACCAGGCCCGGCCCGGGGACGTGGTGCTGCTGGCAGGCAAGGGCCACGAACAGGTCCAGATCCGCGACGGCCAGAGCCTGCCCTTCGACGACCGTGAAGTGGCCAGCGCGGCCCTGGCCCGGTTGGGATTCCGTGACCACCGGGATCCCATCGACCGGCGGTAGCGCCGTTCAGGCCGCCTGGGCCGCGGCCTGCCCGCCCTCTCCGGCCGCCCGAGCCGCGATCACGGCCTGACGGGCCATCCCCACCCACAGCGGTATCCAGCTCACCATGAGGATCGTGTGTTCCACCCCCTGTCCCAGAGTGACGCCGGGCAGCAGCTGCCGCAGGGACGAAACGATGGTCATCGAGGACAGCACCAGGGTCAGCAGGCCGAGGATCGGCAGAGCCGTCTCCCGGTAACGGGGTTGTGCTGCCACCAGGGCCGGCAGGATCAGGACGGTGTAGTAGTGGACCCACATGAACGGCGTTACTGCGATCGTCAGGAACAGCCCCAGGGACAGGATCAACCCCGGATCGAGTCCCCGGCGACCCCGATTGACCAGAACCGGCACCATGGGGACCAGGAACAGCAGCCCCAGCCCCAAAGCGGTGACCGCCCGGGGCAGATCCAGGACCCCCGCCAACACCGGGTTGAACGCCACGTTGGCCATTTCCGCCTTCTGATCGGCGTTGGTCTCCATCCCCTGGGTGGCAATGAGGGACAGCCAATCTCCCCAGAGGGTCCAGGCGCCGAACCGCCAGGTCGGCAGCAGCGCTGTCCCCAGGATGGCTACGCCCCCCAGGGCCCCCGCCGCCAACCCGCGGCGCCAGCCCAACCCCAACAGCACCAGCCCCACGACGACCCCCAGCAGAGGCCCCAGGGTCGGCTTGAGCAGCACCGTTGCTCCCACCAGCCAGACGCCCAGGGCCTGCCGCCATACAGTTCCCGGGGGGGAGGCTTCCGCTCTCCCCACCGGAAACGAGGAAAAGGCCCCCAGACCCCAAAAGGCGACGGCCAGCAGGGCCAGGACCAGGACGTTGCTGTTGCCCACCCGGAAATCCGCGAGAAACGGCTCGAACCCCAGCACCAGCAAGACCGCCAGCAGCAAAGCCCCCAGCCAGGATCCCAGAGCGGAGCGGGCCACTCCCAGCACCACCAGAACAAACATCCCGGTCTGGATCAGGCGGTAGACCTGACTCGCAATGCCCACGTCCGATGACCCCCAACTGAAGACGAAATAGGCCAGGGGCGTGCTGCGATAGTCGATGGGGACGTGGCCGCTGGTCACCGCCTCGTGAACCACCGTGTTGACCTGATGCGAGTCTGTTGTCGACAGATGGTCGATCAACCGTGTTCGGAACGCCTCCGCCTGGACAAAAGGATTGTGCAGGGTATCGGGAGCCACGCGCAGGACCAGGCCGGCGCTCCAATAGTTGATGAAGTCCGTCCCGATCGTTGCCATGGCTCTGGGAAGCAGAGTCGGCAGGACCATCAGGAAGGCCAGAATGCCCAGCATCAGGATTCTGGTCGAATCCCTGACCGGCCGGATGCGGGCGGGCATGGAACTCATCGAAGCGTCTCCGGTGGAACAGGCAGAAAATCAATTGACAATGGACGGAAAAACCTGAACATTAACCTCATTATGGTTTACAAAGCAATGGATGCGAGCGCTCCATGACCAGCAACAGAAGCCGCGGCGAAGAGGTACGTCGGTTCATTCTGGAGCAGGCCGCACGGGATCCGTCCCGTTTGGCCCGGGCCACGGCCCAGCATTTCGGCATCAGCCGCCAGGCGGTAGCCAAGCACATCCGCAGCCTGATGGAAAGCGGCCTGCTTGCCGCCAGCGGCCGCACCCGCTTGCGCCGCCATGCCCGCCAGGAAATCCGGGACGAGATCCTGACCTTCGCCGTGACCGATCTGGATCCGGAGGCGGTCTGGAGGGATCATGTGCGGGTCTGGCTGGCCGGACGATCGGAGCCGGTGCAGGAAATTTGGCGTTTCGGTCTGCTGGAGATGCTCAACAACGTCCTGCTCCACGCCCAGGCCAGCCATGTGTGGATTGCGGCCACCCTCGGCGGCAGCCGGGTGCGGCTGATCGTGGGGGATGACGGCCAGGGATTGTTCGAGAAGATCCAATCCCGCCTTGGACTGACCTACCGGCTCCAGGCCGTGCTGGAATTGGCCAAGGGGCCCCTGACCAGCCCCCGGGAAGGGCGGCCTGGCGCGGGCATCTTTCTGACCTCGCGGCTGTTCGACCTGTTCACCATCCGTTCCCGGGAGCTGTTCTACGCCCGCAACCAGGATCTGGACTGGGATGGTGTGTCCGAGGAAGAACCGGTGGCAGGCACGTTCGTCTGGATGGAATTGGCGGATGACACCCCTCGCACCCTGGCCACGGTTCTGGCCCGCTATCGAGGAGGGGATGCCGCCCGGAGGGACCTGGTCACCACCGTGATCCCGGTGGAATTGGCGCGTTTCGGCGCAGAATTGCTGACCACCCGGGAGCAGGCCGAGCGGCTGATGGCCCGGGTGGAACGGTTCCGCACGGTGGTCTTGAACTTCAAGGGGGTCAAGAGCATCGGGCCCGGATTTGCCGAGCATGTGTTCCGCACCTTTCCCCGCCTGCACCCCGATGTGGAGCTGTTGCCGGTCAACTGCAACGAGGCGGTGACGGCGTCGATGCGCAAGATCGGGTTCACCGTCGCCCCGGACCGTTTGCCACCGCCCTTGTAGCCGGCCCCTGCCCCCCTTGTCCCTGGACCAGAGCCCATGGCATAGGATACCCGTCCCCGGGATTCGGGCATCCCGGGGTGACCGTGTCAACAGTCCCAGCTGCGACTTGCAGAGGCTTTCCCGGACCTCCCCTCTCCCCGGAGCGCGCTTTAGATGGATGGGGGAGGCCTCCCTCCATCCTCCACCGATGAAAGTCGCGGAGCGACTTTCATCGGCAACAGTCCGGGGAAGGAGAGCCGGTCCGGATTATTTCTTGCCCTTGCCGAGCTTGCGACGCAGGGCGTCGTTGCGTTCGGAAAGCTGTTTGACCTGGTCGCGCATGGACCGGCGCACGGCTTCGTTGCGCTCGGCGATCTGGGTCAGGCCGTTGGCGATCTTGCGTCCCAGGGCGTCGTTGCGTTCGGAGAGCTGCTCGAAGCCGCGGGTCACCTTGCGGACCAGGGCTTCATTGCGCTCCGAGAGCTGCGTCAGCTGCTCGGCAACGGTCTCCTCCAGGTCGTTCAGGCGCCGCTCCAGATCCTTGATGGAATCGCCCGACCCCTTCTTCTTGTCTTTCTCTTTCCCCATGATCTTCCCCTTGAATCACTGGTACAGCCGGGGAACGGCCCCCGGCCGGAAGGTCTCTTCTGGACCGCGTGAGCCCGTGAACGGTCCCAGCGTCGGATTTTCACCCGGTGGCTTATCATATCGTTCCTCGGGCCGTTTGCAAATGGCCCGTCGGGAGGAATTTGTCCGCGATGCTCGTTGGTCGTTGTCGGGCTGTCCCCAGAGGGCCGGTTTCGATCGGGAATGACGGGCAGGAGTCTGGTCAACCCGCCTGCCTGACCGAGCTGGCCGCAGCCGATGTCCGACAACGGCGCAGATGCTGTTCCAGACAAAGGCCGATTTCTGCCGCCAGGCTTGGAATCCACCGACCATCGGGAGCGTGCCGGCCACCGACCGGATCCCGGATTTCCGCCAACTCCCTGGCCAACGGGGCTGGATCCACTCCCCGGCGCAGCAGGGCCGAAATCACTCTGGCCAGGGCTGCCAACCAGCCGAATTGCCTTGCTTCGGCCGTGGTGATGAACACCTCGAAAGGCTGCCGGCCCGCCGGACCGACCCTGTCATTGATGGTCAAAAAGATTTGCCTGACAGTGCGGGGATCCCCCAGCCGGTAGGTGACCCCCGCCAGGGCAGGACTCCGGTCCTGGTCGCCTGCCGTGCCGTACTCCATGCTGCCGGTCTTTTGAGCCATGCTTGGCTGCCCCACCTTTCCGCGACAAGTCATCAGGAACGGACGGTTTCAGGTTGACGCCGGACCTCTCTCCGGATCATACTTTTTGGATTCAAATCGCAACATTAATTGCGCGTCCCTGAACGCACAGACGACCCTGTCTGAAAACATGGACGGTCATGTCCAGCGAACCATGAATTGCCGCTCTTCTTTTCGTCGGCTTCTCCGACGCCGCCATGCGGTTATATAATTTTCATGAAGTAATTTTTTTTTACTTATTGTTCAATTTTTACTTACATCATTCATTGCTGTCAAGAAAAAAATGTATGGCGCAAACCGCATCGGTCGGATACACTCGCACCCATGGATACTCTGGCAGAGAGACTGGTCTGGGCCCGGAAAAAAGCCGGCCTGAACAAATCCCAACTGGCGCGATTGGCCGGTGTGAAACCCCAATCGGTCATCCAATGGGAAGCGGGGCGCACAGGCATCGCAAAGCGCAATATCGACGCCGTGGCACGCCAGCTGCAGGTCAGCCCCGAATGGCTCCAGTTCGGGCGCACGGTGCAGGAAAGCGCCGTCGACACTCTGCACCCCAGACCGCCCATGGTCCACCGCGTCCCCCTGATCTCCTGGCAACAGGCCGCCTTCTGGACGGGGATGGGACTCCCTTCCCAGTCCGGAGGACCGGAACGCTGGGTGGACACCACCCGCCCGGTGGGCCGCCGGCCCTTCGCCCTGCGGATGACCGGGGACAGCATGGAACCCCTGGTCCCCAGCGGGGCCACCATCATCGTCGATCCGGACGTGGATGCCGTCCATAATTCCCTGGTGGTGGTCCGGCTCGGCTCCGGCCTGGAAACCACCTTCAAACAATGGGTCATCGACGGCGGACATCATCTCCTCAAGCCCATCAATCCCCGCTATCCCATTCTGTCCCTGGAAAACCGGCTCTTTTTCCTCTGCGGGGTGGCCCGGCAAATCCTCATCGACCTGGATTGAAACAGGGAAAACGCCCAATCGCGTCCAAAATGCCAACGAACAGTCTCCGGCCCCACCCCCCGGGTCCAATCGGAATCGCAACATCGATCCCACCAGGTTGGGTTGCTACCGTTCTGATGTAATTTTTGCTTGTTTCATCGTCAGTTATATATTACAATTCCTCCGCTCGCCATGAACACCATACCCTGTTTGGATGGCCTCCCATGCCTGCACATGCAGGACAAACTTTGATGGATGGGGGAAGTCTCCCTCCAGCCGCCACCGATGAAAGCCGCTGCCCGGCTGCCACGGTAATCAAACGACGCCTCTTGCAGGACCATGCCGACAATTCCAGCAGTCTGGCCCGGGACCGGACTCCCCGGCCGCACTGTCGCCACGGAGGCCCACGGTGACCCTGCTGGCCGCATTGTTTCGCCTGGAACAGGCCCTGATCAGGGAACGGCTCTCCCCGGAAGATGCCCCCCTGTTCGGTGAACTGGCTGTCGTGGCCTGTGCGCGCCTGACGGTCGGCAACCACACCCCCCAGGCAGTGGAGCTGCGGGCGGCGGCGGAGCGCTTCGCCCGGGCCACCCGGGCCTGCCACGAGGCCTGGCTGCGGGCCAGATCCGGCTGCTGATCCGGCCCAACGCCGTCCCGCTGACGCGCTGTCCCAGACGGCTTGCGAAGAATGTTGGACAAACACCCTGCCGAAGGCTCATAATCTGCGGCCAAAATATGGCCAGACAGAAACAGGCGACCCCGCCACTGAGCGGGAGACCGCGCCTCCGGCAGGCCTGGGCCACCCTGCCCGCCGCAGGCGATCCGCCGCATCAAACAACCGCACAATTTTCGTGAACTGGGAGAGAGAAGATGGAAGAGGTCTTTATCGTTGCCGGTGCCCGTACCGCCGTCGGGAATTTCCTGGGATCCCTGTCAGCAGTGCCCGCCCACGAACTCGGGGCCACGGTCATCAAGGCCCTGCTGGAGCGCAGCGGCCTGAAGCCGGACCAGATCGATGAAGTGATCATGGGGCAGATCCTCACCGCCGACTGCGGTCCCAACACCGCCCGGCAAGCGGCCTTTTCCGCCGGTATCCCCAAGGACGTTCCGGCCTACACCATCAACAAGCTCTGCGGCAGCGGCATGAAGGCCATCCACTTGGCCACCCAGGCCATCCGCCTCGGCGACGCCAACATCATCATCGCCGGCGGCCAGGAAAGCATGACCCGGGCGCCCCATACCCTGGGCGGCAGCCGCGAAGGCGTGAAAATGCTGGAATGGACCATGCAGGACTCCCTATTCCGGGATGCCCTCACCGATGTCTTCAGCGGCAAGCCCATGGGCATCACCGCCGAAAACGTCGCCGACCAATGGAAGATCAGCCGCCAGGAGCAGGATACCTATGCCTGCCGCTCCCACAACCGCGCCGAAGCCGCCCAGAAGGCGGATGTCACCAAACCCGAAATCGTGCCGGTGGTGATCCCCCAGAAGCGTGGCGATCCCAAGGTGTTCGACCACGATGAGTTCATCCGTCCCGGCGCCACCGTCGAAGGCCTCGCCAAACTGCGCCCCGCCTTCAAGAAGGATGGCTCCGTCACCGCCGCCAACTCCTCGGGCATCAACGACGGCGCCTCCGGGGTGATCCTGGCCTCCGGCACCATGGTCAAGAAGCTGGGTCTCAAGCCCCTGGGCCGCATGGTCGCCTACGCCTCCGCCGCCCTGGATCCCTCCATCATGGGCACCGGCCCGATCCCCGCCACCCAGAAGGCCCTGAAGAAGGCCGGTTGGACCGTGAAGGACCTGGACTTGGTGGAACTCAACGAAGCCTTCGCCTCCCAGGCCTGCGCCTGCATCAAGGATCTGGGCCTGGATCCCGAGAAGACCAACGTCAACGGCAGCGGCATCGCCCTGGGCCACCCGGTGGGTTCCTCCGGCTCCCGGATCATCGTCTCCCTGCTCTATGAGATGGAACGCCGCAACGCCAAAAAAGGCTTGGCCACTCTCTGCATCGGCGGTGGCATGGGCATCGCCACCCTGGTCGAGCGCCCCTGATCACCCCTGCTCCGATCTCTCTCCCTCCCCGCTTTGGGGAGGGAGAGTTTTCCCCTTTCCACCAATCGTTCCTGTTTTTCCCCTTTCGTTACCGCTGTAACCTTGATGGATGGGGGAGGCCTCCCTCCTCCCTCCTCCCTCCTCCCTCCACCGATGCAAGCCGGTTTCCGGCTTCCACGGTAAACATTCGACTGTTTACAGCGTGGCAGTGGATTTGCCTGTTCATTTGTAACTATTCACCACCCCCTGCGGGCCAACCGCCATAGCGGGCCAGGGTATAATGGACCCCAAAAACCGGACAGTGTGTTAAGCTCTGAACCACACCAAAACATGAGG
>PEAP01000089.1 GCA_002753665.1 Magnetococcales bacterium DC0425bin3
CTCCCCAAAAGGCAGCCCGTTCCCCTGGGGAAAAATACGCCCTCAATTTTTCGATTTGTCGTGCGGCCTTTCGGCGCGTAGACTTGAACATCGTCGGCCTCCTTGCCTGGTCATGCTTCCTTGGCTTCCAACCCGGAATCATGCACCATCAGGAGGCCGATGTCACACCCACCTGAAACTCAAAAGAAAATTCTTATCTAAGTGCCATTGGGCTTTCACCCGATGGCTGACCGTATGGACCGGGATGCCCCGTTCCTGGAACAGGGTGCGACAGGCCGGCGCCACCAGGGATTCGACGAATTCCCCCCAGCGGCTGCCCAGGGCGCCGATCTGTTTGGAGACCGCCTTGACCTGGCGGTTCGTCTCCTGGATCTTGCGGTCCGTCTCCCGCATCTGGTCTGAGACCTCCTGGATCTTGCGGTCCGTCTCGCGCATCTGGGCGGCGGTTTCCTGGATCTTGCGGTCCGTCTCCTGGAACATCCTCCAGACATCTTCGAACGTCACGGAATGGGACATGCGTCCACCCTCCCAGTCGAGTGATCCTTGCCAGCCATTCTAGCGCTCCAATCCCCCCCTCAACAACGGTTATCGGGCGGGGTGACCGGCATCCGCACTGTCTGGAAACGGCGTGTTCTTCGTCAGGAACAGCCTGCAGGGGGGCAATTCGGGTCATTGCACGGGCAGGCGGTCTTGTTCGACCCGCCTGGCGTGGGCGGATTCTCCGGGTGGCGATCGTCTTTCGTCGCCCCATGCCCCCCCATGACGCCCATCATGGGCAGCATCATGGGCAAACACCCGGACAAGGGCAGGGAGGCAATGACAGACAACAATAATATTATTGGCAGGCGATGATTGACAGTCATGTTTATATCTCCAGGTAGGTATCCGCCAGATGAAACACCGTTTCGGCCATGGAGACCTCATGCTGATGCGCCGCTTCGAACAATCTGGACGCCATGGGCAGAAAAATATCCAGCAATCGAGGATCGAAATGGCAGCCTCTCTCGGATTGAAGCATTCCCAGGACGCGGTCCAGGGGCAGGGGGGCCTTGTAGGGGCGGCGAGAGGTCAAGGCATCGAAGACATCGGCGATGGCGAAGATGCGTGCGTTCATGGAAATCGCCTCCCCAGCCAGACCCGCGGGATAGCCAGTTCCGTCCCATCGTTCGTGGTGACTTCCCACCACGTCCCTGGATTCTGTCAGCCACGGTACGCCAGCAACCATTTCCATGCCGTGGGTCACATGGGATTTCATGGTGGCCATTTCCTCGTCGGTCAGGCGTCCCTGTTTGAGGAGAATGGTATCGCTGATCGCAATTTTCCCCAGATCATGCAGAAAGGCGCCCTTGATCAGAGCGGCGATTTCCCGAGGCGGTCTGGCCGCTGCCTCCGCAAGCCGTACAGAATAGAAAGTGACCCGGAAATTGTGGAGGTGGGTGTCGCTGTCCCGTTTGGCAATGGCGCTGCCCAGGGCTTGAAGGATGGCTGTATGGGAGCGCATCAATTCGTCCGAGCGGATGACCAGATCCCGATGCAACTGGGTGATGATGGGATAGAGGATCCCGGCGGTCATCAGAACGGTCAGGGAGGTCAGTGCCACCGCCTCCATGGCGGCGTTGATCACATGGTCACGGGTTTCGCCCTCGATATGGAAGACCCCCTGGAACCGACCGGGTCTTGTCTCCCCAACGCCGGCCATTTCCCGCACGATCAGGACGAACAGTTCGCCGTTTCGCACCAGGATTCGTGGCGGGATGTGATCGAGGTCGGCGACGGGAGGGGAATGGGGGTCGAGCAGCGCAGGAAACCCATGGGCCGATGCCTTGGCCACCACCCGGCCCGTATCGTCCACAATCCGCACCGCAACGAAATGCCCGCCGGGAACCTGGTAGCGTTCGGCCAAAAAACTGGCAACAGTCGCGTCATCCAGGATGGCGATGCGTGATTGGCATTGGTCCGCCAAACGTGCCGTCAGGGCGGATGTCGCCACGGTGGCCATCGCTTCGAAGCGTCCAACAGCCCGCCACGTCTCGTACAGAAAGGTCGCAAGGCCGAACAACACGGAAAGCAGGGTCGCGGACGCCAGCAACACCCGCGCCACCTGGTCGCGAATGGTGGGAATGCGGCGTCCGCGAATGATCTCCATGGCAGGAACTCCGTGTCGCCGGACTCGACGCACGATTGTGTCGTTTCTTCATCAGTGTCCGCCGCCCTTGCCGCCGCCCATCATGTGTCCGCCGCCCATCATGTGTCCGTCGCCCATCATGTGTCCGCCGCCCATCATGCCCTCCATGTCCCCGCTCTGCATGCCACCGTCGGACCCCTGCCCGGTCCCCCCGGGAGGCAGTTGTTGGGAGCTGCCGTGACTGTCATGTCCCTGTTCGTTCCGACCGGCCTCGGCGGGTGGTTTCTCCATCTCCGGATGGGATGTCCCGGCGGTGAATCCCGACGTGGGGATGGCCGCGAGCAACAGCCCCAGCACCATTCCAGCGCCCGTGTACCGACGTTTTCCGTTCATGATGTTTTCTCCTGGATGTTACCGAAACCAATCGCATATTCCTTGACCACGGCATAGAGGGCCGGAATGACGATCAGGGTCAGCAGGGTGGAGGAGATCATGCCCCCCACCATGGGAGCGGCGATGCGGCGCATCACCTCGGAGCCGGTGCCGACGCTCCACATGATGGGCAGCAGACCGGCCATGATCGCCACCACGGTCATCATCTTGGGCCGCACCCGCTCCACCGCGCCTTCCATGATGGCGGCGTAGAGGTCGCCGCGGGTCAGGGGTTCGCCGGCGGCCCGGCGTTGCCCGAGGCGTTCGGTCAGGGCGTGGTCCAGGTAGATCAGCATCACCACTCCGGTTTCCGCCGCCACCCCGGCCAGGGCGATGAAGCCCACCGCCACCGCCACGCTCAGGTTGAAGTGCAGCACATCCATCAGCCACACCCCTCCCACCAGCGCGAAGGGCAGGGACAGCATGACGATCAGGGTCTCGGTCATCCGCCCGAAATTCAGGTACAGCAACAGGAAGATGATGAACAGGGTGAGGGGCACCACGATCCGGAGTTTGGCCTTGGCCCGTTCCATGTACTCGAACTGCCCGCTCCATTGCAGGAAGGTTCCGGCGGGCATCTGTACCTGCTCCCGCACCGCCCGCTGGGCATCGGCCACGTAGCTGCCGATGTCCCGGTCGCGGAGGTCCACGAAGATGTAGACCGACAGCAGGGCATTCTCGGTGCGGATGGCGGCGGGTCCCCGTTCCAGCCGCACGCTGGCCAATTGTCCCAGGGGAATCTGCGCGCCGTTTTCGGCCCGCACCAGCACCCGCCGGGCGATGGTTTCTGGATCGGAGCGGAAATCCCGGGGGTAACGGACGTTGACCGTGAAGCGCTCCCGGCCTTCCACGGTGGTGGTGACGGTCTCGCCGCCCAGGGCGGTGAGGATCACCTCCTGCAGCTCGCCGATGGTCAACCCGTAGCGGGCGATGGCCTCCCGGTCCGGGTCGATGGTCAGGTAGTAGCCGCCGCCCACCCGTTCGGCATAGGCGCTGGTGGTGCCGGGCACCGACTTGACCACGGTTTCGATCCGTTGGGCCAGGGGTTCCAGTTCCTCCAGGTTCTTGCCGAACACCTTGATGCCGACGGGGGTGCGGATGCCGGTGGACAGCATGTCGATGCGCGCCTTGAGGGGCATGGTCCAGGCGTTGCTCACCCCGGGCATCTGCAGGGCGGCGTCCAGCTCGGCGATCAGCTTGTCCGTGGTCATGCCCGGCCGCCAGGCGGATTCCGGCTTGAGGGTGATCACCGTTTCGAACATCTCCGTGGGGGCGGGGTCGGTGGCGGTGGCGGCGCGGCCGGCCTTGCCCAGCACCGCGGCGACTTCCGGGAAGCTCTTGATGATCTTGTCCTGGGTCTGCAGCAGCTCCTCGGCCTTGGTCATGGAGAGCCCGGGCAGGGTGGTGGGCATGTAGAGCAGGGTGCCCTCGTTCAGGGTGGGCATGAACTCGCTGCCCAGACGCTGGGCGGGCACGACGCTGACCGCCAGCACCGCCAGGGCCAGCAGGATGACGCTCTTCTTGAAGCGCAGCACCAGGCGGATGACCGGGCGATAGATCCAGATCAGAAAGCGGTTGATGGGGTTGCGCCGCTCCGGCAGAATGCGCCCGCGCACGAACAGCAGCATCAGCACCGGCACCAGGGTCACGGACAGGAAGGCCGCGCCGGCCATGGCGAAGGTCTTGGTGTAGGCCAGGGGCTTGAACAGCCGTCCCTCCTGGGCCTCCAGGGTGAACACCGGCAGGAAGGATACGGTGATCACCAGCAGGCTGAAGAACAGCGGCGGTCCCACCTCGCTGGCGGCCTCCATGAGAATCTGGTGGCGGGGGGTATCGGGTGCGGCCCGTTCCAGGTGCTTGTGGGCGTTTTCGATCATGACGATGGCGGCATCCACCATGGCCCCCACGGCGATGGCGATGCCGCCCAGGCTCATGATGTTGGAGGTCATGCCCAGGGACTGCATCAGCAGAGCGGCGATCAGTACCCCCACCGGCAGCATGAGGATGGCCACCAGGGCGCTGCGCACATGCAACAGAAAGACGATGCACACCGCCGCCACGATCAGGCTTTCCTCGATGAGGGTATGCTTCAGGGTCTCCACCGCCCGCAGGATCAGCTCCGAGCGGTCGTAGACCGCCTCGATGCGGACGCCTTCTCCCAGGCTGTCGGCGATCTCGGCCAGCCGCTCCTTGGCGTTGCGGATCACCGCCAGGGCGTTCTGCCCGAAACGCTGCACCACGATGCCGCTGACCACCTCGCCCTCGCCATCGAGTTCGGCCAGCCCGCGGCGTTCATCCGGCCCCAGCTCCACCCGGGCCACGTCGGCCAGGCGGACCGGGGCGCCATTGACCTCCTTGAGGACGATCCCCCCGATATCCTCGACCCCGCGCAGGTAGCCCCGGCCCCGCACCACGTATTCGGTTTCGGCCATTTCCACCACCCGCCCGCCCACGTCGCGGTTGCTCATGGCGATGGCCTGGCCGACCCGGGACAGGGGGATGTCGTAGGCCTGCAACTGCTGGGGATCGACCACCACCTGATACTGCTGGACGTAGCCCCCCACGCTGGCCACCTCCGCCACCCCCTCGGCCTTGGCCAGGTGATAGCGCAGATACCAGTCCTGGAGGGTGCGCAGTTCGGCCAGGGTCCGGTCCTTGGCCAGCACGACGTACTGGTAGACCCACCCCACTCCGGTGGCATCGGGACCCAGGGTCGGGGTGACGCCGGGTGGCAGGCGCTTGGCGGCGAAGTTGAGATATTCCAGCACCCGGGACCGCGCCCAGTAGATGTCGGTGCCGTCCTCGAAGATGATGTAGACGAAGGAGGCCCCGAAGAACGAGAACCCCCGCACCAGCTTGGAACGGGGCACCGAGAGCATGGCGGTGGTCAGGGGATAGGTGACCTGATCCTCCACCACCTGGGGGGCTTGGCCGGGGAATTCTGTGTAGAGGATCACCTGGACATCGGACAGATCGGGGATGGCGTCCAGGGGGATCCGGGAGACGGCATACAGGCCGCTGGCGACCACCAGGAAGGTGGCCAGCAGCACCAGCGGCAGGTTGCGGCACGACCAGCGAATGAGGGCGGCGATCATGGTCCGTCTCCCGGTAACTTTCGATGGATGGGGGAGGCCTCCCTCCACCCTCCACCGATGAAAGTCGCGGAGCGACTTTCATCGGTAACAATCCCTGGGTACTGTGGGTTCGACCGCTGCAAGCCGCGTTGCGGCTTGCAGCGGTCGACTCGGTTCGAGGAACGGATTCTACAGCGTTCCCTTCAGGAAGGCCTCCATCTGTTGGTGTTGGAAGAGGACCTGCTCGTAGGACCGTTTGAGGATGGCCTTCTTGTTCTCCTCCAGCTTGCTCAGCAACCCCTCATAGGCCGCGTTCAACTTTTCCCCATGGGCCAGCATGGTCTGCATCAGCTCGCGGTGGAGGTTGGCATGTTCGGCCGGGCTGCTGAAGTTGGTCGCGGAGAGTTTGACGATCTCCCCGATCATCTCGTTGTGGGTCAGGATGGCGGCCACGTAGTTCTGCCACAGCTGTTCCAGGTTGCCGCCGATTCCGAGCAGGGATTTCTGCGCCCGCAGCCGGGCTTCGTCGGTGATGGGTTGGACGATCTCCGTGGTGGGTTGCGGATGGATGCCCTGGTAGCCCTCGGTCGGGCTGAAGGTCATCCGACTGCCGCTCCAGGGGACCATTCCCGTCATGTCGGGGGTGTGGCGTTCATGGGCCCCCTGCCAGCCTTCCGAGGGGGAATAACCGGGAAAGGCGCCATGGGTGGGGATGGAGCCACCCCCGCGCGCTCCCTGCCAGCCCTCGGTACGGGAGGAACGCAGATACCCGTAAGGATCATCCGGTCCGGCCATGGCCGGGGTTGCAGCCAGGACGCTCAATGCGGCCAGTCCCAACAGGGCCGATTGTCCAACGTTCAGTCGCTTGTTCATGATCGTCTCTCCATCGGTTGAATTGAAGGGAAGTCTTTCGTCCTTCCCTTGTGAATCGTTGCCAAGGCCTTACCGTGGAAGTCGCGGAGCGACTTTCATCGGTGGAGGGGGGAGGGAGGCTTCCCCCATCCATCTAAAGTCAGTGGGAAAAATGCCCCAGGGCGGCCTTGAGGTTGGCCTCGGCGTCGATGAGGAAATTGGCGCGCACCACCACCTTCTCGCCTTCCGCGAGCCCTTCCAGGATTTCCACATGACCGCCCCCCTTGCCGCCGGTTTTCACCGGACGGGGTTCGTAGAGCCCTGCGCCCCGCTCCACCAGCACGGTCTGGCGGGCGCCGCTGTCCAGCACGGCGGAGTCGGGCACGGTCAGCACCTGGCCGCCGCCCAGGGCGGCTTCCAGCAGCACCGTGGCATAGAGGGCCGGGCGCAGCACCCCGGCGGGATTGGGCAACTCGATGCGCACCTTGACGGTGCGGGTCTCGGCGGTCAGCGTCGGGTAGACGAAGGCGACCTTGCCCCGGAACACTTGGCCGGGCAGGGCGTTCAAGGTCACCTCGGCGTTCTGTCCCTCCCGCACCAGGCCCATGTCCTGCTCGAAGACATCCGCCAGCACCCACACCGTGGCCAGGTCGGCGATGCGGTACAGCATCTCCCCGGGCGAGAAGCGCATGCCCTGGACGGCCTGTTTCTCCAGGATCACCCCGGACACCGGGGCGGCCACGGTCAGGGTGCGGCTGGCGCTGCCCCGGGACCGCAACCCATCGATCAGGGCTTCGGCGATGTCCCAGTTGCGCAGGCGGATCAGGGCGCTTTCCGCCAGGCTGCCCGCCAGACGGCGGGTTTCCGGGTCGGCATTCCTGAGCTGTTCCTCCGCCCGGCTGGCCGCCAGGTATTCTTCCTGGGCCAGCACCAGGTCCGGGCTGTAGACCTCCATCAGGGGCTGGCCCCTGCGGACCGACTGGCCGGTGACATCGGCGTGGAGCCGTTCGATCCAGCCTTCGTATTTCTGGGAAACCACCCGCAGCCGGCGTTCATCCACCTGCACCGTGCCCACCGCCCGGATCGGCCGGGTGATGGCGCGCCGGGTCGCGGGGGCGGTCTTGACCCCCAGCTTCTGCACCTTGTCCAGGCCGATGCGTACCGCTCCGCTCCCGGGCGGCGCCAGCTCGTCGGCGTAGACCGGGATGTAATCCATGCCCATGGAGTCCTTCTTGGGGGTCGGCGAGGTGTCCGCCAGGCCCATGGGGTTGCGGTAGTAGACGATCTTGCGCGGCCCCTGGTCGGCGACCGGCGGTGGGGGCGCCTGGATCTCGTGGCCTTCGTGACCGGTCGCCGCCGGCGGTGGTGGCGCAGGCGGTTGCCCATGGCCCTCGTGACCGGTCGCCGTCGCCGGTTGCGGTGGGGGCGCGGCGCCATGGCCCGCGTGATCCTCCCCGGCGGCCTGGACCGTGACCGCGGTCAGGGCGATGAGCAGCAGCGACAGTGTGGTCCAGATCGTTTTCATAACTCACCCCCGATGAACCGTTCGATTTCCGCCAGACGCACCTGCTGTTCGAACTGCGCCTCGATCAGCTCGATCTGGAAGCGTTTCAACCGCTGCACCGCGTCCAGCACCGCCACCGCCTCGGCGCCACCGGTTTCGTAGCTCTTGAGGGCCGACTGCATGGCGATGCGCGCCTGGGGCAGCAGGCTTTCCCGGGTCACCTGTTCGATCTGGCGGGCCTCTTCGAGGCTGAGCAGGGCTTCCCGCAGGCCGGCTTCCACCTGCCGGCGTTCGGCGTTCAGGCGCTCCCGGGCCGCCTGCTGCCGCGCGGCCGCCTCCTGCTCCCGGGCCCGGCGCGGCTCCCATTGCAGGGGCAGATTCAGCGCCACCATGGCCTCGTAGCCGTTGCGGGCGCCCTCGGCCCGGCGGTCCACCAGCCCGAAGCCCAGCTCGACATCGGGAAACCACTCGGCTGCCGCCAGGCTCAGGTCCACCCCGGCGGCTTCCAGGCGCGCCTGTCCCATGGCCAGGGCGGGATTGGCCGCCAGACCGTGTTCCAGCAGCTTGTCGAACGCCAGGGCCTCCGGCGCCGGCAGCGGGCGCAGGGTGGGGTGTTCCACCAGCGGCGCGTCCGGGGGGCGGTCGACCAGGGCGTTCAGGCGCGCCCGCAGCCGGTGGCGCTCCTTTTCGAGCCGCACCAGCTCGGCGGACAGCGCTCCCCGCTCGGCATCGGCGCCGGTGGCCTCCTGCAGACCGCCCTGGCCCTGGGCGTAGCGGAACTGGGCGAACTCCACCAGGGCGCGCAACACCTGGAGCAGCTCCCCGGACTGGTCCATGGCCAGATGCACCCGATGGTAATCGGCGTAGGCCACCTTGACCTGCATCGCCACCTCGGCCAGGGTCTCCGCCTGGCGGCTGCGGAATTCGCGGCTTTCGGCCTCGGCCAGGCTGCGGCGCAGGCCGCGCTTGCCCCACCAGGGAATCTCCTGCTGCAGGGTGTACTTGTAGGTCCCGGTGCGCCCCGGCCAGCCGGCGGCGTTTTCGGAGATCTCATCGAACGTCACCTGCAGGCTGGGATCGGCCAGGGCATCGGCGCCCCGGACCCGGGCCTGGGCCGCCTCGGCTTCCAGGGCGGCGGCGGCCAGCTCCGGGTTCAGGGCACGAGCCCGTTCCAGCAGCTCGGCCACCGAGGCGCCCACTGGGGTATTTACCGGGAAAGTCGCGGAGCGACTTTCATCGGTGGAGGGTGGAGGGAGGCCTCCCCCATCCATCGAAGTGACCGGGAAAGTCGCGGAGCGACTTTCATCCGAAGTTTCGGCCACCGGCTCGGCCCGGAGCGGAGCGGCGGCCAGCAGCAGCATCAAGACCATGGCATGGGGCTTCATCGCCTGTTCCTCCCTGGTTCAGGGTCCCACCGCCGGCAGGCGGGCGGACACCGGTTGGGGCAGTCCCTCCACCACGATCACCGCGGCGGCGGCGTTCGCCCCGGCCACGGGGCCGGCGTGGGACAACCGGTTGCCCGCGGTGGGGGCCAGGGCGATTTTCACCTTGTCGCCCCCGGTCAGCAGGGTCACCCGGCCCCCGGCCTGGTCCAGCGCCACCGGGCGGTTGTCGTGATCGGTCACGTACAGGTCCACCCCCTGGTCCGTGGCGGTCAGTTCCAGGCGATAGCCCCCGGCTTCCGCCATCCGTCCGCCATGGCTGGCCTCCGCCGTGCCATGGGCCCAGGCGGACCCGGGGACCGCCGCCAGCAGGGCAATCGCTACCAGAAACCTGTTCATGAAACCTCCTGTTCAGGATTGTTACCGTAAAAGTCGCGGAGCGGCTTTCATCGCAGCCGCTCCACCGGCCCCCGTCCCACCCGCAGGAAGATCACCGGGGTCACGAGGGTATCCAGCAGGGTCGAGGAGATCAGGCCGCCGAAGATCACCACCGCCACCGGGTGGAGAATCTCCTTGCCGGCCGCTTCGGCGTCCAGGATCAGGGGAATCAGGGCCAGGGCCGCCACCAGGGCGGTCATCAGCACCGGGGTGAGCCGCTCCAGGGAGCCCCGCACCACCAGCTCCGGGCCGAAGGCTTCGCCCTCCCGGCAGGCCAGGTGGAGATAATGGGACACCTTGAGGATGCCGTTGCGGGCGGCGATGCCGGTCAGGGTGATGAACCCCACCAGGCTGGCCACCGACAGGGGCGCCCCGGCCAGCCACAGGGCGGCCACGCTGCCCACCAGGGCCAGGGGGATGTTGAGCATGATGATCAGCACCAGCACCGCCGAGCGGAAATGGCTGTACAGCACCACGAAGATGCCGGACAACGACAGCAGCGACAGCAGGGCGATGCGGCGGGTGGCCTCCTGCTGGCTGCGGAACTGCCCCTCGAAGGCGATGTGCCAGCCTTCCGGCAGGGCGACGCCGTCCACCCGCGCCTGGATGTCGGCCACGATGGCGGCCAGGTCGCGGCCCTGGGTGTTGGCCAGCACCACGATGCGGCGCTGCATGTCGTCGCGGTTGATCAGGTTGGGGCCGGTGGTTTCCACCACCTCGGCCACCAGCTCCAGGGGGATCTTGCCGGCGGGGGTGTCGATGAGGATCTTGCGGAAGTCCCCGGTCTCCGCCCGCCATTCCTCGGCCAGGCGCAGGACCACGTCGTGGCTGCGTTGCCCCTCCAGCACCTGGGAGACTACCTTGCCGTTGAGGGCCGCCTGCAGCGTGTCGGTCAACTGGTTGAGGGACAGGCCGAATTTCAGGGCCTCCTGGCGGTCCAGGCGGATCTGCAGCTGGGGGATGAGGACCTGCTTTTCGACCTGGAGGTCCGTCACCCCGGCCACCTCGGCCATCCGCTGGCGCACCTCTTCGGCCTTGGCCCGCAGGGTGTCCAGGTGGTCGCCGAAGATCTTGACCGCGATCTCCGCCCGCACCCCGGACAACAGGTGATCGAGACGGTGGGAGATGGGCTGTCCGACATTGACATGAATGCCGGGCAGCGCCGCCAGGGCGCGGCGCAGGTCGCCCAGGATGGCCTCCCGGTTGCGGGCCGAGGGGGTGAGGTCCACGTCGATTTCGGAATAATGCACGCCCTCGGCATGTTCATCCAGCTCGGCCCGGCCGGTGCGGCGCCCGGTGGAGCGCACTTCCGGAATCTGCAGCAACAGCCGCTCGGCGAGGGTGCCGATGCGGTTGGATTCCTCCAGGGCGGTGCCCGGGGTCATGACCACGGTCACCGTCACGGTGCCTTCGTTGAACGGCGGCAGGAAGGTCCGCCCCAGCCAGGGCACCGAGACCAGGGCCGCCAGCACCAGCAGCAGGGCCGCGCCGATCACCGGCCGGGGATGGGCGAAGGACCAGTACAGCAGCCGCCGATCCGCCGCCTTCAGGTGGCGCACCAGCCAGGAGTCGTCCTGGGCCATGGCCCGGGCCCGGGGCAGCAGGTACAGGCAGAGTACCGGGGTGAGGGTCAGCGATACCACCAGGGAGGCCAGGATCGAGACGATGTAGGCCAGGCCCAGGGGGGTGAACAGCCGACCCTCGATCCCCGCCAGGGCGAACAGCGGCAGGAACACCAGCACCACGATGACCGTGGCGTAGACGATGGAGTTTCGGACCTCGGTGGAGGCGCGCCAGACCACCTCCAGCGCCGGCCGGGGCGCGCCGGCGGCGGCGTTTTCCCGCAGGCGGCGGAAGACGTTCTCCACGTCCACCACCGCGTCGTCCACCAGCTCGCCGATGGCCACCGCCACCCCGCCCAGGGTCATGGTGTTGATGGATAGCCCGACCCACTGGAACACCAGGGCGGTCACCACCAGCGCCAGGGGAATGGCGGTGAGGCTGATGGCCGTGGTCTGCACGTTCATGAGGAACAGGAACAGCACCAGGGCCACCAGCAGCGCCCCGTCCCGCAGGGCCTCCTCGACGTTGGCGATGGCCCGTTCGATGAAATCGGCCTGCTTGAAGAGAATGGGATCGGTGACCACATCCGCCGGCAGGGTGCGCTGGAGTTCGGCCAGGGAGGCCTCGATGCGCCGGGTGAGGAACACGGTGTCGGCCCCGGGCTGCTTCTGCACCGCCAGGATCACCGCCGGCGCGCCGTTGATGCTGGCATCGCCGCGTTTGACCCCGGGGCCGATCCGCACCTCGGCCACCTGACCCAGGGTGACCACCCGGTCGCCGTCGGCGCTGACCACACTGCGCTTCAGGTCCTCCGGATCGGTGGTCCGGCCCAGGTTGCGGATCAGGAATTCCCGGCCGCGCTGGGAGAGAAAACCGCCGGTGCTGTTGCCGGCGAAGCCGGCCAGGGCCTGTTCCAGCTCCACGAACGATACCCCCAGGGCGGTCAGCCGGGCCGGATCGACCAGCACCTGGAACTGCTTGACCTCGCCGCCGATGGGAATCACCTGGGCCACCCCGGCGATGCCCAGCAGGCGGGGGCGCAGGGTCCAGTCGGCCAGGGTGCGCAGTTCCATGGGCGGGGTCCGACCGCTGGCGCTGCGCAGGCCGACCAGCATGATTTCGCCCATGATGGAACTCACCGGCCCCATGGCCGGCAGCACCTCCCGGGGCAGGGATTCGGCGACCATGGCCAGTTTTTCCGCCACCAGCTGACGGTTGCGGTAGATGTCGGTGCCCCAGGCGAATTCCACGAACACGATGGACAGCCCCACCCCGGAGTTGCTGCGCAGGCGGGTCACGCCCGGCATGCCGTTCATGGCGGATTCGATGGGCAGCGTCACCATGGCTTCCACCTCCTCCGGGGCCAGCCCTGGCGCTTCGGTCATGAGGGTGACGGTGGGCCGGTTGAGATCGGGAAACACATCCACCGGCAACCCCACCGCCACCCAGCCGCCCCCCAGCAGCAGAAGGACGGCGCCGACCAGGACGAACAGGCGCTGGCGCAGTGAAAACTGGATGATGGCATCGAACATGACCGGTCACCGCACCGCATCGAGCTGGTTGTGACCCTGGACCACCACCCGGTCACCCGGCTGGAGTCCCTCCAGAATTTCCACCCACTCCGCGGTGCGGCGCCCCGGCCGCACCGTCCGGCCCTCGAACCGCTCGGGCGCGGTCTTGACCCAGACCCAGTACTGTCCACTCCGATCGAGGAGCGCCGGCCGGGGAATGGCCACCCCATAGGCGACCATGCCGGTCTGGGCGTAAACATCCACCGGCATGCCGATTTTGATCTGACCGCCAGTATCCGTCATGGCGAACTGGAGATGCAATCCCTGGTTCTCGGGATTGACCTTGGGGCTGACCCCCGCCAGGACCAGGGGGAAGGCGCGGCCCGGGATCTGGCGGGTCGTGGCCGTGCCACCGGTGATGCGTTCCGCCAGGGGCAGATCGTAGAGGACGGCCTCCACCCACAGGTGGGCGGGATCGATGATTTCCACCAGCACGCTATTCTCGGTCACCACCTCACCGGGCACGATATGCACGTCGGTCAACTGGCCGTC
>PEAP01000090.1 GCA_002753665.1 Magnetococcales bacterium DC0425bin3
GGCCGGAGGCGGGGCGGGCTCGGAACGCCAGAACAGCAGTCCGCCACCGCCCTTGGCCGGTTGGGCGCGGTCCGCCTCGGGCAGGGGATCGATGTCGAACAGCGGTTTCCACCAGTCCTGATCCAGATCGGCATCCGGCTCCTCGCCGACTGCGGGATCCTGGGGTTTTTGGGGATCGCGTTTGAACAGCTTGTCCCAGACGGCCCGGGCCTGACGCATCAGGAAGGATTCCTCTTCCGGTTCCGTCATGGCACCGCGGTCCAGGGCAATGCGCCGGTCGGCCGGGGCGTTGGGGGTGAGGTTGTAGGTTTCATGTTCGTAGAGGCGCTTCAGGGGCCGCAGGCGAACCTTTTCCTGACCATCGGCGAGGCGTTGCGGGTCCCAGAGGGACTGAGCGAAATTGCGCCGCACGGAGCGCACCACGCCTTTCTTGTCGAAGGTGATCACCACCCGATTGACGGCCTGGAACTCGTCGAAGCGCCGATCCTGAAGGTAAACCCAACGGTCGGACATGTAGGTATTGACAATCGTGGGGGATCCCAGTAGATCCAACACGTCCCGTTGGGTGGTGACCCCTTCCCGAATGGCGTCCAGCTTGTCCAGGGGCAGGATGTTGCCCAGGTCACGGGCCTGGGGTGCGCAGGCGCCCAACAGCAGCAGAGCCAGGAGGAGTGGCCAGTGGCGCGAGTGACGGATGGATCGATGCATCGCTCTTCCATAGAACAGTCGGGCATGAACAGTCGGGGGCAACGGCCCGGGGTGCTTGCCGAACCGTTTTGTGGTTCAATGAAGGGATCTATAATAGACCCCCACGGGCCGGGAGCAAAGCACTGATGTTCTCCTGGCTGCGCACGATGCTGGATAAATGGCAGGATCGGACGCTGCGTCCCCGGGTGGTGGCGGAGCATGGCGCCCTGGTGGAACGGGCCCTGGACTGGAGCGGGGCCGGCTGGCTGGAGCTGGAGGATCGCTTCGATCTGCGCTTCGAAGTGCTGATCCTGCTGGTCAGCGTGCGTCTGCACGATCTGCGCCACGGGATCCCCGCGCCGGACGGCCGGGAGGGCCTGCCCCCCGACGCCGAGGAACGCCTGATGCGGCTGTTGTGGGAAATTACCTTCGAAGGCTTCGACCACACCCTGCGGCAGCAGGGGGTTCCGGATTTGCGCATGGGGGCCCGGATGCGCAAACTCTTTCACCATGCCACCGGGCGGCGGGACGCCTACCTGGCGGCCCTGGAAGGGTCCGACGCCCCGCGGTTGCGGGCGGCCATCGGACGCAACGTGCTGGACGGCGCCGCCGGGAACGACCCCCGGGTCACCCGCATCATGGCGTTGCTGTACAAGGAATTCCCCAACTCAATCCCAGAGGAAGCGGAACAGGCACCATGAAAAAGCTCACCATCAAAGATGTGGATCTCAACGGCAAGCGGGTCTTCATGCGCGTGGACTTCAACGTGCCCCTGGACGAAAAGGGCAACGTGCGCAAGGACACCCGCATCCGTGCGGCCCTGCCCACCATCCAGTTGGCCCTGCAGAAGGGCGCCAAGCTGATTCTGGCCGCCCACATGGGGCGCCCCAAGGGGAAGAAGTCCCCCGAGTTCTCCCTCAAACCCGCCGCCGAACACCTGGCCAAGCTGCTGGGCAAGCCGGTGCCCCTGGCCCCGGACTGCATCGGCCCCGAGGTGGAAAAAATGGTGGCGGCCCTGAAGCCCGGCGATGTCCTGATGCTGGAGAACGTGCGCTTCTACGCCGGTGAGACCAAGAACGACCCCGAACTCTCCAAGAGCTTCGCCAAGCTGGCCGATGTGGTGGTCAACGACGCCTTCGGCACCGCCCACCGCGCCCACTGCTCCAACGTGGGCATCGCCTCCCTGGTGCAGCCGGCGGTGGCCGGCCTGTTGATGGCCGATGAAATCGACTATTTCAACCGCTCCATGACCAGCCCCCAGCGGCCGGTGATGGCCATTCTGGGTGGCAGCAAGGTCTCCAGCAAGATCACCGTCATCGAGTCCTTGATGGAAAAGGTGGACAAGATCGTCATCGGCGGCGGCATGGCGTTCTCCTTCATCCGCGCCATGGGCCATTCCGTGGGCAAATCCCTGGTGGAAGAGGAAATGCTGGACGTGGCCCGCAGCGCCATGGCCATGGCCAAGGAGAAGGGCGTCGAGCTGATCCTGCCCGTGGACGCGGTGATCGCCCAGGAAATCAAGGGCGATTCCCCCACCAAGGTGGTGGACATCAAGGCCATTCCCGACGGCTGGATGGGCCTGGATATCGGTCCCGCCAGCGTGAAGCTGTTCTCCGATGCCATCGCCACCTGCAAGACCATCATCTGGAACGGCCCCATGGGCGTGTTCGAGACTCCGCCCTTCGACACCGGCACCGTGGCCCTGGGCAAGGCAGTGGCCAAATCCGGCGCCCTGTCGGTGGTGGGTGGCGGTGATACCGACGCAGCGGTCAAGCAGGCCGGGGTGGCCAAGGAGATCAGCTACATCTCCACCGGCGGCGGTGCCTTCCTGGAACTCCTGGAAGGCAAGGAACTGCCCGGCATGACCTCCCTGACCAACGCCTGAGTTCCGTTGTACCAGTCTGTCTGTCTCGCTACGGGGCGGTCCCATGGGCCGCCCCGTGCTGTTATCGTGCCCTGTGTTGTTACCGTGGAAGAGGGTGGCAGGCTGTTCCACTCAGAGCGGGAGGTCACCCCTGGCGGGAGGCGCAGCCGATGCAGGTGGGCACGGCGGGGTCGGCTTCCAGCCGGCCCGCGGAAATGGGTTCCTCGCAAGCCACGCAGTAGCCGTATTCGCCGGCCTCCAGCCGTTCCAGGGCAGTGGTGATGCGGCGCAAGGCCACCTTGCGGCGGGTTTCCTCGGCCTGGGCCATGGCCTGCAGTTGCAGGGCCTCCATGCGAGCGGGGCTGCCCCGACCGGCCTGATCCAGGTCCACCGTCACCCGGGTGACGGCGGCGGTGGCGGAGTCGGCCTGCAACATCTCCCGCTGGGTCAGCAGGCGCTGGCGCACGGTTTCGGCATCGAAGCGAGGCAGGCGGCGCGACATCCCCCTCAAGCCTCCGCCACCGACAGTTCCCGGCCCGGACGCGGCTTGCGGCCGATCCACACCACCCGTCCCAGGATGGCGATCTCCCGCGCCGGGACCTCCCGGGGCCCATGGGCGGGGTTGTCGGACAGGATACGCACCCGGCCGTTGTCCAGGATGCGAATGCGTTTGGCGGTCAGGGCATTGTCCATGCGCAACACATAGATGGCCGGATCGATGGTGCGCAGCTCCCGCAGGTCGGTGAGCAACAGGTCGCCGTCGCATACCACCGGCTCCATGCTGTCCCCCCGGGCGGTGATCAGGGCGATCTTGCGGGGCGACAGACCCATGGCAGCCTTGAGCCATTCGGTGCGGAAGGCCACATGCCGGGCCACCTGTTCATTCTGCACCTCCCGGTCCGGGCCGGTGCCGGCTTCGAGAAAATACTGGGGAATCCAGGTGTAATCCCGGAACGCCATGGCCGGAAAGGGCGAGATGATTTCCGGAAAGTCGAATCCGCAAGCCATCAGGTCGGGATCCACTCCGGGCCCGGCCACGGCCACCGCGACCGCCTCGGGTGACGGGCCACCGTTCCAGGTCTGAATGGTTCCGGCCGGAGGGATGATGGGCAGGGAATACCACATGGTTTCGTCTCCTTACGAAAAGCCGTTCCACGACCACCCGTCTGGAATGGCCACGGCCCATCCCGGGCCGTTCCGGTCCTGGTCAATAAACACCAAATTTCCCCCCGATGCAATCCGCCGCGGCCATCCCGAACCCCGAATTCCTTCACAGGATGCCGGCAGGGCCTCCCTGCCCCCCCGCCGCCCACAGCGCGTCATCATTCAGCCGATCCTGGGCCGCAGCCGGGACCAGGGGTGGCTGGCGGCGGCCAGCTTTTCTCCGAACCCCTCGGCGATGAAGCGACCGTAGGCGCTGGAGTCACCCGACAGGACGATCTCGCCACCGGCCGGATTCAGGACGTACCGCCCGCCGCCCAGAATCCGCAGCGGCCGCCCGTCGGCGCCGGCCTGGTTCGGATCGGCCCACTGCAGGGGGAGTCCCTGGTCGGCACAAAACCACTCCACGATCTGCGTGTGAAAGCGATGGACCCGGGGTGAGGAAAAGAGCCAGACTTCCCGTTCCTCCCAGAGCAGTTGCACGAACTTGCCCTGGGGGGAAGGACTGGCGAAGGCCGCGCTGTGAACCACAATGTCCGGGCCGGTCATGACCGTCACTCCGCTGTTGTTCCGCCACTCATCCGCCCGGCAGACCCAGGTCCCGCAGAAAGCGCCGGACCTCGTGTTCCTTGTCCTGGTAGGCGCGGATACGCCCATCCAACTCGTAACGGCTCTTGCCTTCCGGATGGCTCATGGCATCGCGCAGCTGTTCCAGTTCGACCTTGAGCCGTTCCAGTTTTTCGATGCCTTCCGGGGTCAGGGACCGCAGACTGTGTTCGGAGTCGTTCGCCATGATCGTCCCGCCGACCGCGCGGCCGGCGAATGAAATATTGTATCAGAAAACCTTCCCGTTCGCGAAAAAGCCTCTACAATCCCTGCAGGATGGGCCATCCCGCGAGGGGATGCCGCCCGCGCCATTCAGCGCAGCATGAGGTGTATCGCCATGGACCGGTCCGCTTCGACCTCGTTTCATGAAAAACTGGCCGCCCGCCTGGTCGATGTTGGCGTGCCCCGCTTCAACGAAGACCATGCCCGGTTGCTGGAGATCATCGTGGCCGCCGACAGGATCCTGGACGCCATGATCACGCCCCCGGTCCCCGACGGGGTGCAGCAGGACCGGGATCGGCAGTGGCAGGACCTCGATGGGCTGATTGCCCGACTGGCGGATTATACACAAAGCCATTTCATGGCCGAAGAGTCCCTGATGAAACAATACGGTTACCCGGATCTGGAGCCCCACCGGCTGGAACATCAGGAACTCGTGGCCCAACTGCTGGCTTTTCAGCAACGCATCCAGGACCGCAGCCCGGCCCCGGCCGGAAAAATGCGCCGCTGGCTGCTGGAGTGGCTGCTCCACCATGTCAACCGTCTCGACGCGGCCTATGGGGTGTTTTTCAAGGAAATCAATGTGGTGTAGAGGTCCGGCTTCCACTCGGTGCGGGCAGGGCCTTGCGGGGCTTGCCGCCGCCGGTCGTCTTGCGGGGGCTGCCGGCTGGAGGCAGGGGCGCCGACGCCATCGGTGACGGGACGGAGGGACGGTCGGCAGACCGACTGCCGCCATCCTCCATATGGAAGAAGCCCATGGTCTCGCTCAGGCCCTGGCTGTGATCGGACAGTTCCCTGGCCATGGCCACCATCCGCTCGGCCACGCCGGCGTTCTGTTGGATCATCTGGTCCAAACGCTGCACGGCGCTGTTGATCTGGTCCACCCCGGTGTTCTGTTCCCGACTGGAGGCGGCGATTTCCTGGACCAGGTCGGCGGTCTTCTGGATGTCCGGCACCAGTTTGGCCAACATCACCCCGGCCTGCTCGGCAATCTCCACGCTGGAGCCGGACAGGCTGCTGATCTCCCCGGCCGCTCCCTGGCTGCGTTCGGCCAGCTTGCGGACCTCCGCCGCCACCACCGCGAAGCCCTTGCCATGCTCCCCGGCCCGGGCCGCCTCGATGGCGGCGTTCAGGGCCAGCAGGTTGGTCTGGCGGGCGATCTCCTCGATGATGGAAATCTTCTCGGCGATCTCCTTCATCGCCGCCACCGCCTTCTGTACCGCCTCCCCCCCCTGTTTGGCATCCTCGGCGGCCCGTTTGGCAATGCTCTCGGTTTGCACCGCGTTGTCGGTATTCTGCTGAATATTGGCGGTCATCTGCTCCATGGCCGAGCTGGTTTCCTCGATGGAGGCCGCCTGTTCGGAAGCCGCCTGGGAAACCTCGTGGGACGTCTCCGACAGGGTCGTGCCACTGTCGGACAGCCGGTGCGCCGCCACCTGCACATCGTTGACGATCTTGCGCAGGTTGTCGACCATCACGGTCAGCGATTCACACAGACCGGAGGGCCTGCCGCCCCCCATCGGCACGCAGGCGATCAGGCTGCCATTGGCCACCGCATTCATCGCCTGCCGGAGGACCCCGGGCTCACCGCCGATCTGCCCCAGAATGGAGCGACTGAAAATCTGCGCCACGATCACCCCCAGCACCACCACCGCCACCAGAATCACCAGGGCATTGCGCTTCAGGATGGCCACGGAATGGAACTCCTTGGCCTTGTCCAACTCCACCCCCAGCACCCAGGGATACTGCTTGTCATGCAGATAGAGCCCCAGCCGATGCAGCCCCTGGGGATCGACGAAGGATTGGGAAACCACCCCCTGGGCGATGGATTCGGTCAGTCCGGAGACCTTGATGTGCTGCCCCTTGTCCTTGGTGAGGTGAACGATCTTCTCGCCTTCCAGGGTGGCCAGGTAGATCTTCGCGCTGTCGTCCCCCGCGCGGAAATTCTGCCGCAGCAGCGTATCCTGGTAGGCGATCATGATCTCCGCCACCATCATGCCCAGGGTGCGGCCATCCGCGCCGTGAACGGGATGCATGTAGAGCTGATGAAAGTGATCGGCCTCGGAAAAACCGAAGAAGTCGGTCACCGTGGGACGGGTGAGCCCTTCCCGGAAATAGCTGGAATGGGCCACCTCCTGTCCCAGATGGGACTTGGTCGCATTGCCGTGGGGCGGGCTGAGGATCACCTTGCCGGTGGTGTCGGCGACGAACACATGATGCAGTTTGCCCCACTTGGCCTCCTGGAACTGGAGGAGAATGTCCAAGGCCTCCTGGTGGGCCCCGTTCTTCAGTGCCTCCTCCGCACTCTTGGCATGAAGTTCCAGGAAGGTCTTCAGTGCCCGGCCACCGGCCAAGCCCTTCATGTTGTCGCCCACGTCTGCCAGATAGTCACTCAACTGGCCCTGTTTGATCTCCGCCAGGGTGCGCAACTGCCGCGTCAGGTCCGACTCCATCTGGTCGCTGTTGGCGTTCAGCATGTACAGACTGTAGGAAACCAACGGCAACAACGAGGCACAGATGAAAAACAGAATGAACTTCGCCTTGACGGTGGCCAACATGATCGACTTCCCCCTTGTTGAATACTCCCCCCAGGACTGCCACTCCTCCAGCCCGCCCCCGCGGGCCAACAGGGTTGTATTGTGCCATCTTTTCCTGACAGAGAACAGCACAAAAACTCAACAATCACAACAATTCAAACGATATTTATTATATTTTCAGATATCATTCTACCGCTGACAGTCGTGAGACGACTGTCAGCGGTACCTGTAATGGATGGGGGAGGCCGGCCCGCCTCTCAGGGCATCCGACCATCCGGCCCCGGCAGGCGCTGATGATAGCGGGCGCGGTACAGCTCGCGGACCGGGCCCCCCGCGGGATCATGGAAGGGTTCCCGGGTGTGCAGCACGTTGTTGCTGATCAATCCCCAACCGGCCTCCAGCCGGCCCTCGAAATGCCAGGGAGAGGGGGTATTCAAATGCCGACGCAAGGCAGCCAGGGCGGCCTCCATGCCGGGCAGGGACAGCCAGTGCAGGTTCTTCTTGCGGCTGCTGTAGCGGACCAGAAGACCGCCATCGGCCGGATGGACACCGAATACCGGTCCGGGGCGGGCGGGCCGCGCCACCCGGTTCCCTTCCAGACGCGGGGGAACGGTCATGGCCTGGGGATGGCTCAGGGTGCGGACATGGTCGGGGTTCTCGTCCCGCAACAGGATGTAGAGCAGCTCCTGGTCCAGCAAACGGTTGGCGCCCCCTTCGGCGGCGGGTCGGACGCAATGCAGCGCCAGCGTCCGCACCGAACGATCCATGGGGTTGTAACAGCCATCGCTATGCCATCCCACGCCAATGGCCGAATAGGGCACAAAGCCCGAGAACTCCGCCCGTCCTTGCCCGCCGGGGGTCAGGGCCGACTGGCCATCGGGGCCGGCACCCAGATTGCGATCCAGATCGGCCACCCCCAACTGGGTGAGCAGGGCCATGGGCAGCGGTTGCTTGTCCCCCGTCGCCTGGCTCGCCACCCGGCCAATCCGGTAGAGGGCCATATTGGACTTGGCACAGCGCTCCAGGATGGCCTGTCGCTCCCCGGGAGTCAGGTTCCAGGGATCGGCCACCTCCACCAGCAGTTCCTCCAGGGTTCGGGGATAGTTCCGCAGCTTGGCATCCCGCCAGCGGCGATAGGTGTCTTCTTGATCCAAATCAAAAGGGCTGGCGAAGGTCATGATTTTCGGTCCTCACGATGCGGTGTAGAGTAAAAAAAACAGCTGCTGCCTGGGCTTGGGACGCTCATTATCTCTGGACTTTACCTGAAATCCGGGACACAGTACACGCCACTCGGAGCGGCTGGGTCACTGCGTGATTCCGGTCCTCCGGAGTGGCCTCTTCGTTCGATGGAAGTCGCGAGACGACCGGCATCGGTGGAAGGGGTGGGAGGTTGGGCTTTTCGTCAGTCTTTATCTAGAAGGGGACTCGGTATGAAACGCAACACCATGATTGCCTTGGCTATCGCCTCTGCCTTCGGTCTGGCCTCCCAGCAGGCCCTGGCCGGAGATGCCGCCAAGGGCGCGGAGCTGTTCAAGAAGAAATGCACCTCCTGCCACTCCATCGAACAGGGCGGCAAGGACAAGGTGGGACCCAATCTCCACGGCATCGCGGGCAAGGCATCCGCCAAGAGCGAGACCTTCGCCGCCAAGTATTCCGCCGACATGAAAGCCTCCGGCCTCACCTGGGACGACGCCACCCTGGACAAGTTCCTGATCAAACCCAAGGACCTGGTGAAAGGCACCAAGATGACCTTCGCCGGTCTGACCGATCAGGCCGAGCGGGCCGATGTCATCGCCTACATGAACACCATGAAGTAATTCGGCTTTCTTGACCGGAATCGATCCAGGGGGGCCTCGGCCCCCCTTTTTCATGGGAGGCGGCAACGGTCATGGCCCGGGCTGTCAGCTCTGCGGAACGCGCCTTCCGGCAGGCGGTGAACCTGCAACAGGCGGGACGGTCGCTCCAGGCGGAAACCGCCTACCGGACCCTGCTGGCCGCCTGTCCCGGCCATATCGGCGCCCAGATCAACCTAGCCAGCCTGCTGCGGCGCCGGGGCCAGGGGCAGGAGGCCCGGGCGCTGTTGGAGCAGGCCGCGACCCAGGCTCCCGGGGCGGTGGAGATCTGGTTCAACCTGGGCAACACCCACCTGGCCCTGGGCAGTCCCGCAGCGGCCGCCGACTGTTTCCGCCGCATCCTCGATCTGAACCCAACCTTTGCCCCGGCCCACTTCAACCTGGCCAACACCCTGCGTGATCTGGACCGCCTGACCGAGGCGGTGCCCCACTATCAGGCCTTCGTCGCCGCCCAGTCCGACCACGCCGCCGGCCAGGCCAACCTGGGCAATGTCTACCGTCGCCTGGGGCAGTTCACCGAAAGCGAGGCCTGCCAACGCCGGGCCATCGCCCTGGATCCGGCCAACGGCGGCTATCACCTCAACCTGGCCCAACTGCTGGTGGCGGCCGAACGCCCCCGGGAGGCCGTCGCCGCCCTGCGGGACGCCCTGGCCCGGGACCCCGACCACCTGGACTGGCACCTGGCCCTGCTGCGGCTGCTGGTCCGGGAACGGAACTGGACAGAAGGGACGGTGGTTTTTTCCGACCTCCAGACCCGCTTCCCCCGAACCATCGAAGCGGTCTCGCTGTGGGGCGACGCCCTGCAGGAGGCCGGATCGATCCGGGACGCCCTGGCCGTCTACCGCCCGGCTCTGGACGGCGGCTGGGCCAACGATGCCCTCTGGAACAGCGCCGGCGTGGCCTTCCAGTCCCTGGGAGACCTGGCCCAGGCCGAACGCTGTCTGCGTCAGGCGATCCAACAGGCCCCCCGCCAGGCGATGGCCTATTCGAACCTCGGCCTGCTCCTGCTGCTCCAAGGCCGCCACGAGCCCGCCCTGCGCGCCCTGGAAGAGGCCTTGCGGCTGGACCCGACCCTGGCGGTGGCCCATACCAACCTGGCCCTGGTTCATCTGGAAATTCACGAGCCGGGCAAGGCCGAACAGCATTGCCGGCAGGCCATCGCCCTGGACAGTGATCCGGATCGGCACCACCCGCCCATTCGCCCGGCCACCGCCCATGCCGCCAGCGTCGGCAACGACCAGGGCCGGCACAAGGGCTACGCCAACCTGGCCCCGGCCCTGGTCAACCAGGGCCGGCTGCCCGAGGCCTTCGATGCCTTCGAACGGGCTCTGGAAGCCGCTCCCGATGATCTCTCCACCCTGTCCAGCTACCTGTTTGCCCTGAACTACAGCGACCACCACCGCCTGGACCAGGTGGCGGCCCGGCATCACCACTATGGCGCACTGGCCATGGCCCGGGTTCGGACGCTGCCCCCCCCCCCCCCCCCCCCCCCCCCCCCCCCCCCCCCCCCCCCCCCCCCCGGCTACCTCAGCCCGGATTTCTACCAGCATCCGGTGGGCATGCTGATCGCTCCCATCCTGGCTCATCACGACCGCACGGCTTTTCAAGCCTTCTGCTACAGCCATGGACCCAAACGCGACGATCTGACCCGACGCATTCAGGCCGCGGCCGACCACTGGCTGACGGTGGAGACCCTGGACGATCCGGCCCTGGTGGACCGGATCCGCGCCGATGGCATCGACATCCTGGTGGACCTCACCGGCCACACCAAGAACAACCGGCTGCCCCTGTTCGCCCGACGTCCGGCGCCGGTGCAGATGAGTTACGCCGGCTATGTCCATGGCACCGGGTTGCCGACCATGGACTGGATCATCCATGACCGGATCACCGCCACCCCGGCCGCCGAAGCGCTGTACCACGAGCGCATCGCCGTGCTGCCCTGCCCCCTGTACTGCTATCAATCCCCGGACAACGCCCCGCCGGTCAGTCCCGCCCCGGCCCTGAAGAACGGTTTCGTCACCTTCGGTTCCTTCAACAATCTGCCCAAACTCACCCCCACCACCCTGGACCTCTGGTGCCGCCTGCTGGAGGCGGTACCCGACTCCCGCCTGCTGCTCAAATCCGGCCCGTTCTTCGAGCCCCAGACCCGCGAGCTCTACCTCCGGCGCCTGCTGGACCGGGGTCTGGCCACCGAGCGCATCACCCTGCTGGGGCCTTCGCCCTTCCGCCAGTACCTGGCCGACTACGCCCGGGTGGACGTGAGCCTGGATCCCATCCCCTTCAACGGCGGGGTGACCTCCCTGCAGGGGCTGTGGCAGGGCGTGCCGCTGTTGACCCTGCCGGGGGACCGCCATGTGGCCCGGGTGGGCGCCAGCCTGATGACCGCCCTGGACCTGCCGGAATGCATCGGCGCCACCCCGGACGACTGGGTGCGGAAAGGCATCGCCCTGTGCCGGGATCTGCCCCGGCTGGCGGACATCCGCCAGTCCCTGCGCCGGCGCATGGCCGCCAGCCCCCTGGGCAATCCGGCCCTCTTCACCCCTCATCTGGAGACGGCCTTGCGCCACATGTGGCAAAACGCCTGCGAACGCTCCACACTGTCTTCGTGACAATGCTCCTCCACCCCCCTGTCCGGAACCTGCGCCATGACCCCCAGCCAAACCCTCCACCACCTGCTCCAGTCCCCCGGCTTCCTGGTCGGACCCGGGGTCTATGACTGCCTGAGCGCCAGGATCGCCCAGCGGGCCGGATTTCCCCTGCTGTTCTCCAGCGGCTTCGGCATCGCCGCCGCCACCCTGGGGGTGCCGGACATCGGGCTGCTCACCGCCACCGAGATGCTCACCGCCGCCGGCAACATCGCCCGCGCGGTGGGCATTCCCCTGATCGCCGACATGGATACCGGCTACGGCAGCCCCCTCAACGTCATCCGCACCGTGGAGGAGGCCATCGCCCGGGACATCGCCGGGGTGATCCTGGAGGATCAGCAATGGCCCAAGCGCTGCGGCCACATGGCCGGCAAGTCGGTCATTGCCCTGGAGGAGCATGTCGCCAAGATCCGCGCCGCCCACCATGCCCGCCGCCGGCGTGACGCCCTGGTGATCGTGGCCCGCACCGACGCCCGGGCACCCTGCGGTCTGGAGGAGGCCCTGCGCCGGGGCCGGGCCTATTTCGATGCCGGCGCGGATCTGATCTTCGTGGAAGCCCCGGAGTCCGAGGACGAGCTGCGCCGGATTCCCCAGGCCCTGCCCGGCATCCCCCTGCTGGTCAACGTGGTGGAAGGCGGCCGCACGCCACCGCTGCCGTTCGAATCCTTGGCGGCCATGGGCTTCAAGCTCGGGGTGCTGCCCCTCTCCGGCCTGTTCGAGGCCACCCAGGCCCTGGAAACCTGTTTTCAGGAAATCCGCCGCACCGGGGCCACCCGGGAACGGGCGGTAGCGTTCGAGAACTTCAAGGAAATCGTGGGAACGGCAGACTACCGGGCGCTGGAGGAACAACTCGGCACCGCTGCAGCCGATCGGCTCAGTGGGGCGGAAACAGCTTGAGAAAGGCCAGGATGAACATCACCTGACCGGCGGACACCCCGATCATCCATTTGATGATCTCGGCCCGGGACTCGGCGATCTTGACTTCGACTTGCCGGATATCGTCTTTGAGAACGTGAAGATCTCCCTTGAGGAGCTGAATATCCCCTTTGGTGGCCAATTCCTTGCGTTGGGATTCCTCCATCTGACCCACGGCCCGGATCATGGCCTTGGCATGCGCTTTGGCCTGCTCATCCGGCACTCCGGCAGCCTTGAGATACTCCATATACTCCAGGGTATCGAACGTGATCGTCGTCATGGCAAGGCTCGCTCCGCCGATGGACCGCTCGAAGATGGCTCAGTGGGACGAAAACAGCTTGAGAAAGGCCAGGATGAACATCACCTGACCGGCAGACACCCCGATCATCCATTTGATGATCTCGGCCCTGGACTCGGTGATCCGGCCCTCGAGCTTGACTTCGAGCTGCCGGATGTCTCCCCTGGTCGCCAACTCCTTGAGCCGGGATTCCTCCAACTGCTCCATGACGCGGGCCATGGCCTTGGCGTGGCTCTTGGCCTGGTCGTCCGGAATACCGGCAGCCCTGAGATACTCCGCATACTCCAGGGTATCGAATGTGATCGTCGTCATGGCACCCTCGATCTGCTGATGAACCGGCCGTGAGGATCAGGATAGCAAAAATGGACGACCTTTTCACCAGTCTTCTCTCCAACACTGCCAAAGACGGGCCGACCCTGCCAAAGACGGCCGACCGAGACGCCAAAACTGACAGGGCCGGCCATCGCGAGACGGCCGGCCCCCAGGCAGGTCGGAGGGAGGATGAGCCGAAACGGTTCGTCCTCCCCCTCCTCATTGGCGGACAACCACCGAATCCGCCAATCAAGGGGGAGTCAGAAAAG
>PEAP01000091.1 GCA_002753665.1 Magnetococcales bacterium DC0425bin3
GAGGGGGCTATATGTGCTGATGGTGCCCTGGGTCAACCGCAGCTCCCCGGCGATCTCCCCCACCGTCTTGCCCGAGGCGATCAGGCGGAAGACGGTGAACTCCCGATTGGAGAGGGCGTTGTGGGGCGGCAGGTCCGGGTTGATGTTCCAGTCCTCCAGCAACAGGTCGCCCACCTTGGGAGTGAGGAAATTCCGGCCGCCGGCCACCTGCCGGATGCCGGAAATCAGGGTGCGGATCGGCCCGCCTTTGGTCAGGTACCCATTGGCCCCGGCCTTGAGATAGCGAATGGCCAGCGGATCCTCGTCGTGCATGGTGAAGATCAGCACCGGCAGCTTCGGTTCTTTCCGGCGCAGCCGGGTGAGGACCTCCAGGCCGTCCAGATCCGGCAGGGAGATGTCCAGCAGCACCACGTCCACCGTGGTGCTGGAAATCGCGTTCACGGCCTGCCGGGCGGTTTCGGCTTCGCCCACCACCTGGAAATCCTTTTCCTTGTGGAGGACCTTTTTCAGCCCTTCCCGGATCACCTCGTGATCATCGACGATGAAGATGCGGATCATGCGGCTTCCTCGATGAAGAGATCCCCGGGCTTGCGGGGGAGGCGCACTTCCACCAGGGTTCCGCCCCAGGAGGAGGGGGAAAAGGACAGGTGGCCGCCAAGCTGATTCACCCGTTCGCGCATGCCCCGCAGACCCATGGTTTCCCCGGTGCCGGGGAATGGATTGGGCAGACCGCGGCCGTCGTCGGCCACCCGCAGGTGGATGTCGGTATCGTCCATGGTCAGGGCCAGGCTGACCAGGGTGGCGCCGGCATGGCGCGCCACGTTGGTGATGGCCTCTTGTCCCACCCGGAACAGGGTGATCTCCCGATCCTCTTCCAGGCGGATGTTCCGGGAGCCCGGCTCCACGCGCACCTCGAAGTGGCCATTGAACTGCCGCGCCTGCCATTCCAGGGCGGGCAGCACCCCGCACTGGTCGAGGATCTTCGGCCGCAGGGTGGTGGCGATGCGCCGGGTGGTGTGGATCGCCTGCTGCACCAGGTCCGCCAGGCCCTCGATCTCCGTGGCGCTGACCGTCGCCGGCGTTTCCTCCGTTCCGGACTCGTGCAGCAGGTCCAGCTCCAGCCGGATGCGGGTGAGGATGCTGCCCAGTTCGTCGTGGATTTCCTGGGCGATGCGTTTCTGCTCATGCTCGCGGATGAGCTGCTGGTGGCGGGTCAACTCCCGCAGTTGCCGTTTGGAGCGCAGCAGGAGCCGCTCGGTCTGGCGTCGCTGTTCGATCACCTTGGCGTTGTGGAGGGAAGTGGCGGCCTGCACCGCCAGCATGCGGGTGGTCTCCACCTGTTTCTGGGAAAAACTGGCGGTGGTCAGGTTGTTCTCCAGGTACACGGCGCCCACCACGGTGCCCCGATGGCTCAGGGGCATGCAGAGGATCGACTTCCGGGTGCCGGCGGCCAGGTGGGGGGTGGCGGAAAAGGGGTTGTCCCGGGAAGCATCGTCCAGGACCAGCAGTTCGTTGGTGCGGATCACATAATGGACGATCTCCGGGGCCACCGGCGGATTGGGTTGCCGGTCCATGGGCATGGGGGTGACCGGGGCCATGCGGATGGTCGTACCATCCACCTCGCCGCTGGCTTCCAGGAACGGCCGATCGCCATGCAGCAGGATCAGGCAGGCCAACTGGGCTCCGGCATGGCGCAGCAGAATCTCCACCAGCTTCTGCACCAGCCGGGTGAAATCCATTTCGTCGGAAATCGCGTGGGCAGCCTTGAAGATGCCGGGCAGATCCAGCAGCTGGACCCCGTTGACCGCCTCGCCCGCCCCAGGGGCGGCGCCGGCCGGGCGGGACAGGGTCGAGAGCAGTCCGGGATGGCTGGATTCCAGGTCCCGGGCCTTGGCCACCGCGCCGCAGTCCAGGTAGGCCTGAAAGGCCTTTTCCAGGTGGAAATGGGCCAGCTCGGTCAGGTCGCGGTCCAGGTGGAACAGGGCGGTCAGTTCCAGGGCCAGGGCCCGTTCCAGTCCGAAGCCGTGGGTCCCGGCCAGCCGCACCGCCTGTTCGTAATGGGCCAGGGCCGCCTGGTCCCGGCCCACGGAGCGCAGGGTCTCGGCCTGCAGCAGGTGGTCCTTGTGGGCATAGTTGACCGGGGACAGCCGGGCCCAACCCCGGAGCCGGCGGCGGACCGTCCGCTGCCGTGCCAGCAGGCGCAACCGGTCCCGCAACGGGCTTTTGCGCACCAGTTGCAGGTGGTTGAGAACCTCCAGGTACACCACCAGGGACATGTCGTAGGTGGACAGGGTGGAGTCCAGATACCGGCCGGCCTCCCGGGCATGGTGGGCGGCGGCGACGTGATCGTGGAACAGGAAAGTCAACAATAATTTATTGAAGTGAAACGTGAAATTGAATATCCAGCGATCCGTGGAATCGGCCATGGGCGGGGCGTTGTGCTGGTCGAAGACCGGCCCGGTCAGCTCGGTGGTGCCATGGCCCAGGTTCATGAGATTGAGTACGGCCTGGTGGGTGATATTGATGTAATCGACCTGGTTCTGGCGAATCTGTCGGAGAATCGCGCCGTAGCGGGCCATGTCCCGTTCCACCCGGGGCAGGTCCTGGCCCAGGAACCAGGAATGTTCCAGATAGGTGAGAATCGCGTAGGAGCCGTATTCGATATCGCCCATGTCCAGGCCGCGACGGTAGCCATCCATCAGGTCTGGCAGGGAGTGGGCCAGGGGTTCCCGCCAGTGGCGGATGAACACGTTGCCGATGTAGGACGAACGGGGTTGGAACCGGTTGGCGCCGAACCGCTGTTGCAGGCGGGTGGCCAGGGTGTAGAACCGATAGCCCAGGGGCAGCTCCCCGGACACCCCGCACAGCAACATGCCGAACAGGTTGTAGGCCATGGGGGAGACCAGGGTGTTGCCGTGGCGGATCGACAGCTCCACCTGGCGGAAGACCAGGATGGCCAGCAGATCCGAGTTGGCGAAATAGGCGGCGGAGACCAGGATGGACATCAGCCGCATGGCCGCCAGCTTGAAGGGATCGGTCATCTCCGGCAGCTGGATGAGCCGTTCGGGGGGCCAGGTCAGCAGCCGCAGGCGCAGCCGAACGAATTCGGCCAGAATTCGCGTCCGGGTGGCCCGGGCCGGCAGGCGGATGCCCAACTGGGGCAGGGTCTTCCAGCCGATGTCCAGGGCCTGGTGCTGCTGCTGGCGGGCGATGTGGGACAGAATGCGGATTTCCTGGATCCGCACCCGCTCCAGCAGGCCGGTGAGGTGGCCCAGCGCCAGCTCGGCCAGCCGGTCCATGGCCTGGGTCCGGCCCAACAGGTAGTGGATTTCCACGGTGTGGATGTGGATTTCCCGGGTCAGATCGTACTGGTCGCGCCAGGCCTCCGGGGGCAGCAGGTCCAGGGCGGTTTCCAGGTGATGGCGGGCCGGTTCGAAGGCGGCGGCGTTACGGGCCTTCAACCCGGCCCGGAAGTTGAGCCGGGCCATGTCGAGACGCGCCGTGGCGGGCAGGCTCGGATCCAGACCGCGGTTGAGGAGGTCGGTGACGGCGAACAGGTCTTCCTCCTCCTGCCACCCCGAGGCCATCAGCCGCTGGCCGATGCGCCAATGGATCCGGCGCCGTCGGGGTTCGGCGACGAACCCCAGGGCCGCCTGGCGCAGGCGGTCGTGGAGGAACCGATAGGAGGGGCCGGTGATCTGGCCGCCGTCCTGGCCCGGCAGCCGCTGGCGGTTGGGCTGGATGACCCCGGCCCGGGAGGCGGTTTCCAGGTGGGGCAGCAGGCGGTGTTCCGGCAGGTGACAGGCCCGGGCCAGGCGGTCGGGGGCGAAGGTGCTGCCCAGGCAGCCGGCCATGAACAGCACATAGCGGTCCCGGGGGGTCAGTTCTCCCAGGCTGGCGGTCAGCAGGTCCGCCATATTGGCGGTGACGGCGTCGTCCCGCATGCCGGCCAGGTCCCAGTGCCAGCGTCCCTCCCGGGACCAGATCTGACCCCGCTGGTGGGCGCCGCGCAGGAACTGGTTGAGGAAAAACGGATTGCCCCCGGTCTTCTCCCGGCACAGGGCCGCCAGTTCCAGGCAGTCCCGGGCATCCCGGCGCAGGGTGTCGGCCACCATGAGCGTGAGGGGGTCCAGGGCCAGGGGATCCAGGCGCAGGGACTGCCGGTTGATGTGGGCGTCCCGGGGCTGCTCCAGGAAGTCCCACAGGGGCGGGTTGTCCGCCAGCTCGTCGTCCCGGCAGGACAGGATGACACACAGGTTGCCGATGGCCGGTCTGGCCAGGATGGCGTCGATCCATTCCAGGGTGGAGCGGTCGCACCACTGCATGTCGTCGAGGAACAGGATCACCGGGGAGGCGGGCCGGGCGATTTCCTGCAGAAAATTGCGGAACGCCAGGGTGAACCGGTTGCGGGCGGCATCGGGGGGCAGTTCCGGCACCGGTTCCGGCGTGCCGATGACCCGGTCCAGATGGGGCACCACCGCCGCGATGACCTGGGCATTGCCCCCCAGCGACCGCTGCAGGCGGCCGCGGATTTCCGCCAGTTGTCCGGCATCCTGGCCCAGCCAGCGATACACCAGGCTTTCGAAGGCCTGGGAGAGGGCCAGGAACGGGGTGTTGCGGTTGAACTGGTCGGATTTGCCGGCCAGGAACAAGGTCCCCTGGCCGGACAGTCCCTTGCGGGCCTCGAACACCAGGGTACTCTTGCCCATCCCGGAGGGGCCGGCGAGGGCCAGCAGCTCGGTGCCTCCGGCCTGGGCGCGGTCGAAGGCCTGCTGCAGCACCTGCAGCTCCCGATCCCGACCATAGACCTTTTGCGAAACCCGGAAGTGGTCGTCGAAATCCTCCCGGCCCAGGGGGAAGGCAGGCAGCTGGCGGCCCTGGCGTTGCTCCCGGATCCGCTGCAGGTCCGCCAGCAGCCCCCGGGCCGACTGGTAGCGGTCCTGGGGGTCCTTGGCCAGCAGCTTCAGGACCAGGTCGGAGAGGAGTTCGGGCACGTCCCGGTTGCGCAGGGTCAGGGAGCCCGGCGTGCGGGCCAGGTGGCAGTGGATCAATTCCTGGGGGTCGGTGGCCACGAAGGGCGGGGCGCCGGTGAGCAGGTGGTGGAAGGTGGCCCCCAGGCCGTAGAGATCGGCCCGGTGGTCCACGCTGCGGTTCATGCGGCCGCTCTGCTCCGGGGCCATACAAGCCAGGGTGCCCTCCAGGGCGCTGTCGCCATCCGGATCCATTTGCTCCGTCAGCAGGCGGCTGGCCAGGGCGAAGTCGATCAGGGCCACCTGGCCGTTGGCACCGTTCCACACCACGTTGGCCGGGGCGATGTTGCGGTGGATCAGGCGCTGTTCGTGGAGATCCTGGAGGGTTCTGGTCAGGGTCACGGCCAGATCCAGGAATCCGGCCAGGTCCAGATCCATGGGCAGCTCCAGGCGATCCAGGGCGATCCCCCCGAAATCCTCCAGCACCAGCACCCGCTTGTTGTGCAGGGTCTCCTGCCCCAGCAGGCGGATGACCCCGGGGGTGCCGGCCAGGTCCCGGAGCATTTTCCCCTCGTGGAGGAACCGTTCGTAAGGCGCCGGATCGGAAATCGGGGCGTTCAGGATCTTGAGGATCACCGGTCCCTGATCCGGATGCCGGGCCCGCAGTACCACCGAGCGGGGGCTTTCCGCAAGGGCCTCCAGGATCCGGTAGGGACCCAGGGTGGCGATTCCGCCCAGGGACAGGGGAGGCTCCACCCGGGGGTGGGCGGGGACCGGGGGGATCGGGGCCAGGGGGAGGAGACGCCCCACAGGATGTCCAGCGGGCAGATGGCCACCGGGGGGCAAGGGCTCCGGACCGCCGCCGGACAGCGTCCCATGGGTCGCATTGTTCATGCGCGCAATTCCTTCATGGGAACGCGGGACGTTCTGTTCGCAAAGAGCGTTGCTGACGTGGAGGCTGGAACAATACGATGACAGTCCCCGATTTGTCGAACGGTCGAACAAAAAGGATCGGAAAAATTATCAAAATAATGCCCTCCCGTCCTGAAAATGGTCGGGACGGTGGCCTTTTTCTGACAGTGGCTCTTGGGGGTCTGGGCGCACATGGAGTTTGTTTCATATCTCCAAACATAATGATTTCTCGGATCAAAACTAATCCGCGTCCGGGATGCGTGTCAATGAAAATATGACACGCCATCGTTCCGAATGGGGGACAAAATTTGAAATTCCAATGATATACAACCCTTACGGGACAGTATAGACTGGCTCAAGGCGAGGGAAAAACCTCTGTACGAAGCCGGAGGAGCCCGGGGGAGGCGGGTACTCTTGCAGGAAGTAATGAACGTTTTCCCCGTCCGCGAGTCGGGGGCGGGGCGGGCGTTGGCCCGATTCCCGGCGCGGAACCCGAAGATGATATCGAGAGATATATTGATCGCGGGCTCAAAGAAAAGGACAGGGATTTCACACTTTTTCCATGGAAGCGGGAGGGTCAGGGAAGACAAATGGGCAAGATCAGCGATCATCCTCTGTTCAACAAGCCCAGGTTGCGTGAATGGCAGGAGCGCATTGCAACCTGGAAAGAGCAGGAAACCGACTTCTACTTTCAATCCTTCGATGGAATCGACGGCCCGGAACTCATTGTTGCTGGACGTCGGATCCTCAATATCTCGTCATACGGTTATTTGGGACTGAATGGTCATCCCCGGATTCTGCGGGCCACCCGGGAGGCGGTGCAGACCTATGGCACCGGTACTTTCGCCTCCTTCGTGTCCGGCGGAGGACTGGACCTGCACCAGCGCCTGGTGGCGGAGCTGGCCCATCATTCCCGGCGGGACGATGCGGTCCTCTTTACCTCCGGCTTCATCACCAACGTGGCCACCATCACCGCCCTGGTAGACCGGGGGGATTTCGTCATTTCCGATCTGCTCAACCATGCCAGCCTGAACGATGGCTGTCAGCGCAGCGGGGCGACGGCCCGTTATTACCCCCACAACAACATGGCCATGTTGGAGAAACGCCTGCAACAGGCCTCCCAGGCCATCGCCACCCAGGCCGACCATGCCGGGCGCGGCATCCTGGTGGTGTGCGACGGGGTGTTCAGCATGGACGGCGATGTGCTGAACCTGCCGGAAGTCACACGCCTGTGCCGGGAATACAACGCCCTGCTGATGGTGGACGAGGCCCATTCCATGGGGGTGCTGGGGGCCGACGGCGGCGGGCTGGAGGATTACTTCGGGCTGGACGGCGCCATCGACATCAAGATGGGCACCCTCAGCAAGACCATCCCGTCCAACGGCGGCTACATCGCCGCCAACCGGGATTTCACCGACATCCTCCGCTACGCCGCCAAGGGGCATCTGTTCAGCGGGGCCATGAGTCCCGGCAATGCCGCGGCCGCCCTGGAGGCCTTCCGGGTGTTGCGGGACGAGGGCAGCCAGCGGCGGTTGACCCTGCTGCTCAACCTGGAGCGCTTCCGGACCATGATGCAGAGCCGGGGGTTCGAGGTCGGGCAGGGGATTGCGCCTGACCATCGGGGCAACCCAACCCCCATGCCCATCGTGCCGGTGGCCATCAACGACGAGGAGCGGACCCTGCGTCTGGCCCGGTATTGTCGGGACAATGGGCTGTATGTCATCCCCGCCGCCTATCCGGTGGTGAGCAAGGGCAAGGAGCGGCTGCGGGTGTCCCTGACCGCGGCCCACAGCGCCGGGCAGGTGGCGGAGGCGGTGGGCATCCTGACCCGGGGCGCCGCGGCCGTGGGCCTGCCGCTGCAGCGGCAGGAGGCGGAGCCGGCCACACGGCGCAAGGTGGCCTGACCCGTTCCGCCGGTCATCCGGATCCGAAAGGGGGGAGAGGGGGAGTCACTCCTCCTCTCCCTCCCCTGTTCCCACGCTCGGGCCATGATGGGGAATGGCGATGCGGAATTCCGCGCCCTGTTCCAGGCTTTCGGCGGCAATCCAGCCCTGCATGTGGTTTTCGATGATCATCTTGGCCATATACAGCCCGATGCCGGTGCCCTGCTGGGGGCCCTTGGTGGTGAAATAGGGATCGAAAATGCGGTGGATCACCTCGGGGGGGATGCCGCCGCCGTTGTCCCGCACCGAGGTGACCAGCATGCCGCCCTCCACCACCGTCTTCACCTGAATCCGTCCCTTCGGCGTGTGGTGTTCCGCCACTGCGTCCTTGGCGTTGGTCAGGATCAGCAGCACCACCTGGGAAAATTCGTTGGGAAAGCCGAATACCGCCACCGGCGGGTCCAGGGGTTCGAAGCTGGCCTGGATGTGGTGGGCCTTGAAGCTGGCCTCCACCAGGGACAGGGCCTCCTGGATGACCTGATTGGGGTCGAAGGTGGTCTGCCGCTTGTCGGGTTTGAAGAAATTGCGGAAGTCGTCGATGGTGGAGGACATCTTCATGATGATCTTCTGCCCGGCGGCCACCTTGTCGGTCATCATCTCCGCCGTCAGTTCGCCGTAGGCATGGGCGCTCTCCAGGTTGGCCAGGATCAGATTGAGGGAATTGATGGGCTGGCGCCACTGATGGGCGATGTTGCCGATCATTTCCCCCATGGCCGCCAGCCGTGACTGCTGCACCAGCATCAGGTCCATGCGGCGGTTCTTCTCCACTTCCTGCCGGACCCGTTCCTCCAGGGTGGCGTTGAGCTGCTCGATTTCCAGCCGGCGTTTCTCCAACAGATCCAGGGTCAGCTTGCGGGAGGTGATGTCCTCGCAGGTGCCCAGCATGCCCACCACCGCGCCGTCCTCGTCATGCAGGGGGATGCGGTTCACCTCCAGCCAGCGGAGCTGGCCGTGGACGTCGATGTGGGATTCCAGGGTCTTCAGCCGCGGCTGGTTGCGGTCCATCACTTCCCGGTCCCGGTCCTGGCGCTGGTGGGCCACATCGCCCGGCCAGGGCAGGTCGGAATCCTGGCGTCCGACGATGTTCTCCGGCGCGGCGAGACCGACGTCCGTGGCGAAGCTCTGGTCGCACCCCAGATAGGTCGAACGGCGGTCCTTCCAGTAGAGGCGCTGGGGAATGTGGTTCATCACCAGTTGCAGCATGGCCTGGGACTTGGCCAGCGAATCATTGGCCTGCTTGAGATCCCTGGTCCGCTCTCGCATGGCGTGATCCAGCTCCTGCCGGTGGCGCAGCAGGTCATTGGCCAGAACGTCCCGGGCCAGCAGTTGGTGGTGCAGCCGGAACAGATGCAGGGCCAGGATGAGGATGAGGGCCACGCCGACCATCAGCAGGACCAGGGGGCCTTCCTCCGGCAGCAGCCGGTGGATCATCCGGTCGAACAGGCTGTCCCGGACGGCGGCTGGCCGGAACAGGAACCAGAAGACCACCCCGCCGGCCGCCAGAACCAGCAGGACGGCCAGCGATGCCCGGATGCCGCTGCCCGGGCGCGGGATGGGCGTCGTCGCCGGGAGCGGTCCGTGATCCTCCGGCCTGGGGGCGTCCGCGGGACCAGGGGAGGGGGCAGGGCCGGCGGCCCTGGGCAGTGTTTGGGAATCGTTCATGGGGCATCGGGTGGCAGGGGGTTGCCCCCGTCCGGTTGACTGTCTAATCTTGAGCGGATGGGGGAAGCCTCCCTCCACCCTCCAGAACCCCCCAGAATAGCGTCATTCCAATGCCTGCATCCAGTCTCATTACCGAAACCGACCGCCGCTTTCTCAAGAGTCTGCGGATTCTCATGGTGGAGGACGATGGGGAGGTCCGGGACGAGCTGGCGGAATTTCTCGGTCGTCTGGTGGGGGAAGTGCTTGCGGCCGGCAATGGCCGGGAGGGCTTGGCGCTGTTTAAGGCCCAGGCTCCCAGCCTGGTGATCACCGACATCCTCATGCCGGAGATGGATGGCCTGAGTCTGGTGCGGGCGGTGCGGGAGATCGATCCGGAGGTGCCGGTCATCCTGACCACCGCCTTCAACGAGGAGGAATATTTCCTGGGGGCCATCGAGATCGGCATCGAGGCCTATGTGCGCAAGCCCATCGACCCCCGACGGCTGGTGGCCGGGCTGCTCAAGTCCGCCCGCCTGCTGCGGGAAAAGCAGCGCACCGATGCGGCCAACCGCTATGCCCAGTTTCTGCTGGAGGTCTATCCCAACCTGATTCTGGTGGTGGGGGACGATGGCGCGGTGCAGTATGTCAATCGGGCCTTCCTGGACTTTCTGGGGCTGGAATCGCCCCGGCCGGTGCTGGACGGGGCAGTGCGCCTGGGAGAACTGATCAGCGACCGGGACGGCGGGCTGCTGGCGGCCCAGGAGGGCGGGGAGGGGACGGGCTGGGTGGCCCGGTTGCTGGCCCTGGTGACCCGGGAGGCGATCGTCCATCTGCGTCCGCCCCGGGAAGAGACCGGCCCGGACCGGCCTTTTTCGGTCACGGTCCACCACCTCACCGAGCAGGAGCGGCACCTGTTTTCCTTCACCGACGTGACCCGTCTGGACAACCGCATCCGCCAACTGGAGGTGCAGGCCTACACCGACGAACTCACCGGCACCTGCAACCGCGCCAAGCTGCGGGGCCACCTGCTGGGGGAGATCAAGCGCTCCCGGCGCCATGGGCGGGTGCTGTCGGTGATTCTGTTCGATCTGGAAGGATTTCATCTCATCCGGGACCGTTTCGGCTACCATACCGGCGACCAGGTGCTGTGCGACATCACCCACCGGGTGGCCCGGGGGTTGCGGGGCTCCGACACCCTCGGCCGTTGGGGTGGGGAGGCCTTTCTGGTGATTCTGCCCGAGGTGACCGCCCCGGGGGCGGTGCGGGTGACGGAAAAGTTGGGCCGGCTCATCGACGGGGAATGGTTTCCCCCGGTGGGACGGGTGCGGGCGCGGTTCGGAGTGGCGCAACTGGAGGAGGGCGACTCCCTGGAGGCCCTGATGGAGCGGGTCGACCAGAACCTCTGTTCGGGCAAGCGGATCGACGCCGAACAGGGGGACCGGGGCGCCGGTGGGGCAGGGGGGGGGATCGGAATGATCTCAATCAGAGGGGATGAACAGCATGGCCGGCAAGACGCAGATGATATTGATCACCGACGATGACCGGGAATACCGGGAAAACCTGGCCGAAATCCTGGTCCGGGAGGGCTTCGGAGTGGCCACCGCCGGCAGCGGGGAGGAGGCCCTGGCCCGGTTGCGGGAACAGCGCTTCCAGGTGTTGCTGCTGGACATGGTGATGCCCGGTCTGGACGGCATCACCCTCATTTCCCGCATCCGGGAAGGGGACAAGGCGATCAAGATCATCCTGATCACCGCCTTCGCCTCCGTGGACAGCGCCGTGGATGCCATCAAGCGCGGGGCGGATGACTATCTGGGCAAGCCTTTCCGCATGGACGAGCTGATCACCACCATCCGTCGGGTGCTGGAGGAAGCCCGCTTCGAGATGGATGTCAAGAACCTCAACCTGGACGCCACCCTCAGCTCCCTGGCCAATCCCATCCGTCGCCAGTCGATCCAGCTCATCGGCAGCGGGGAAGCGGTGCGTTTGATGGAGATTGCCGGCCATCTGGGGGTGGCTGACCATACCAAGGTCCTGTTTCACCTGAAGAAGCTCAAGGAGGGCGACCTGGTGATCCAGAATGCCGACAAGTCCTATGCCCTCACCCGCAAGGGCCGCCTGACCCTGGATTTCATGGGCCTGCTGTCCCGCCACATCCCGGTGTTCTCGTGAGCCGATTCCCGGCACCGGTGATCAGGATAGCCCCTCCAGGACCTCGGGAAGATCACGTGCGCCATGGAGGACGCGCAGGATCAACGGTGGCGAGGTTTCGGTCTCGTAGACGAGCGTTGGTGGACATGATCACCTCTCTCGACGATGTTTGAGAGAGCATACCCTGGTTGAAGTTCCATGACCATATGTTGGGATCATCTGGATAGGGACTGACGTGCATGTTCGTTGCGGCATGTGGATCTTCTTCAGTGCCGATCGATCGATACTCTCGCCTTCGATCACCGGGATCCGATCTTTTCGAAATCGGTAAAATATCGACGAAACATGAGGATGGTCGGTATTGAAGACCCCTGCCGTTCCGCCAGCCATTGGCAGCTTCCAGGAGGACATGTGAACCACAATTTACTGGTCCAGACCGGAAAAATCGGGGATCATAACCGACAGGACAGCAGAGGGGGCACGTCAGGGGCGACTGGTCCAGTCGAGGGATGCCGTTCAGGCCGGCATCCCACCCCGCTCCGGCCGGATTCCGTTCCGTCCGCCACCCAGGCGGCGGTGCGCAAACTTGCCGGTACAGGGCGTGCGAGAGGCCGGGGGGATGCTCCGGGGCCGGTTTGCAGGTGAGGGGGGGGACCTTCATCGACCGGATCCGGACATCCCCACTGTGCCGGTGCTTACTCTTTTGTCCGTCTTCCCCCCGATCGAGTTCCCGGTTCCGCTTTTTTTCTCCCTTTCCGCCGAACAGCGGCGTAAGATGCCCGCCTGGAAACAGGTTCACGACCAGCACGATGACAGGGGCAGTACGTCACTCCGGCTCCGTTCGACTCCCAGATGATTTTTCCCATGTTCCGAATGTTCCAAACGATCGTCCATCCCGGATCCGGGGTGGGACTCCGACCCTGCAACTCCAATATTATGGTGACCAACATGCGGCAGTTCCAAGTCCTTTCCGTCGGTTTGCTGGCCCTGATCGTGGTGATCGCGGCGGCGGCCTGCGTGCCCACCGAGCCGCCCAAGCCCCAGGAACTGGCCATTCCCAAGCCCATCGAAGGCAACACCGGCGCCTATCTCAGCCCCTACACCTCCGACGGCGTGTTGGCCAAGTGGGTGGACAAGGCGGTCGGCGCCGAAACCGGTGCGGCCATCGGTCAGGCCGCCGGGACCATGGTCGGCCAGAAGGCCATGGAGCAGATTCCCTTCGTGGGCGGCTTCCTGGGCGCCGAGCTGGGCAAGCGGGCCGGGCGCGAAATCGCCATCCAGGCCTCCGGCGGCATGGAATTCATCAAGGAGACCTCGGACCTGTCCTTCGACAAGATCGAAGATCTGGCGGTCTACATGTACGCCAAGCATGGCAGCTCCGAGCATTACCAGAACGCCCTCACGGCCACCATGGGCATCTATCCCGAGCTGAAGGAGTCCTACTTCGGGATTCTCCAGCAGGCTCCCCGCGCCACCCCGGGGCAGGCCTCCGGCACCCAGTCGGAGCAGACCCCCGACCAGAAGCCGGGCCAGGCCGCCAAGAAGAAGATCTGATTCAGCCCGC
>PEAP01000092.1 GCA_002753665.1 Magnetococcales bacterium DC0425bin3
GGGGGCGGGCCCCCCCCCCCCCCCCCCCCCCCCACACCAAAGACACTTGGGCAAAAAAACCGTCAGCGCACAAGAGCCGATTCCCGGGGAGTGGGGGGCACCCGGGGGGGGGGCCGGAATGCCTGTTTTTTATGCAAACTGGGCATTGTTCCACGCCAATTGATCAGTATTGACGAATATTGCCTATTTATTAATCATTCTCTTTGTGGCAAAAGCCGGTATTTTCGTTGATAATCTATATAAATCATAATGTTGATTTCGATGGCACGTCCATTGCCATGGGATTGAGCCATCAGACCAGCCCACTGCCTTTCGGGTCGTTCGAGCGGAGGCCGGCCTCGTGCGGGGTTCGCCTTTGTCCCCTGGGTGGGTGCCCCGCACGTTTTTTTTCTAGGGAGGAGAATGGGTTATGAAATGGGTGATCGCAATCATCAAGCCGTTCAAGCTGGACGATGTCCGGGAAGCGATGACCTCCGCCGGCATCAGCGGCATCACCGTGTCCGAGGTGCGGGGCTTTGGTCGGCAGAAGGGTCATACCGAACTCTATCGGGGGGCGGAATACCAGGTGGATTTCCTGCCCAAGCTCAAGATCGAGGTGGCGGTGTCCGACAACCTGCTGGATCAGGTTCTGGAAGCCATCCAGAAGGGCGCCCAGACCGGCAAGATCGGCGATGGCAAGATCTTCGTGCTGGATCTGGAACAGGCCATGCGGATCCGCACCGGCGAAACCGGGGAAAAGACTCTGTAGCAGCCTCGACATTCAGGAGACGATCATGAGAAGCAGATTCACCCTCGGACTGACGGCCCTCTCCGCGGCCCTGTTGCTGTGGCCCGCACTGGTCATGGCCGAAGGGGAAGCCCCCACCCTGGACTCCGGCAATACCGCCTGGATGCTCACCTCCACCGCCCTGGTGCTGTTCATGACCATCCCGGGCCTGTCGCTGTTCTATGCCGGTCTGGTGCGGGCCAAGAACGTGTTGTCGGTCCTCATGCAGTGTTTTGCCATCACCTCCATCATGACCATCCTCTGGACGGCCTACGGCTACAGCATGGCCTTCGGTGACGGCGGCGCCATGAACGCCTACATCGGCGGACTGGACAAGGCCTTCTTCAACGGGGTGACGGTGGCCTCCCTGTCCGGCACCATTCCGGAAACGGTGTTCGCCATCTTCCAGATGACCTTCGTGATCATCACCCCGGCGCTGATCATCGGGGCCTTCGCCGAGCGGATGAAGTTTTCCGCCATGCTGATCTTCATGGTGCTGTGGGCCACCCTGGTCTATGCCCCGGTGTGCCATTGGGCCTGGGGTGGCGGCTGGATGGGCAAGATGGGTGTCCTCGACTTCGCCGGCGGCACCGTGGTCCACATCAACGCCGGCATCGCCGGCCTGGTGGCGGCCCTGGTTCTGGGCCGTCGCAAGGGCTTTCCCACCAGCCACATGCCGCCCCACAGTCTGCCCCTGACCGTGACCGGTGCCGGCATGCTCTGGGTGGGTTGGTTCGGCTTCAACGCCGGCTCCGAGCTGGCCGCCGACGGCACCGCCGGCATGGCCATGGCGGTCACCCAGATCGCCACCGCCACTGCTGCCGTCACCTGGATGCTGATCGAGTGGATGAAGCACGGCAAACCCTCCGCCCTGGGCATCGTCACCGGCGCGGTGGCCGGCCTGGTGGCCATTACTCCGGCCTCCGGCTATGTGGGCCCCATCGGCGCCCTGGCCATCGGCGGCGCTGCCGGATTCATCTGCTTCTTCGGCGCCACCAGCCTCAAGCGCGCCGCGGGCTATGACGACTCGCTGGATGCCTTCGGCGTCCATGGCATCGGCGGCATCATCGGCGCCCTGCTCACCGGTGTGTTCGCCTCGCCTGCCCTGGGCGGCGCCGGGTTCAAGGAGAACATGGACATGGCCAGTCAGGTGGGGGTCCAAATCATCTCCATCGGCGCCACCATCGCCTACTGCGCCATCGTCACCTTCATCCTGCTGAAGATCATCGATGTGATCGTCGGCCTGCGGGTCAACGATGAAGAAGAAACCATGGGCCTGGACATCGCCCTCCACGACGAACGCGGCTACAATTATTGATTCCGGATCGACCCCGGGCCGGGGGGCCGGAACGCCCCCCGCTGCCGGAGTGCGCAGCAACACTCAGGACCAGGGGGCCTCGCCGGCCCCCGGTCCTTTTTTTAACGGTTTTTTCTGGGATTCCCTTGCGGCCATTCGGCCCCCATACTCACCAACCCGGCTTCCATGGCAGGAAGCCGCCACCAGGGACTGGAGACCGGTCATGTTCATCCCCCTTCCCCGGGCCACTGCCACGGCCCCGCCGCCGGCCATGGCCCGTGCGGACCTCTCCCCCGGATTCCCCCACGACGGGACCAGCTACCGGGAGTTTCGTCTGCACAGCGCCTTTCAGCCCATCTTCAGTCCCAGCCATCGGCGGACGGTGGGTTACGAAGCCCTGTTGCGGGCCCGGGACCAACTGGATCAGTCCGTGCCGCCGCCCCGGGTGTTCGAGTCCGCGGCCCGGCATGGCGATGTCACCGGGTTGGACCGCCTGGCCCGTTCCCTCCATGTCCACAATTTCGTGGCCGCCGCCGGACCCGAGGTCTGGCTGTTTCTCAATCTCCATCCCGAGGTGGCCGGCCAGGGGGCGGCGGGACGCCGGCATTTCACCACCGGCCTGCTGCGGGACCACGGTCTCAGCCCCACCCGGGTGGTGATCGAAATCCTGGAGCATGGCAGCCAGGACAAGGGCCTGTTGACCGAATCCATGGTGCATTTCCGGGAGAACGGCTATCTCATCGCCCTGGATGATTTCGGCGCCGGGGAGTCCAATTTCGACCGCATCTGGCGCCTGCGGCCGGATATCGTCAAGCTGGACCGTTCCCTGGTGGTCAACGCGGTCCACAACCCGGCCGCCCGTCGCATGCTGCCGGGGCTGGTGGCCCTGATCCACGAGGTGGGCTGCCTGGTGCTGCTGGAGGGCATCGAGACCGACGCCGAGGCCTTGATCGCCATGGATTCCGACGCCGATCTGCTGCAAGGTTTCCACTTCGCCAAGCCGGGTCCTCTGGTCCCCGACGGCCCCCGGCGCCGGATGGAATTCCAGGAGCTGTCGGCCCGCTTCCGCAGCCAGGCCACCCAGGAGAGCCTGCGTCAGGAGGCGGAGCTGGCGCCCATCGTCGAGGTCTTCCGCCAGAGCGCCCGGGATCTGGCCAACGGCACCTCCCTGGACCAGGCCGTGGTGCCGCTGTGGAATTTTTCGGCCATCCTGCGCAATTATCTCCTGGACAGCGACGGCATCCAGGTGGGCCGCAACCTGGAACGGCGTTCGGACCTGCCGGGCCATGGCAACCGCTTCAGCGCCGTGGCCGACGTGGAAGGCGCCGACTGGTCCCGCAAGGCCTACTACCGCCGGGCCATGAGCCGCCCCGGCCAGGTCCAGGTGGTGGGACCATACCTGTCGATTCCGGACGTGGCCATGTGCCTGACCCTGTCGCTGGCCCTGCAAACCGGGGGCAGGACTCGTGTCCTCTGCTGCGATCTGGAATGGCGCGGCCATGCCAACCTGCTCCATGGCTCCCTGGGGGGGTGATGGGAGGAGAATCGTTCCTGCAACCATCTTGATTTATAAGTAAATTATCTCATTTTCGTTGACACCTTCCATTGGTCGGGGTGTATATTCATGGCTGAAGCGTGCGGCCGTTTCTGGCGCTGTCTGGATCGGCTGCCGCCCCGTTCGCAACATTCGACTGTACCAATGGAAGGTTCACGATCGATGAGATCGTCGTTGACAGTCAATATCGAGGACATTCTCGACCAGAGTGGCATTGAATCTTCGCGCATCGAGTTCAAGGCGGCATGGGATGAGACGACAACAGCTCCTCAAGTCATCAGATCGATTTGTGCCTTTGCCAACGATCTTCAAAATATAAATGGAGGATATATTTTAATTGGCGTCGAAGAGAAGAACGGGAAAGCGGTCAGGCCTGTAAGAGGGGTCGACGAAGGAGAGATCGACAGGATTCAGAAATGGATCAGAGGACACTGCAATCAAATCCAACCGTCCTACATGCCTATCCTTTCTCCCGAGTCAGTAGACGCAAGGAATGTTCTTGTCATCTGGGCTCCGGGGAGCGACATACGCCCACACCAGGCGCCGGATAGATCGGGCGAGAACAGTCGAAGGAAATATTTCGTCAGGATAGGTTCGGAAACGGTCGACGCAGAGAGCAATGGGGTCTTGCAGCAGCTACTGCAAATGACAGCGCGTATCCCTTTCGACGATCGCCGATCGCTGGTTGCCCGTATCGAGGATATCAGGGAATCCAAGGTCAGGGAATTTCTCCACGACATCAACAGTGGCCTGCTCGACGAAGAGAACCAGAAGGAACTCTACAGGAAATTGCGCCTGTCCGAACCAATCAATGGGCATGATGTTCCCAAGAATATTGCCATCCTGATGTTTTCGGTGAGTCCAGAGAAGTGGTTCCCGGGAGCCCGAGTCGAAGTTGTGCAATTTGCCGCGGATGGCTCTGGCAACGTCATCGAGGAGAAGATTTTTCAGGGCGGCATGCACGAACAATTGAGGAGCGCTCTCCAATACCTTGAAAATATTTCATGTCGGCATCTCGAAAAGAAACCCCACTCTTTCCTGGTGAAAGGCTGGGTCAGTTACCCCGTTCAGGCCCTGAGAGAAACCCTGGTCAATGCTGTCTATCATCGAGGCTACGAAGCGGATATTCCAGATCCTGTCAAGGTTTATCTGTATTCGGACAGGATCGAGGTCATCAGTTATCCTGGTCCCGTTCAGGGCATCGAACAGTATCATTTGACTCAAAAATGTCCGATACCTCCGGTTCCCGCCCGGAACCGGAGGATCGGGGAATTTTTCAAGGAACTCAAGCTGGCCGAAGGCCGCGGGACTGGCCTGCCAAAACTATTCAAGGCCATGCGTGACAATGGGTCGCCCGAGCCGAAGTTCGATTTCGATCCTGGCAGAACATATTTTCGAGTCACTCTTCCGGCTCATCCGGAATATGTCGCCATTTCGGCGTTACGTGATGCGGCTCACTTGCGAGCCATCGGCAGCCTGGAAGATGCGCTCAATCGAATCAAAGAGGCTTGGAAGCAACACCCCGGTTCCCCCTCCCTGACGGTCGAGTTGATACGCCTTCTGGGGGTGAATCGTAACCTGAACGAGGTCAGGGAGGTGGTCGATCGATTCGAGTCCTGCACATTGAGTGAATCTGTTCCTCATGTACTCAACGTGTTTGGTGAAATGCTTATCAATGAAGGAATGAACAGGGAAGCAGATGAAATACTGGAAAAACTCCCTCGCTATCTTACCAGCAGCGATGCCTGTGATGCGGCCATCCTGTCTCGTCGACTCAATAAAGAGAAAACAGCTCATCGGTATTTTGAAAGAGCCGGAGATGCTGTTTTACAAGATGCAAGAGCTCTTCTTGAATTTTCTCAAACGAAAACAGCCTTGGCTATAGATGCTTTCAAGGGTCGTGACAAAATCACGAACAAGCGGTTGCTTGTTGAGGCAAAAGAATTGCTCGAACGTGTCATTCAAATGGATGCCGATAATGTTCGGCATGCCTGGGCATGGAGAGAGCTTGGTCGAATCAAGAATTGGTTGCGATATCCGTTTACGGAAGTGGAAGCGGCTTACAACAACGCCATTCAACTCAATCCGAAGGAACCGCGATTCCAAAATGAACTCGCGCGGTTGACAAGGCCCACCCGTACCAAATAATAATGTCATGTGGAACAAGGCGGAATCCCGGATTGACGGCACCCGGATCGGCGATACTCCAACCAGGGGAAGCGACAATGCGCTCCGATGAGCCACCGAGGTGTCGGCAGCCCGGTTCTGGGTTCAGGTCAATGGTCGCCATGGGTGAAATGGGCCTGCCTCGTTGCCTGGTTCGTGCAGTCAACAGCGCACTCTTCCTGGAATCGGTTTTCCGGGGTCTTGGCCATCCATGATCGAAATACGCCATCTCACCAAACGGTTCCGCTGGATCAAGGCGGTGGACGACATCTCCTTCGAGGTGAATCGGGGGGAAGTGCTGGGCTTTCTCGGTCCCAACGGAGCCGGGAAGTCCACCACCATGAAGATGATCACCGGCTTCCTGTCTCCCACCGCCGGCTTCATCACCATCGCCGGCCGGCCCCTGCGCCAGGATCCCCTGGCCGCCAAACGGCGCATCGGCTACCTGCCCGAGGGGGCCCCGGCCTGGCCGGACATGACCCCGGAGTCGTTCCTGGGCTTCATCGCCGGCATCCGTGGCTTCAGCGGCGCCGAACGGCGGCGGCGTATCGAGGCCACCATCGAGCGGGTCCATCTCGGCCCGGTCCGCCACCAGCCCATCGAAACCCTCTCCAAGGGCTTCAAACGGCGGGTGGGGCTGGCCCAGGCCATCCTGCACGATCCCGAAATCCTCATCATGGATGAACCCACCGATGGCCTGGATCCCAACCAGAAGCAGGAGGTCCGCGCCCTGATCCGGGACATGGCCGCCGACAAGGCCATCATCCTCTCCACCCATATCCTGGAAGAGGTGCGGCCGGTCTGCACCCGGGTGGCGGTGATCGCCCGGGGGCGGCTGCTGGCCGACGAATCCCCGGCGGCCTTCGAGGCCCGCTCCCGCCTGCACAACGCCGTCACCCTGACCCTGGCCCGCCCTGACCCCGGCCCGGTGCGCCAGGCCCTCGGCCTGCTGGGTGGCGTGGCCGGGGTGGACACCCTGGCCGAGGACGCCAGCGGCTGCACCCTGCGGATTCTGCCCCAACCCGGCCAGGTGATCGCCGCCGCGGTGGGACGCCTGGCCCAGGAACAGGGCTGGCCGGTGGCGGGGCTGTTCGTGGACCGGGGCCACCTGGAGGAGGCCTTCCGGGTGCTGACCACCCGCTCCGATACCCGGGGGGAGGCGTGACCACCATGCTCCGCAACATCCGCATGATCTTTCGGCGCGAGATGGGCGGCTACTTCGCCACCCCCATCGCCTATGTCTTCCTGGTGATCTTCCTGTTCCTGTCCGGCATCTTCACCTTCTATGTGGGCAATTTTTTCGAGCGCGAGCAGGCCGATCTGTACGCCTTCTTCAGCCATCATCCCTGGCTGTACCTGTTCCTGATCCCGGCCCTGACCATGCGGCTGTGGGCCGAGGAGCGCAAGACCGGTTCCATCGAACTGCTCTTCACCCTGCCCTTGCGGCCGGTGGAGGCGGTGCTGGGCAAGTTCCTGGCCGCCTGGTGTTTCACCGCCCTGGCCCTGGCCCTCACCTTTCCCCTCTGGCTGATGGTGGCCTCTCTGGGCCAGCCGGACCATGGGGTGATTCTGGCCAGCTACATCGGCAGCCTGTTCCTGGCCGGGGGGTTCCTGGCCATCGGTTCCTGTCTGTCCGCCCTGACCCGCAACCAGGTCATCGCCTTCGTCCTGGCCGCCACCGTGGGGTTGGGGTTCATCCTCAGCGGCCACGCCATGGTGCTGGATTTCTTCAGCGGCTGGGCCCCCACCCTGGTGGTTGACACCATCGCCTCGTTCAGCTTCCTGACCCATTTCGAGGCCATCACCAAGGGGGTGATCGACCTGGCGGATGTGATCTATTTCGGCTCCCTCATGGCGTTCTGGCTGTTCGCCAATGTCGTGGTGCTGGACAGCCGGGGAGGCGACTGACATGACCGGTTCCATGGGCAAGGGCCTGTTGCTGCTGGTGGCGGCGGGGCTGTTCCTGGTGGTCAACATCGCCGCCAACTCCGTCCTCACCGGCGCCCGGCTCGACCTGACCGAAAACGGTCTCTACACCCTGTCCGACGGCACCCGGCGCATCCTGACCGGCCTGCCGGACCCCATCCATCTGCGCCTGTACCTGTCCCCGGCCCTGGCGGCGGGTACCGCCGGCATGGCGCCCCATGTGGCCCGGGTCCGGGACATGCTGCGGGAATACGCCCGGGTGGCCGATGACCGGTTGGTATTGGAGATCATCTCCACCCCGCCCTATTCCAAGGGCGAGGACCTGGCCATGGGCGATGGCCTGCGGGCCATCGCCGCCCCGGGCAGCCGCACCAGCCTGTTCTTCGGCCTGGTGGCCCAGGGGCCGGGGGAACGGCGGGAGGTGATGCCCTTCCTCGTCCCCGCCTGGGAACCCTCCCTGGAATATGACCTCACCGTCATGATCCAGCGGGTGGCTCATCCGGACAAGAAGCGCGTGGGCCTGCTGTCCACCCTGCCCCTGACCGGGGTCAAGGCTTCGGTGCTGCCCGGCGGCCGCAAGGAGGAACCGCCCTGGGCCATCGCCACCGCGCTGGAAAAACAGTATGAAATAAAATCATTGGAAACAACCGCCGAACAGATCCCCCCGGACCTGGACCTGTTGCTGGTGGTCCATCCCCAGGAGTTCAAGGACAGCACCCTCCACGCCATCGAACAGTTCGCCTTCGCCGGCAAACCGGTGGTGATCCTGGCCGATCCCTTCTGCCAGGCCCAGGGCAACGCCACCCCCTACCTGGCGGTGTCCAACCCCGAAAAGCTGTTCCACGGCTGGGGGTTCGAGATGGTGGCGGAGCGGGTGGCGGGGGATCTCAAGGCGGCCAAGCGGATTCGCTTCAACAGCGTCCATACCGGCAGCCAGCTGGTCAATCATCCGGCCTGGATGGATCTGGGGCAGGAACATTTCAGCCATGAGGATCCCGCCACCCGGCAGTTGGACCTGGTCACCCTGATCAGCGCCGGCATTCTCCAGCCCCGCGCCGCCGGGCAGGTGCCAGCGGCCCGTCTGATTCCCCTGATCACCACCGGTCCCCAGGGCGGGCGCTATGATATCGGCGCCCTGGGGCCGTCCTCCACCCCGGACCGGTTGATCCGGGATTTCAAGCCCGAGGGCACCCTGGTGCTGGCGGCCCGGATCGCCGGTCCGCTGCCCAGCGCCTTCCCCGACGGCGCCCCGGTGGGCGCCATGAATCTGTTCAAGGCCGACCGCAAGGAGGGGCACATCCCCCAATCCCCCGCCGACCTGAAGCTGGTGGTGGTGGCCGACTGCGACTTTCTCCAGGACCAGTTCTGGGTGCGTACTGTCACGGTCCTGGATCTGCCGGTGGCGGTGCCCTATGCCGGCAATGCCCGGCTGCTGCTCAACCTGCTGGATCACCTGACCGGCAACGACGACCTGATCGGCCCCCGCTCCCAGGTCCGGTCGGGGGCCGCTCGGCCGTTCGTCACATTTCAACTCATGCGCGAGCAGTCCGAGTTGCGTTTCCAGGAAAAGCGCCAGCAGTTGAACCAGCGGCTGGTGGAGACCCAGCAACGGTTCCTGAAATTGCAGCAGGAGCGGCCCGAGGCGGACAAGAGCGATACCCTCACCCCGGAACAAAAGGCGGAAATCGAGACCTTCCGCATGGACATCCTGATGATCCGCGAGCAGTTGCGGGAGGTGCAGCGCCAGTTGAATCAGGATGTGGCCAATCTGCAGGCCTGGCTGAAGTTCCTGGGCATGGGGCTGATGCCGCTGTTGCTCGGCGTGGGGGGGCTGTTGCTGGGTGGCTATCGGGTGCGGCGCAACCGCGGCACCGCCGCCCGTCTGGCGGAGTGATACCCCGCCATGGCCACCGACCCGGGGACCTTGCAGCGCCAGAAACGGTTTCGTGACAAGCGGCGTCAGCAGGGTCGCCGGCGCGTGGCGGTCTGGTTGACCCCCGAGGCGGTGGCGGCCCTGGAGGAACTGAAGCAGCGGGATCACGGCGACACCGAGGGGGATCTGGTCAGTCAGGCACTGACCTCCGCCGCCCGGGCCCGGGCGCCAGGGGCGCCCCTGGAGGCGACCACGGTGCATGCCCGCCTGGCGGCCCTGTTGCAGGCCTTCCGGGAGTTGAAACCGGATATCCAGCTCCATGCCGTGCTGGCCTTCGCCACCCTGGGCACCCAGCCCGACCTGGACATGGAGCAGTTGGGCCGGGAGGTGGGCAAATCCCGGTTGGTGACCCTGTGGGATCTCCAGGATTTCCAGGAACCGCCCCTGGGCCGCAACGTCTCCATGGGCCTGGTGCGCTTCGACCCCCCCCTGGGCGCCCGGGGGACCACCGCCATGACCCTGACCGACAAGGGGGAAGCCTTTGTGCGGCGTTTGGGGGAGATCATGCAGGGGATCCTTGCTTCCCCCGCCACCGAGGCTACCCGCGACGCGGCGGTCACGGACGACAAGAAGTGAAATATGGAAGACCAAATCGCATGGGGGCGCGGATCTGTCTATTCGGCTTTGTCCAGGATCATCGTTTTCCTCCTGCAGTGGCCTTCGCCATCCGGCAATGTCAGGCTCCAAGCTGAATTTACCACGTCGCCGCGACATCAATAGCGAAAAATCACCTGGGTGCCCCAGCGGTCGATCTGGAACGGCAGGGTGGGGCAGTCCAGATGTTTCTGGATGTCGGCGTGGTTGTCGGCATACAGCAGGACGAAGCCGTTGGCGCCGCCGCCCATCAGGCGGGCGCCGCGGCCGCCCAGGTCCAGCAGCCGGGCCATCATGTCTTCCACCAGGGGGTTGGAAATCCGGTCGGACAGGCGTTTCTTCTCCTCCCAGCCCCGGGTGAGGAGATCGGCGATCCGCTCCAGGCGGTCCTGGGCGAACGCCTCCCGCAGCTCCTCCGCCAGGCCCACCATCCGCTGCAGGCGCTGGCGCTGGGCCGGTTGGTCCATCCGGCAGTGCATCTCGCCGAGGATCTCGCTCACCAGCCGCCGTCCGCCGAGATAATACAGCTTCAGATGCTGCTCCAGGTGGGCCACCTGGTGCGGTTCCAGGGCGATGGGGGCGATCTCCACCGTATCGTCGCGGTTGAAGCGGATGAAGTTGAGATCCCCATGGGCGGCGGCATACTGGTCCTGCTTGCCCACCGGTCCGGACAGGAGATCGATTTCGATGCGGCAGGCCTCCTCGGCGAGCCGCTTCCTGGAGACCTCCTGGCCCCGATAGGCGTAGAGGGCATGGAGCAGCCCCACGGTGAACGAACTGGAACTGCCCAGCCCGGTGCCGTCGGGCACATCGGCCATGGAGGCGATTTCGATGCCCCCCGTGACCGGCACCCGGCGCAGGCATTCCCGGATCACCGGATGCTGCACGTCCTCGGCGCTGGCCACATCCTCGCTCTGGCTGTACTTGATGCGGATGCGGTCAAGGAAGAACGGATGCAGCGCCACATAGACGTACTTCTGGATGGCGGCGCTCACCACCGCGCCGCCATGGTGGCGGTAGAAGCCGGGAAAGTCGCTGCAACCGCCGGCGAAACTGACCCGCAGGGGCGTCCGGGTGATGATCATGGGGCCGGGGGGCCGGAGGGCCGGGGTCAGCCTTCCAGCAGCGCCAGCATGGGCTGCTCCAGCGCCCGGCGGATCCAGTCCAGGAACCGGGTGCCCTGGGCGCCGTCGATCAGGCGATGGTCGTAGCTGAGGCTCAGGGGCAACATCAGCCGCGGCTGGAACCCCCCCCCCGGACCGTGAACCGGTGCCAAACGCGCCCGGGACACCCCCAGGATGCCCACTTCCGGGTAATTGATGATGGGGTTGAACCCCAGCCCGCCCAGGCCGCCCAGGTTGGACAGGGTGAAGCAACCGCCCTGCATGTCCGCCAGGGCCAGTTTGCGCTCCCGGGCCTTTTGGGACAGCTCCTCCAGCTCCTGGGCCAGTTGGGCGATGTTCTTGCGGTCCACGTCGCGGATGACCGGCACCAGCAGGCCATGGGGCGTGTCCACCGCCACCCCGACATGGACGTAGGCCTTGCGCACGATCTCCTCGGCGGCCATGTCCACGGCGCTGTTGAAGTCCGGAAAACGCCGCAGCGCCCCGGCGATGATCTTCACCAGGAAGGCGGTCAGGGTGGGGCGCTGACCGTTGGTCAGGGGCGGCAACTGCTTGCGCCAGGCTTCCAGATTGGTGATATCCGCCTGGTCGTAACCGGTCACCTGGGGCACCGTGTTCCAGGTGGCGGTCAGGTTGACGGCGGTGGCGCGACGGATGCCGGACATCTTGTCCCGCGTCACGCCGCCCCAGCGGGAGAAGTCCGGCAGGGGGCCGTGCTGGGACAGGCCCGATCCGGCCGGCCGGGCGGCCTGTTCCTGATTGCGGCTGCGAACCCACTGCCGCACGTCGGCCAGGGTGATGCGGCCATGGGGACCGCTGCCGGTCACCTGGCGGATGTCCACCCCCAGCTCCCGGGCCTCCCGCCGCACCGCGGGGGAGGCGGGGATGGGGCCGGTGGCCGTCGCTCCGGTCGCCGCAGTGACCGGAGGCGCCGGGGGCGGGGCCGCTGCTCCGGCCGTCGCAGTGGCCGGAGGCATTGGAACCGGAGCCGGGGCCGCCGCGGGCGGGGCCACGGGGGGAGGAGGCGGGGCGAGGGGGGCCGCCGCAGCCGGGACGGCGGGGCTGACGGCGTCCTCGCCGATGGTCAGGATCGGATCCCCGGCCTTGATCTTGTCTCCCGCCTTGACCAGCACCGCGGTGACGGTGCCATCCCGGCTGGCCGGCACCTCGATCACCGCCTTGTCGGTCTCGACTTCCAGGAGGGGATCGCCGTTCTTGAAGGTATCCCCGGCGTTCACCACCACCCGGACCACGTCGCCGCTCTTGATGTTGTCGCCCAGTTCAGGAAGAAGGATGGTCGTCGGCATGGTTCTCTCGTCCGTTCGGATTCTGCTGGGGGAGGGGAGTCAGCGGCTCACCGGATCGGGCCGTGGGGAGTCGATCTTCAGCTCCGCGCC
>PEAP01000093.1 GCA_002753665.1 Magnetococcales bacterium DC0425bin3
AAGCAAAGGCAGGGGCCGCAAGAAAGTGCTTCCAACCAACCCCAGAGGAGAGACAAAAATGGTGCTTCCCAACCGGCCAGAATAATTGACGCCGACCGGCCAGAATAATTGACGCGGGACAATTTGCCCCGGAATAGATCTTTGAGCGCCTGTGTTGCACAGACGCCGTTCTTGCGGCAGGTGGAGAGGAAACCGCGGATACGGCAGAAGATAGCGGCACCCTCCTGGGAACGGAAGCAGCCGGAGATCTTCTGATGGACCTTGGTCATGCGCAGGTCATTCTCGGCCTCTGCCAGGATTTTTCTTGGTGGCCTGACACCGTTTCATGCAATCAACGTTTTGTGATATAAAGGCTTTTCCGATCCACCAAGGAGGAGGAAAGGCCATGGATGGGCCAGAGATCGTTTTGGATGTTGGATGTGTGAATCCGGAATGCGAACATTTCGGGATCAAGGGGTTGGGGAACGTGGTGGTCCGTCGCCGGTATGGGACCAGCGGAATCCGGTTTCTGTCGGCATTGTCAGCATGAATTTTCCGAACGGAATGGCACGCCTCTGTACGCCTGCGGATCCCCAAGGAGAAGATTGTGGCCGTGGTCAGCCATCTGGCGGAGGGAACCGGCGTGCGCAAGACAGCCCGGTTGACCGGAGTATCCAGGGACACCGTTGGCCGCATTCTCAAGCGGGTTGGTCGCCATGCCCGGGAGATTCATGACCGGTTGGTCCGAGACCTGGAGATCCCGGAAGTCCAGATGGACGAGATGTGGTCCTTCGTGGGGAAAAAAAGACAAGAATTGCACTGAGGAGGAACGCTCCGAAGGTGAGGCGGGCAGCGTGTGGGATCACATCGCCATTGACCCTGCCAGCAAGCTGGTGGTCGCCATGGTCCAGGGACCCCACAGGGATCAGGAAACCAGTGATCGATTGGTAACGGACTTTGCCGACCGGACCAATGGTCGACCTCCCGAGTTGGTCACCACGGATGAACATGCGGCTTATGAGACGTCCTTGCTGGAGGTTTACGGCATCCCCTATCGGCCACGGCGTAAAGGCGGCACGAGGCCCGAAGAAGAAGCTGAGGAAGCGCTGGCCGAGGGCCATGAACCACGCCACCGTCAAGAAGACCCGGAAGAAGGGTCGGGTGGTGGATGTGAGAACCGTCCTCGTGGCCGGCAGCGAGGAGACTCTGGCTGATGTTTCCAGCCCGGAATCATGCACCATCAGGAGGCCGATGTCACACCTCGCTGAAACTCAAAAGAAAATTCTTATCTAAGTGCCATTGCCCTGACGACTATTGGCTGAAAAACTCCGCGAGCCATGGACCAAAACGACGTTCTCCATTGGCCAGGCTCTGGTCAATGGCCGTTGCGGCCAGCTCAACCCATTCAGCGCGCGTCATATCCCCCATCATGACCAGCGGTCCGCTATGGTTGCGGATTTCTTCACCTTTCTCAGGGTTGGGCTCGGCTATCTCTGCTATCTCTCCATACAGTTTCCGCCATGCCGTCTCGAGATCGGAGGAATGCCGAACCAGGGCATTCAGCAGGCCCAGGAGGTCGTCAGCCAGTTCCCGATACTTGTCTGCACCGTACACGGACTCAAGCAGCCCGGACAGCATGGTGCCGACACCGACCATCCATTGCATGTAAGCCTTGTCATCACCCATCAGCCCCGCATGCCCTGGGAAAGCGATCTTCAGTGTCTTGAGCAATTCGTCCAGGTCGTTGAGGAGGTCCTGCGGTGAGCGGATAATCGCGCGCGGCGCGATGCCCAGCTGGTCCCACGAGCCCTGCAGGCGCACGAATTCCGCCTGCTGCCGCTGTGCCAGATTCGCGCTGACGCCAAGCAGACCACTCGCCAGGCGCGTCATGGTATTCCTTGCCGTATTCAGGACAGGTGCCTGTTGCCAATTGGCCAGCGTACCGAAGAGGTTGACGGCGCAATCCAGCCCATTGAGAGTGGCCAAAATTTGTTCCCAATCCTTACCGCGTGCCAGCGCCCAGACGAGGCCGGTGGCATTGAGGGCAACCTGGGCAGCAACGATGGCCTGCCGGCCCGCGCCAGCCATTGCCGATTGCCGCTCTCGTGCCAGCGCCACGCCCGCGTTGAACAGTGAGGCGGAAATGTCATCCCAATCCTTTGGTTGATTGAAGGCCATGCGCACCAGGCTGGCGCTGCAACTCATCAGTGCCATCCAGTCCTCGCCATGCCTGGCCTCCTTTTCACGGCCCAGCACTTCCGGTGCCACATTCAGCCAACTGCTGGGAACATTGGCAACGACCATCAGGGCGCGAGCGACATCGAATGCCTGTTGGCTGGCCTCCATGCCGAGTGCCTTGAACAGGCTGCCTGCCATGGAGTCCTTATCCGGGTCATGCCCCTTTTGCCCGTGCAGTTGCCCCGCGACCGCCAGCGCCTGGAGGCGGCTGAGCAGCTGTCCCTGCAGTTCATTGGGTCTGTCCCGCCAGTAATTGGCCAGTGTGCCAACCATGTTGTTCGCCACCATGCCGAACAGATTGACATCCTGCAAAGCTATCGGACCAAGGGACAGCATCTCATGATAGTAGAAGACGGCCCGGCGTCGGCAGCCCAGGGCGCCATCATCCACCTGATTGAGCCATTGTCCCACTGCCCCCCGCGACGTGTAGTAGCCGGCGCTGCGCTCATTTTTGTTCTGGGTTTCCAGGATGCCCCGCAGTCCGGCAAGCAGGTTCGATACCCCAGAGCAATCGCCCAGCACTGTTCCCGGAAAGCGTCGTCCGGCCAGTGCGCCGAGAAGAATATCCACCAGTTCTTCCGGAGTACCCAACCGGTTGTTTTCGAGGCGGCCAATGGCCGGGGCAACCGCATGGGCGAAGAAGTCCATCAGCCGCCCCGGATCGGAATACAGTTGCTGCGCGTAGGCCCTGGTCTGGAGCATCACCATGGACTTGTCTCCCTCCAAGGGAGCAAAAGGGGGTGGGCGACGAGGGCGTTGAGGCGTGGTCAGGGTCGTGGGGTCGGGTCCAGATGTGGTTTCAGCAGCCGGTTTAGCTGAATAATTCAGGTATTTCATCAGCCATGGCCCCAATCGAGGCTGGGGTTTCTTTTCTTCACCGGTGGGTGCAATCAGACTCGTTTCCATGGATTGTTCGGCAACCCGGATCCACTCGGTGCGCGACATTTCCCCCAGTTTGACAAGCGGCCCGCTGTGATCGCGTATGTCATCAGCGGTCCTGGTCCGGTCGAGGACCGGCTCGGCCATCTCCCCATACAGTTCCTGCCAAGCCTTTTCGATATCGGTGGAATGCTGCACCAGGGCGCGCAGCAGGGTCAGGAGGCTGCTGGTCAGCTCCTGATAGTATTCCGTGCCGAATGCGAATGTGAGCTGTTCGGCCAGCATGTTGCCGACCTGGACCATCCATTCCGTTTCCGCCTGCTCGGTAAACTTCCCATGGCCTGGGAAATCGATCTGTAACTCCTTGAGCAGTTCATCCAGGTCATCAAGGAGTTCCTCCTGCGTGCGGCCAGCAGGCTGCACCTCGATATTCAATTGGTCCCATGAACCTTTCAACCGCACATATTCCACCTGCTGCCGCTGCCCCAGCTTAGATCCAATGGCAGCCAGGCCGTTTGCCAAGCGAACCATGCACTCCCTGGCCGCCTGAAGGCTCCTGTCCCCTTGCCATTCGGCCAGGGCGCCGAACAGGTTGACTGCACAGTCCATCCCATGAAAATGGGCCAATGCTTCGACCCAATCCTTGCCGCGCGCCAAAGCCCATACCAGGCCGGTCGCATTGCAGGCAACCCGCGCAGGGAGCAATCGCCTCCTGGCATCCACATTTACCGCCGCCGATTTTCCTTTGCGCACCAATGACACACCGGCGTTGAACAATGCTGAGGGAATTTCATCCCAGTCCCGCAGAGGATTGAACGCCATGCGCACCACGCCTGAGGCGCAGCTTATCAGTGCCATCCCTTCCTCGTCATGGCGAGCCTCCATGCCACCCAGCACTTCCGGGGCCACCACCCGCCAGCTGGCCGGAACATTGGCTGCCACCATGAGCGCATGGACGATTGCAGCCGCCTGACCCGCTTCAGCCCGCATGCCCATCGACTGCAGCAGCTGATCTGCCAGCCTGGCTTCATCCATGTCGTTGCGCTGGCGCCCATGCATTTGTGCAGCGGTAGCCAATGCCTGGAGCCGGCTGAGCAACTGCCCCTGCGGCGCATCAGGCTTGTTTTGCCAAAAGTCGGCCAATGTCGTGGTCAGATTGTTGGTCGTTCGGCCGAACAGATTGATATCCTGCAATGTGTTCGGGCCAAGGGATACCAACTCATGATAGTAGAAGACCGCCCGGTGGCGGCAGCCGATGGCGCCATCGTCCAGTTTGCTGAGCCACTGTGGCAGGGCGCCCCGGGATGTGTAGTAGCCGGACCCCCGTGCATTGTCTTCCTGGTTTTCCAGAAAGCCCCGCAGACCGGCCACAAGGCCGCTTACGCCGGCGCAGTCGGCCAATGGAGTATCAGGAAACCGCCGTCCGGCCAGCGGCTCCAGAATAATGTCCACCAGTTCTTCTGGCGAAGCCATTCGATTGGCTTCGAGACGGGCAATCGCCGGTGCAACAGAATTGGCAATGAAATTGATCAGTTTTTCTGGTGCGGAATAGAGCCGCTGGGCACCTGCCCGGCTTTGCAGCATCACCATCGCCTTGTCACCTTCCAATGCGGTAAATACCGGACCTTCGGAAGGAGCAGCAGGTGGCGCAGTAGTATCCATCTGGTCGAGTGTCTTTTGCTGAATGTCTGTGGTAGCTGTTAGCAGCTGTTGCGTTGTTCCTTGTTGGCTTGCTTGCTCATTATCATCAGGGTACTGCTCTCTATTTACGGTCTGACCCTCTGTTGCAGGCATTCGTAAATGTAGTGACGTCATCCCCATCCTTATCCCCATCCATCGTCTGAGTTCTTCCCCAAACAGCCTTTGCATTACAGATGAGTGCTTGGACTCCACAGAATCTTTCTTGAGTACTTCTGAAACAGTGGATGGAAACAAATCGGCGATGGTACGCCATATTGATATGAACTCCTCGTATTCTTTTTCAGATGCTGCGGTTTTCTGTTTTTCTTCGAGTATTATTCCTGTATCTTCTTTAGATACTTCTCTTGGCCCGAAAAATGGAAATGTTATATTTTGAGGATCAATTTGTTTATTATGGTTCGATCCAAGTTCTTGAGCGCTTTCTTTGTCCCTTTTTTTGTCCATGTTAGGCAATGTCCGTATTATAGATTAGATCTTGTGAGAACAAACATGAAAACACAATTGCATGGATAAGATATGCCTGAATAATGGCGTGTTTTTCATCTGAGTCTGGCAGGCCTTCTATTTCTCTGATTGTTCGCGAAAACCCCTCATCAAGCATTCCTTCAAATTTTCTTAAAGACCGCACGGTAAAATTTTCTGGCAATAATGCACTGCCTATCATGAGCCCTCTTTCGGACAATCTGTTAATGTTTCCTTCCATGACTTTTCTGTCAATCTTATGACCATCAACAAGCTCGCTAAACATCACCTTAAACGAAGTATTGCAATCTAAAATAAATGATGATAAATTTTTTCCTTGTACTCCTCTTAATTGTATAGAGTTTGCTAAATATTTCTCAGAGAATCGATTAAACAGATAATCTCTCGCCCTCGGATCAGTGCCAACCATGTGCTGGTAATACCGAATCAGAAATTTTTTCCAACGTTCCTTTTCACGTTCTTCCTTCCCGTCTTTACTTTCTTCCTTCCCGTCTTTGTTGGATTCATTAAGCAGCATTTCCCGTGTTTCTTTGTCTAGCTTTGCGGCTTCCTCATCCAGAACCGCTTCCATCGTACCCTCAAGATCAGGGCTGACCGCGATTGTTGGGTTAAAGACTTTGTAGCGAATCTGCTCTTCTACAAATGGAAGAACCACAAGGATTCCTGGTAGATCAAGTGACCGTCGCGCAAGTGTAATGGCAGCTTGTGCCATTGGTGGATCAGCGCGGTCAATTTCATCAAGAATGACAATAAATCTCAGGCCGTTACTGACCGCTTTATCAACAACGATCCGGAATAATTTTTGCCAAGCCATCGGTATTGAGAGTCCTTGAGCAAGTGATACACGCGAACTCCCCAATGACAGTTCAAGTCCTGTCGGCATCAGTTTCGCTATAAATTCGATAATGATCGACATCAAAATAATCAACGGATAATCGACGAAGTGTTTATTAAATAATGTCGGATTGGCCAGAATAGCCTTTACCATCGCCAAGTGTAAATTTTGTTCGCGCTGGACTTCCCAAATATTAATTCGTGTTGCAACGATTGAAGATTCTCCATCTGTTTGATTTAGAAGTTCCTGTACTACAAAGGACTTGCCAGCTCCCCATGCGCCTTGCAGTCCAAACATGCGGCCTGGCTGGCTTTTATGTAGACGTTTTGCTTCTTCAATGATCCTTTTGATGGCGTTTTTCTGGTCTTCAAGAAGGGGACGGCCTGGGTCTGTATTGATTGTTAATCCTGTTTGTCCATGTGGTCTCAGCCAAATGAAAAATACTGATTTTATGATTGGCCTTAATGAATAATTACGAATTATTCTAAACAAACGGGCCGCTGCCCATAAAAATATGGGCAATACAACAATTCCAACAACAAACATAAGAACAATAGTTACACTGCTTATGATCAACTCATGACCCTGAATAAATTCAATACGTTGAACTATTTCTTTGCCTTTTCTATAAACAATATTTAGCAGTTGCCATTCATCTTCACAATCAGGTTTTGATTTGAATTGATCACAGGATGGCGGCATTTCATCGCCGTTGCCTTCATTTACAGAGGATATGGATTGCTCTCCTGCCCAAACAACTTGTACTGAAGAAATGGTGGAGATGAAGATCAGGCTGCCCAGCGTCCAAGCGATATGAAAGTGCAGCATCCTGCGGCAAGAATGGATCCACCTCTGTTTCAAAAGGAGGTCAAATTGCTCAACCAGACGTGAAAGAATGAGCAAGGAGTGCATGGGAATCGACTCAAATTGGTTTTGTTCGATGATCATGACCGTTTTTGAGACTACACGCCACGGAACCATATAGCAACAAAAATTTTTCGAGCCTGCGCTTTTTTGGAAACGGCAAGAAAAAACAATATAGAACTATTTGAAATTAAAAGTATTTTTTGATCGCATTGGAGACCGGTCCTTGTCCGCTACGACCGGTCCAACTGGTGCCCGTGCTGCATCTCGTAGATATCGAACACCGTGATGGCCATGGCGGCGATGATGGGGCCGAACAGCAGTCCCAGAATGCCGAAGGCCATGATTCCCCCGAAGGTGGACAGCACCGTCAACAGGGTATGGGACAAAACGCCCTCCCCCTGCCCCGCGTCCACATGGGACAGCCGCGACAGCCAGCCGATCAGGAGGGGGCGCAGCAGATTGTCCCCCACGAAGCCGATGATCAGCGCGCACCACAGCACCAATCCCAGGGCCTGCCAGGGTTGATCGTGGATCAGGAGAACCAGGGCCGTGGGCGCCCACACCAGCATGCTGCCCACCACCGGGATGAACGAGGTGATGGAGCCGGCCACCGCCAGAAAAAACCAGGGCAGCCCCAGCACCGCCGCCGCCAGGCCCAGCAGGGTTCCCTGCAGCAGGGCGATCCCCACCGTGGACAGCACCAGGGTGGTGGCCAGGCCGGCGAAGCGGTTGAGAATGAAGTCGTCATACCGGTTGGGCAGCGGCGAGAGGACCTTCAGGCGGTACACCAGGGCGGGGCCGTCCCGATAGAAGAAGTACAGCGCGAAGGTGATCAGGAACAGGGAGGAAAAAAAGGCCAGGGTGTTGCCGAACAGGCTCTGGAACAGAAACAGGGAGATGCTTTTCAAAATGTCCGCCATCCGGCCCAGCTGCTCCCCCATCTGGGACAGGATCAGCTCCAGGAATTCCCGGGGCAGGGGCAGGATCTCGATGAGGCGCGCCCTGTACAGCGCCATGGCCTCGGCATCGAGGCCGACCACCTGATGATGGATGGCGGCAATGCCCCGGGTGCCCTGGATGCCGGCGATGGTCAGGAGATACACCACCGGAATGATGACCACCAGAAACACGGTCGAGGTCATCAGCAACGCCGATGCCCCGGCTCCCAGTCCGCGGCGTTCCATCAGGCGCCGATGCAGGGGCCAGGTGGACGTGGCCAGCACCGTGGCCAGGAACAACCCCGGCAAAAAGGGCCGCAACAGCCAGACGAGACCGAACAGGGCCAGCAGCAGCAGGAGGATCAGGAATCCGTCCTGATGGGGAGACCGGGGGCCGGAATGATGGTCCATGGGGGCGCTCCTGCCGGACCGGGCCGATGGGCCGCAGCCGGTTATGGCATGCGGACCAGGCGAAAGCCCAGCAGGTTGTACTTCTTCTCCGGATCGAATTTGTAGCGGACCGTGGCGCGGATGTAGTTGGTATCGCTCAACCAGGCGCCGCCACGGAACACCTTGGCGTTGCCGGACTCCGGACCGGCCGGGTTGCGCTTGGGGCTGCCGAAGTAGTAGCCGGGTTCATACCAGTCCGACACCCATTCCCAGACGTTGCCGCTCATGTCGTACAGCCCGAAGCGGTTGGGGGAACGGGTGCCCACCGGATGGGTGGAGCCCTCGCTGTTGGCGTTGAACCAGGCCACCGCCCCGGGATCGGCGCCGCCGCAATAGGGATCGTCCAGACCGCCGCCCCGACAGGCGTATTCCCACTCCGCCTCGGTGGGCAAACGGAAGCGGCTGCCGCTGGCCTGGTTGAGACGGGAGATGAACCCCTGCACGTCGTTCCAGGAGACGGTTTCCACCGGATGCTCCTCCTGGCCCCGGTTGCGGCCGATCACCACCTCGAAGCCACCGGGGGCGGACTGGCCCATGATCCGCTCCCACTGCCCCCGGGTCACCTCGAAACGCCCCATCCAGAACTCATCCACGCAGACCGAATGGGGCGGCCGCTCATCGTTGTTGCCGCGCCGGCTGCCCATCTGGAAGCAGCCCTCGGGCACCCGCACGAAGCTCATCCCGGTGCGCGGCTCCCGCCAGGCGTCCTCCTTCACCGGCTTGCGTGGGGCTGTTGCGTTGGTATCCCCCAATTGGCGGGGCGCGGCGTTGTCGGGCGGAAAGGGCGCCGGACCGGATGGAGTCGCGGTCGCGGCCGCGGCCCGGTCGAGGGCCGCTTCGGGCACCACCCCCGGGGTCTTGGCGGTCGCCTGGGGCACCCGGCTCACCAGGTTGCCGTCCTCCCAGGCCTGGCTCTCCTCCTGGGGCACCAGTTGACAAACCACCACCGATTTGTCGGCCGAATAGAACGTGCCGGCGCCATGCTTGCGGCCGTAACGATACTCGCCGCTGAACTTGGCCCCGTCGGGCCAGACGAAGGTGCCCCGGCCATGGCGCTTGCCGTCCAGAAATTCCCCCTCGTACCGGGCCCCGGTGGGCCAAGTGAACACCCCGTAGCCGGTGCGCTGGTCGTTGCGGAATTCCCCCTCGTAGCGGGCGCCGTCCGGCCAGATGTAGGTGCCGCGGCCATGGCGCTTGCCGTTGACCATCTCGCCTTCGTACCGTCCGCCGTTGGGCCAGGACTTCTTGCTCCAGGTCATGGCGGGATCCTCCCCGCCCGAATCCGGGCCGCCGCCGGGGGGGGGAACGAAGGTGCAGGCGGCCAGCAGCAGTCCGGCCAAACACCAGGCGCAACCGGTCTTGTTCACGTCACAGGATCTCCAGAACGTTTTCGGGCGGCCGGCCGATGGCCGCCTTGCCGTTGGCCACCACCACCGGCCGTTCCAAAAGCTGGGGATGCCGCACCAGGGCGTCGATCAACTGCTGCCGGGTGAGGCCGGGATCGTCCAGGTGGTTGTCGCGGTAGGCGGTTTCCTTGATGCGCATCAGCGCCCGGGGCTCCAGGCCCAGCAGGGTCAGGATCCGTTCGATGGCGGCGGCATCCGGGGGGGTCTTGAGATAGTCCACCACCTCGGGCTCCAGGCCCCGGGCCTCAAGCAGCTCCAGGGTCTGGCGGGATTTGGAACAACGGGGATTGTGATAGATGGTCACTGCCATGATCGAGCCTCTTGAGAGCCTGTCGCAGAATGGCCATCCATGGCCATTCCGGCGGAGCCTGCTGCATTCTGCGACAGGCTCCTGATCGATTGTAGCCACGGAATCCGCTTTCGGCAACGCAGCGGTCCGCAGCCGGTCGCCCACCGCCGTCAACCGGCGTTCAGGGCCGCCAGGTGTTGCTCCAGCCGCTGCCGGGCCTCCCGGTGGCGCTGGATCAGGCCTTCGAGTCGCGTGTTGGCCTGTTCGATGCGGGTCTCGCTGGCCTCCAGCTTCTCCAGCATGCGGTTGGCGAAGGTCGTTCCGGGCCGCACCGCATTCAGGTTGCTGCGCAGCCGTTCCTGCCCCTCGGTCAGCCGCTGCAAGTCCTGTCTGACCGCCTCCATCTCCGCGGCCAGGGCCGCCTCGGCCCGTTTCAGGGTCAGCACCTCCCCCAGGGCCTGGCGCACCCCCTGGGACAGCTGGCCGTTCCTGACATGCACATCCAGGAAGTTCACCCCAGAGTGGAGCAGCGCCACCTCCTGCACCTCCACTCGTTCTTCGGTGATCGCCAACTTCTGCCCACCCCGGGCCGGAATCTGGGTCTCGAAGCGGTGCCACTGGACGGTGCTTTCCACCGGCAGCGGGGTCTCCCCGGCCCAGGTCCAGCCGGCCTCGTTGGGGTGTTCCACCACCAGGGTCCGGGGCCGGTCGTCGCTGTTGTCCACGGTGCAGGTTCGCACCCGACGATGCTTGTGGGACAGCTCCAGTACCCCCTTGACGAGCCGCCCGGTGGTGAGCTGGCTCACCCCGGGGCCGGCCTCGCACCGCACCAGCACCGCCAAGTCCACGGCGAAGGACAGCAGGCGTTTCTGGTGGGGCGGCAGCTCATCCAGCCGGGCATCGCCGGCATAGCCGCCCCGCTCGAACAGGCTCACCGGCCCCGCCGGCAGATGGTTGGCGGTGGTGTTCTCCAGCCAGACACCGCTGAGGGGATGGTCGGCCAGCACCGTCGCGTTGAAGATGCCCACCGGCCGGGCGGCGATGGGTTCGGCCACGATGGGAATCATGGCCGACTGCCGCCGGGGCAGGGTCACCCCGGGCACGGTGTACTGGAACAGCGCCCCCTGCCGGCGGCCCGCCGCCGCGGCCACCAGGCCCGACGCATCCAGGGGTTCCGCACCGGCCGCTCCGCCGTCCCTGGCCTGGGCCAGGTCGGCATCCATGTTCGCCATGACCGGCGCCGACTTGAACATCCGCATGGCGGGACCGGCGGCCTCCATGGGGCTCTCCTGCCGGGCATCCGCCTGCTCCTCCGCCGCGACGCCCGACTCGTACTCCCGGGGCGCCGGGCCGGAACGGGCAGTGGTCTTCACCTGGGGCCGCTGGGCATACAGGGGTTCGTAGAGATCCTGCACGAAGGAGATGGGCCGTCCGCTGACCAACGACAGGGTGATGCCGGTCCAGTCGTTGTCGGTCTGGTTCTCCACGATGGCCCAGCCCTGGATGCGGGGCGGGCTGGCCTCTTTCGCAGGCAGGATCAGGCGGTAGCTGACTTTCCACACCGGGGTTTCCACCACATAGCCCACCTGCACCGGGCGGGTCCCCTGACCGGGAAAACGCAGCGAGACCCGCTGGGTCCCCCGGCCGCGCCCCTGGTCCAGGGTCTCCAGGGCCTTGGCCACTTCGCCGCGCAGGGCCTCGTCCAGCAGGTCCAGGCGGGACACGTCCCGCAGAAACAGGCTCTTCAGGCCCTGCTCCAGGGCCAGGTTGACCACCCAATCCTCGGTGGCCGACTCCTCTCCCGTCCCCAGGGGACGCTTTTCCACCCCGATGATCGCCCCGCGCCATTCCTCCCCCAGGGCCTGAATCGCCACCCGCGCCCCCCGCAACTGGGTGAGCAGATCGGCCATGCCCGGGTGGTCGGAAAAATCCACCTGGAACCCCCCCAGGGTCTTGGCCAGCGGGTCCCGGCTCGGGTAGACCACGAACCCGGGCTGGCCGCCGGCGCGATCCTCCAGCACCAAAGATTTCAGCACGTCGTTGATCTGGTCCTCCCGGAACGGCAACTGCAGGGTTCGGTCGCCGTCCACCTGCCCGGCATGCTGGAAATAGCCCACGCCGCTGGAAAAGAGCGCCACCGAGTGGACGGGCAGTTCCGTGGCGGACAAGGACAGGGGCCACAGCAGGGTCGCCAGGGATCCCAGGGCCGAGCGGGTAAAAAACTTCATGAGCAGGTCTCCGAATCATTCCGCAACGGGTCGGCTTCCGCGTCAGTATACTCCCAATCCCCCCCCGAACAACTCCAACCCCCGTCGCACCCCCCGCACCCCCATATAGAC
>PEAP01000094.1 GCA_002753665.1 Magnetococcales bacterium DC0425bin3
AAAACCGGGGGGGGGGGGCGGTCAGCGCTGGGGCATGCCTTGCTGGGGCTGCTGCCCGCCACCCTGCTGCTGGGGCGGCTGGGGCGGGGCGATCTGCTGGTAATCCTTGGGAATCTGGAACAGCTCCGGATTCTGGGGGCCTTCGGTGACGTTGCGCAGTTCGGCGCTGAACTGCTGCTCGCCGGTCATGCGCAAGGGAATGCGCAGGGTGGCGTCGGTCCATTGGGTGTAGCGCCGGCTCTGGTTCTGGAAGCTCTCGGTGAACTCCCATTTTTCGGCGTTGCGGCCGTTGACCTGCTCCATGCCCTGGAAGCTGCGCTCCATGGTGGGGCCGTTCTGCGCCTGGCGGCGCAGGATCAGGCGCCGCTGGGGATCCACCCAGAGGATCATGCCCATGGTGCGGCCCTGGCTGTTGCGGACGATCTGCCATTTGTCGGTCGGGATGCCGTTGACGGCCTCGCTGCCCATCTTCTGGCACTGCATCTCGCCCTGGCCGGTCTGGCAGGGACCGTTGGGGTCGCCGGGCAGGTTGTCCTGGATGTCCGGCTGGGGCGGCATGGGGGCATCGCTGATGCCCTCGTGGTACTGCTTGCGGTCCACCAGCAGGGTCCAGGCCTTGCCCTGGGTGCGGTCGATGATCACCGCCTTGGTCTGGCCCTGGTGGGTGCCCTCGGCCCGCAGGGCCGTCTCGCCGACGAACAGCCGCCCGGAGGCCTGGTTGGCCGGGTCGCCACTGCTGGACATGACGATTTCCGCCGAGAATGGTCCCCCGTACCAGGGCGCGGCCAACGCCGGGGGAGCGGCCAGCGTCGCGCCGAGCAGGGTCAGGCCGAGGGTCGGAAGGATGAAAGATCGCATGCCGGGGGTCTCCTGGAAGCTGGATTCGTGAGGCCTGGCGGTCCCAGGTCTTGACAGTTTTTCCTTCTGTTCGGCCATAATGCCATTTTCCGGGCGGACTTTCAAAGTCGCTCCGGAATCCCATGGCCCGTTCCGGGATTCCTCAACAAGACCTTCAGGAGACTCACATGGCAGTCGAACGCACCTTTTCCATCATCAAGCCGGATGCCGTGGCGAAGAACGTCATCGGTCAGATCTATGCCCGCTTCGAGGCCGCCGGCCTGCGCATCGTCGCCTCCCGCATGGTCCATTTGACCCGGGAACAGGCCGGGGCGTTCTATGCCGTCCACAAGGGCCGGCCCTTCTACGACGAGCTGACCGAATACATGAGTTCCGGCCCCATCGTGGTGCAGATCCTGGAGGGCGAGAACGCCATCAAGAAGAACCGCGAGGTCATGGGCGCCACCGATCCCAGGAAGGCCGCCCCCGGCACCATCCGCGCCGATTTCGCCGCTGATGTGAGCGCCAACGCCGTCCACGGCTCCGACGCCCCGGAAACCGCCGCCCAGGAAATCGCCTTCTTCTTCAACCAGACCCAGATCTGCCCCCGGCCCTGACCGCCCATGACTCCGCCCATCCCCGTCACCGGTTTGACCCGCGCCGAGCTGACCGACCTGGTGACGGGGTGGGGCGAGAAACCCTTCCGCGCCCGGCAGCTCTGGTCCTGGCTGCATGTCAAGCTGGCCCGGGACTGGGCGGCCATGAGCGATCTGGCCAGACCGTTCCGCGCCCGCCTGATGGCCAGCTGCGCGCCCCTGCGGCCGGCGATCCGCGCCCACCAGGTGAGCGCGGACGGCACGGAAAAATGGCTGCTGGGCCTGGCCGACGGTCAGGTCATCGAAACGGTCTACATTCCCGAGGACGCCCGGGGCACCCTGTGCGTCTCCTCCCAGGCCGGGTGTTCCCTGAACTGCCCGTTCTGCCATACCGGCCGCCAGGGCTTCGCCCGCAACCTCACCAGCGCCGAGATCGTCGAACAGGTGCTGTTGGCCCGGGGCGAACTGCTGCTCCGCGCCCGCCGGGTCACCAACGTGGTGCTGATGGGCATGGGCGAACCCCTCTACAACTACGACGCCGTGGCCCGGGCGGTCCACATTCTCATGGACGACGCCGGCCTGGCCATCGGTTCCCGCAAGATCACCCTGTCCACCGCCGGGGTGGTGCCGCGCCTGGACGCCGTGGGCCGGGAGCTGGGGGTCAACCTGGCCATCTCGCTCCACGCCGCCCGGGAGGAGGTCCGCAACCGCCTGGTGCCCCTGAACCGCAAGTACGGCCTGGGGGACCTGCGGGCGGCGTTGTTGAACTACCCGCTGAAGAGCGGCCGGCGGGTGACCTGGGAATACGTCCTGCTGGACGGGGTCAACGACCGCCTGGACGACGCCCGGGCCTTCGGGGCCTACCTCCAGGGCATTCCCTCCAAGATCAACCTGATTCCGTTCAATCCCTGGCCCGGCACGGCGTTTCGTCCCAGCTCCCCGGAGGTGATCCTGCGCTTTCAGGAGGCCCTCCACCGCCAGGGGTTCGTCACCGTGATCCGCGACAGTCGCGGCGCCGACATCGCCGCCGCCTGCGGCCAACTCAAGGGCCAACTGCCCGGCGCTCGCCCCCGGAGCGCCGGGGCGGAAGCCCCTGCCTCCGGAGACTCGACCCCATGACCTTTTCCCCCGAATGGGACCAGCGCTATCGCGACCACACCAACATGGCCATCTGGCCCTGGTCCGACGTGGTCTCCCTGGTGATGACCCACGCCCGTCCGGCCCCCGGGGGGGCAGGATACCGGGTCCTGGAAGTGGGCTGTGGCGCCGGGGCCAACATCGACTTCTTCCGCAGCCTGGGGGTCGAATACTGCGCCGTGGAGGGCAGCGCGGCCATCGTCGCCATGCTGCGCCAGCGCTACCCGGACCTGGCGGAGCGCCTGTGGGTGGGGGACTTCACCGCGGATCTGCATTTTCCCGGTCCCTTCGACCTGGTCCTGGACCGCAGCAGCCTGACCCACAACCACACCGCCGCCATCCGTCGCACCCTGACCGCGATCCATGGGGTACTCAAACCGGGTGGCGTGTTCATCGGCGTGCAGTGGTTCGCCACCGACTCCCTGGAATATCCCCAGGGCCAGGCGGCCGAGGATCCCTACACCCGCACCGGCTACCGGCAGGGACGTTTCGCCGGCGTGGGGCGGGCGCATTTCTCCGACCGCGACCATCTCCTGGATCTGCTGGGGGGGTTCCGGCTGGAGTTCCTGCAGAAGACCACCGTGGAGAACCAGATCCCGGAAGGCGGCGCGCTGCGGGCCTATTGGAACTTCGTGGCGCGGAAGTGACCTGATCCTCAGTCCGCCTGCCGCCGGTCCGGAGCCTGCTGTCGCTCCAGGGCCTTGCGCTCCTGCCACAGCTCCTCCAGCCGGGCCACGCCGACTTCTTCCACCCGATCGCCCGCGGCCCAGACCCGTTCTTCGATAAAGCGGAAGCGGTCGCGGAACTTCACCGTCGCCTGGCGCAGGGCGCGTTCCGGGTTGATCCGGTGGTGGCGGGCCAGGTTGGCCAGCACGAACAGCAGATCCCCCAGCTCTTCCTCCATGGCCCGGGCATCGCCGGCGGCCACCGCCTGGTCGAACTCGGCCAGCTCCTCGGCCACCTTGGCCCGCACCGGCTCCGGTCCGGGCCAGTCGAAGCCCACCCGGGCCATCTTCTGCTGAACCTTGTAGGCCAGATGCAGGGCCGGCAACCGGCCGGACAGACCGTCGAACACCGACCCGGGACGCTGTTCCGCGCCGGCCTCCCGGTGCTTGCGCCGTTCCCAGTCCCCGGGGCGCCGGGCGGCCCGGTCTTCCGGGCTGCCGAACACATGGGGATGGCGCTGGATCATCTTGTCCGTCACCCCGCCGATGACCTCCGCCAGGTCGAAATGCCCTCCCTCCTGGGCGATGCGGCTGTAGAGGACCACATGGAACAACAGATCGCCCAGCTCCTGGCGCAGGCCGGGCAGGTCGCTGTTCTCGACGGCCTCCACCACCTCGTAGGCCTCTTCCACGGTGTGGGTCAGCAGGGTGTGGAAGGTCTGGGTCTGGTCCCAGGGGCAGCCGTCGGGGCCCCGGAGTCGGTCCACCAGGGCCATGAGGCCGGTCAGGGCGGTGGTGGCGGGATGGTCGGTCATGGCGCGAGGGATCTCCGGGAGTCAAAGTTTGCCCAGGTCGGCAATAACTGCCACCGAACCGACGCCGGGCGGGCCGCCAGGCGGGTCGGGATGCGGATATCCGGCCCTGGAAACCCGTCGTTGCGGGTTGTGGCACAAGGGTTGCTTTTCATTTCTCGGGTTTCCATCGGCAGGAGGTGCGGTTCACATGGACAGCGGTTTCTACTCGGCAGTCAACGGGGCGCGTCGGATCGGTCTGCGGCTGGAAGTGTTGGCCAACAATCTGGCCAACGTCAACACCAACGGCTACAAGGGTGACAATATCACCTTCGATTCCTTCATGACCAAACCCGGTCCCGAGCTGTTTCCCCTGGCCACCGACTCCTTCATGGGGCTGCGGGGTCCGGGGGACATCCCGTTTCCGTTCAGCAATCCGGCGGCCAACGCCTACCCCATGACCTATCCCATGGCGGTGAACACGGAAACCGATCTGACCCAGGGGCATCTGAAGGACAGCGGCAACCCGTTCGACGTGGCCATCGAGGGCAAGGGTTTCTTCGCCGTCAACACCCCCCAGGGCGCCCGCTACACCCGGGACGGGTCGTTCACCCTCAATGCGGCCGGCGAGCTGGTGACCAAGGACGGTTTCCAGGTGCTGGGAGCCGGCGGCGGGCCCATCACCATCGGCGAGGGGCCGGTGACCATCGCCAAGGATGGCAGCGTCTCCGATGCCACGGGTCCCGTCGGCCGCCTGGTGCGGATGGAGCTGCCCAAGGAACAGTTGGACAAGGTCGGCAAGAACCTCTATGCCGTCCCGGACGGCGCGGCCGTGCCCATCGCCGAGGAGGGCGAGGGTGGCTTTCATCAGGGATATCTGGAAGGGTCCAACACCGACAGCGTCCATGGCATGACCCTGATGATCGAGTCCCACCGCGCCTTCGAGACCTACATGAAGATGATCAAGGCGCTGGACTCCCTGGACGAGCAGGCCGCCACCCAGATCGGCCGGCTGCGCTGAAGCCGCAGCGCCGAACTTTCCCGATGAAAGTCGCGACGCGGGTTTCATCGGTGGAGGGAGGAGGAAGACCTCCCCCATCCATTGAGGTCAACGCAACGCAGAGCAAGGGGAGTACCCTGTCATGATTCGCGCACTCTGGACTTCCGCCACGGGCATGCAGGCCCAACAGCTCAACATCGACGTGATCGCCAACAACCTGGCCAACGTCAATACCACGGGCTTCAAGCATTCCCGCACCGATTTTCAGGATCTGCTCTACCAGAACATGCGCCCCGCCGGCAGCGAGACCTCCAGCGCCGGCACCCAGGTGGCGGTGGGGGTGCAGCTGGGGCATGGCGTGCAGGCCACCTCGGTGAGCAAGGACTTCACCCAGGGCAACCCGGTGCAGACCAGCGACGATCCCATGAACGTCGACATGATGATCAATGGCCAGGGTTTCTTCCAGATCACCCTGCCCAATGGCGAGACCGCCTACTCCCGGGACGGCACCTTCCACATCGACACCAACGGCAATATCGTCAACTCGGAAGGCTACCAGTTGCAGGGCGGGGCCATCGGCATCAACCCGGCCACCACCACCGGGGTGGCCATCGAGAGCAGCGGCTCCATCGGCCTGGCCGACAACGGCACCCCCGGGTTCACCGCCGGGGTGGGGCAGATCCAGCTGGCGCGGTTCATCAATCCGGCCGGCCTCACCGCCATCGGCAACAATCTCTACAAGGAGAGCGAGGCCTCCGGCGCCCCGGTGGTGGCCAATCCGGGCACCGACGGCATGGGCGGGGTGCGCCAGCATTTCCGCGAGAACTCCAACGTCAGCATGGTCACCGAAATGGTGGACATGATCACCACCCAGCGGGCCTACGAGATCAACTCCAAGGGCATCCGCACCGCCGATGACATGCTGGGTCTGGTGGCCAACCTGAAGCGGTAATGAAAGCGGATCATGGTCGGTTTTGACAAACATGCATGGAAATTGCTGATCCTGCCGGTGGCGGTGCTGTGGAGCGGCAGCGTCTGGGGGGTCGGCCTGGACCAGGAGGCCCTGACCCGTCTGGTGGAACAGCACCTGACCGTGGCCCTGGACGCGGCCGGCGACGGGCTCAAGGCGGAGCGGGTGTTCGTGCGCCAGGGGACCGAGGCCGGGGAGGGCGGGGGCACGCTGGATCTGTTGTTCGATCCCCCCGCCGACGCTTTGCGGGCCGGGCGGGTCAACCTGATGGTGACCGTGCTGGAAGACGACCGGCCCCGGGATCAGGTGCGGGCGGTGGTCACCCTGAAGCAGGAGCGCAAGATCCTGGTGCCGCGCCGGAATCTGACCCGGGGCGAGGTGGTTGGACCCGGGGATCTGGCGGTGAAACTCTTCACCCTGGCCCGGGAACAGCCCGAGCTGCTGGGACCGGAGCAGGGGGACGCGGTGCTGGGCCGGATGGCCACCCGCACCCTCCAGGCCGACCGGCCCCTGCAGGCCGACTGGTTCGAACTGCCCCTGGCGGTGACCCGGGGCGACCGGGTGCGGGTGCGTTTGGTGAGGAAGGGTCTCAACATCGAGACCATCGGCATCGCCGGCCGCCATGGGCGGGTGGGGGATGCCATCGAGGTGCGCAACCCGGACAGTCAGCGCGCCTATGTGGCCCGCATTCTGGGCCCGGGCCAGGTTCAGGTCATGATGCCCTGACAGGTCGGACAACGGAGGTTTGGCGATGAACAGGACCCTGAAGATGCCGCTGCTGCTGGCGGGGCTGGCGCTGCTGGTCAGCGGCTGTGGCATGACCCGCGCCGCCCAGCGGCCGCCGTCCCCGGTGGGGGTGATCAAGGCGGCCTCGCCGGAGGCCCTGAGTCCCAAGAAGGGCTCCATCTGGCAGAGCAGCGACCGCAACACACTGTTTCTGGATGACAAAGCCCGCAACATCGGCGATCTGGTGACGGTGCGCATCGCCGAGCAGGCCAGCGCCAAGAAGAACGCCAAGACCGAGCTGTTGCGGGAGTCCGAGTCCAAGGTGGACATGGGCGGGATGTTCGGCCTCACCAAGGCGCTGCAGATGGGCGGGTTGAGCAAGCTGATCGACAAGGCCACCCTCAGCGGCGACCATGATCACACCGGCGAGGGCACCACCACCCGCAGCGGCACCCTGAACGCCACCATTTCCTGCATCGTCACCGAGGTGCTGCCCAACGGCAACCTGCGGGTGGAGGGGCGGCGGGACATCACCGTCAACAACGAGAACCAGTATGTGATTCTGTCGGGCATCATCCGGCCCGAGGACATCGCCGGGGACAACTCGGTGCAGTCCTACCAGGTGGCCGATGCCCGCATCGAGTATTCCGGCGACGGCGACATCGACGATCAGCAGCAGCCGAGCTGGTTCTCCCGCTTCATGTCCACCATTCGGATCTTGTAGAGGGTTCGCACAGGCAGGCCGGGGGGCGTGATCCATGCCTCCCGCCTGTGGCACCGCAACTGACTCAGGGAATGAGGCCATGAAGGATCGAGGCAAAAGGATTTGTCTGTCGCTGTTGGTGGGCCTGGCTCTGGTGGCCGCGCCCGTCGATTCGGCCCGGGGCGCCCGGCTCAAGGACGTGGTGGACATCGAGGGGGTGCGGGACAACCCGTTGACCGGCTTTGGCCTGATCGTCGGTCTCAATGGCACCGGCGACTCCAGCGCGGCGTTCACCAGCCAATCCATGCGCATGATGCTCAAGCGCATGGGCATCAACATCGAGGACGGCATTTCGGTCAAGAACGTCGCCTCGGTGATCGTCACCAGCTCCCTGCCACCCTTCGCCCGGCAGGGCAGCAAGCTGGACGTGACCCTGTCCTCCCTGGGCGACTCCAAGAGCCTGCAGGGCGGCACCCTGGTGATGACGCCCCTCAAGGGGGCCGATGGCCGCATCTATGCCGTGGCCCAGGGGGCGGTGTCCATCGGCGGTTTCGCCCAGGACGGCGGCGGGCAGGGGGTGCAGAAGAACCATCCCACCGTGGCCCGCATCAGCGGCGGGGCGACCATCGAGCGGGAGGTGGACTTCCGCCTCAACCGGGAACACAGCCTGCGCCTGGCCCTGCGCAATCCCGACTTCACCACCGCCAACCGGGTGGTGCGGGCCATCAACACCCTGCTGGGTGAACCCATGGCCAAGGCCACCGACTCCGGCACCGTGGACCTGACCGTGCCCCAGACCTACCGGGGCGACGTGGTGGGCTTCGTCTCCCGACTGGAAGCCCTGCAGGTGGAACCCGACCAGCCGGCCCACATCGTGGTCAACGAACGCACCGGCACCATCGTCATGGGCGAGAACGTGCGGGTGTCCACGGTGGCCCTGTCCCACGGCAATCTGAGCATTCGTATCACCGATACCCCCGTCGTCAGCCAGCCCGCCCCCCTGTCCGATGGTCAGACGGTGGTGGCCAATCAAACCGAGGTGGACGTCAAGGAACAGGATGCCCGGCTCATCGAGATGCAGGAGGGGGTGACCCTGGGCGATCTGGTCAAGGGCCTGAACGGCGTGGGCGTCACCCCCCGGGACCTGATATCCATTCTCCAGGCCATCAAGGCGGCCGGAGCCCTGCAGGCGGAGTTGAAGATCCTATGACCACCATTCCCGCAAGGTTGCCCGACAGTCCCCCCGTGGATCGGATTTCCGCCAAGGAGCACCAGCGCCTCCAGGAGGCGGTGGCGGACTTCGAAGCCATCTTCGTGCGCCAGATGCTGGGGGAGATGCGCAAGACCATCCCCGAGCCCAAGGACGGCGAGCTGTTCAAGCAGGGCATGGGGGAAAAGGTGTTCCAGGAAATGCTGGACAGCCAGTACGCCGACATCATGAGCCGCCGGCCCGGCGGCCTGGGACTCAAGGAAGATCTCTATCGGCACCTGACCAGCCAGGGCGCCGCCGGCGGGGATGCCGCCGCCGGGGTGGAAAAGGTCAAGGCGGACACGAATTCGTTCAATGCCTTGAAAGACAAGCCGATAAGATAGAGATCCACCGGTTCGAGGACCCCATCCGGGATGGATGGCGGGGGGGCGGATTCGTCCCAGGCCCCCGGGATACAAGGGAAGGATGCTCGTAGATGAAGATCAAAGGGGTGAATTCCGGCAAGCTGGACCGGATTTCCGGCGCCCGGGTCAACAGCGGCAAGGGGCGGGCGGCCCGGGGTGGCAAGTCCCGGTCCACCGGTTCCGACGATGTGGCCATCTCCAGCGCCGCCCGTCTGAGCGGGCTGGCCGGGGAGGCGGTGGCCAACGCCCCGGAGATCCGCGCCGAACTGGTGGAATCCATCAAGGAGGCCCTGGAATCGGGCAGCTACAGCGTCTCCAACCTGGAAGTGGCCGACAGGATTCTGCGCCAGGTGCTGATGGAAGGGAAGCGGTCCCTGTGAGCGGAGACGGCCGATGAGTCGGCAAGTGGAACAGTTGCAGGAGATTTTGCAGCGCCTGATCGTCGAGTTCGAGGGGCTGCAGGAACTGCTGCGCCAGGAACGGACCCTGATCAAGGAGCGCAAAACCGACGCCATCACCGCCATCGCCGGACGGATCGACGCGGCGCTGGAGCAGGTGCGGACGGTGGATACCCAGCGGCAGGGGCTGACCCACCAGTTGGCCCGGGCCATGAAGTTGCCGCCGGAGCGGCGGCGGTTGAAGGATCTGGATGCGGCCCTGGGCGGGCAGGGTGGCCTGCTGGCCCTGCGGGATCGGCTGCGGGAGGTGATCGGGACGGCCGATCGGCTCAACCGGGAAAACCAGGCCGCATTCAAGGGTGTCTTGGGGGCCATGGAGGCCTTGCTCCATGCCGTGAACGGACCGGCGGACCGGTCCATTTCCTACAACCGGCTGGGCGGACGGGAAGCGAACCGGGGATTGAGCCGGATGTTTTCCCGTCGGCTCTGAACAATCAACCAATCGATCGAGAACGCCTGACAAAGGAAGCAACCTCCGCCAAGCCGGGACCGTGGGACACGGGCCGGCGGAGGGGAGCAACTCGGGGAGAAACGGACATGCTGATCTTGACACGGAGAGTCGGAGAAAGTCTCAATATCGGAGACGAAATCAAGATAACCCTGCTGGGTATCAAGGGCAATCAGGTGCGGATCGGCATCGACGCTCCCCGCCACATCGAAGTTCATCGGGAAGAGATCTACGACAAGATCAAGCGGGAAACCCGCAAGGCCAACCGCAAGATGCCCGATGACGTGCTGGAGCAGGCCTCCCGCATGCTGTCCCAGAAGTAGCTCCCGACCCGCCCCCGGGGTGGGAGAGGTCATTCCACACCCGGGCCGGGGAGGGGGGCATGGGACGCCACGCCGCTGGAGCGCTCGCCGGCATTCCCGGCGGCGCAAGCGGGGATCACCTGACGCGGAACCGGAAGCGGAACACCGCCCCGGGGGCCGCCCGGGGGGGCTGATGAGGGGGCTGATGGGGGGGGGGCTGTTGCGGAAGGATCGGACGCCCCTGGTCATCCTCGATGCCCACCAACACCGCGCCGCCGCCCTGTCCGGCGGTGATGCGTCGCAGCAGCAGGCCCACCACCCGGTCCAGTGCCCGGCCGAGATGACCCAGGTTGGTGTCGTAGTCGCCGTAGTACTTCCGATGAAAGGTCTTGTCGAACCGGGGCAGGTCCAGATCCCGGAGGATCTCCGTCCGCTCGCCGCCCACCTCCTGGCGCCAGCCGCGGGCGAAGTCGGGGCCGGCATGGCCCTGGCGCAGCACCCCGGAAAACACCACGCTGCCGAACAGCACCATCCGCCCGAACACCAGCCGCTGTTCCGCCGAGCCATGGATGAACAGGTAATGGCTCAGGTCGTCCGGCGGTGGGGTGAAGGGGATCGGGTTGACGAAATCCAGGCCGGCATAGACCAGTCGGGACGGCGAGCCGTAGCGGACGAACTCCCGCAAGTCGATGAAGTCCCGGGCCGCCAGGGGCGGATCCAGGACCAGCTCGCCGCTGCGCTGCAGATGGAACAGCAGGCCGAACAGGCTCTTGAGTACCGCCCGGGCCGCGGTATCGCCGCCGATGGTCACCCGCAGATTCAACTCCTTGTCCAGCAGGGCGCGGCGCCGTTCCAGGGCCTGGCGCCGGGCCTCCGGTTCCTGATCCACCGCGCCTTCGCCCAGCAACGGCAGGCATTTCTTCCAGTCCGGCCCCACCACCTCCAGGAGCAGGTCGCCGTTGTCCGCCCGGGTCAGGGGACCCAGGCCCTTGGCCGTCAGGGGCACGCCCCCGGGTCCCAGATGGATGCCCCGGCCGAAGCGGGCCGGTTTGGCGTCCTCCAGCAGCGGCGGCAGCCCGCCGGTGGCGTGATCCGGCAGGGAGAACAGGGTGCGCAGCAGCCGGAACTGCTCCCCGAAGTCCGCCTCCACCCGATCGCCGGCATCCTCCCGAAAGGCCCGGTGGCAGTCGCCGCACAGCAGCTGCTCCACCCCGGCGCGACCGCCGAAGGGGGAGGGGATCAGGTATTCCAGCAACCCGGGCCGGACGCGGTCGCCGCAGTAGAGACAGTCGAGGGGAGGGGGCATGGGAATTCCTTATAGGCCGGTTTTCAGCTCCGACCGCCAAATTGTCCGCTCAACGGAGTCATCCGGAACCCCCATCGCCTTCGGGTCGATGCCGTGGCGCAGGATCAAATCCTGCAACCGCATCTTCCAATGGTGGTCTGGGCAGATCCGATCCATCATCCAGGCCAACATCACCAACGTGTTGTAAATTTTTCGATTTTCGGCAGGGTAAAAATCGGCGACCAGGTCGGATGGCTTGGTGCGTGGCAATTTCATGATCACAGTAAAGCGACGATTCCACAGACGACTGTGATGTGCGCAGAGGTTGCGAATGTAAGAAAGATGCCGAAGAAACGATTGCAGAACGCGGTCGTCCAATCCATAGATTTTTGCTATGTTCCGACGGATGGTCATGGGTTTCAGATTGGTGAACCATCGCGAGAGCAACCCCAGCGACATCACCTCGCAAACGGCCCAGATGGGCGGCAAGGACGGGGATCCCCGAAAAAACGCAACCCGCCGGTTTGAGGGTACTCCGAGGAGCATAGCCTTGGCGGGTATTATTGGATCCCATTATATCCTCCAGCCCGGAAATAGCAATGAAAATCCACTCCAGTCGGCATTCCGCCGCTGTGCGGACATGGAACAGCGGCATCACCATGGTCAAACAGCGACTTTCACGGTAACGGCCCGATCACAGGAACTATAATGGATCCCAAAAACCGGACAGTGTGTTAAGCTCTGAACCACACCAAAACATGAGGAGTGGAAATGGGCAATGTTCGCAAGCAGTATACGGGGGCATTCAAGGCCAAGGTGGCG
>PEAP01000006.1 GCA_002753665.1 Magnetococcales bacterium DC0425bin3
CTGCCCCACCCGGACCACGGTGCGGATGGCGACGTTGAAGATGCAATCCCCCCCGGGCCGGATTATCCCGATGCTGCCGGTGTAGAGGCCCCTGGGGCGCTGCTCCAGCGTGCGGATGATCGCCATGGTGCGATGTTTCGGCGCCCCGGTGATGGAGGCGGCGGGAAACAGCGCCCCCAGGATCTCCTCCAGGGACATCCCCGGCGCCACTGCCCCCCGCACCCGGGTTTCCAGATGGTGGACGGTGGGAAAGGACCGCAGTTCCATCAGATGGGGGACGCGGATGCTGCCGGTGCGGCAGACCCGGCCCAGGTCGTTGCGCACCATGTCCACGATCATCACATGTTCCGCCCGGTCCTTGGCCGAGGCCAGCAGCTCCCGGCCCAGGGCTGCATCCTGTTCCACGGTACACCCCCGGGGCCGGGTGCCCTTGATGGGCGCGGAGATCAGGCAGCCCTGGCGGCGTGCCAGGAACAGTTCGGGACTGAAGGAAGCGATGTCCAGCGGCGGTCCGGCCGGCCCGGGTCGACAATGGATCCAGGCCCCGTAGGGGTGGCGATGGCGGGGCTGCAGATGGAGAAACAGGGCGGCGGGGTCGATGGCGTCCGGCAGGCGGGCGTCCAGGGTATAGTTGACCTGATAGGTGTCGCCGGCCCCGATCCAGGCGCGGATGCGCTCCAGGTCGGCCCGGTAGCGGTGCGGGTCGATTTCCGGCAGCGGCGCCCCGGTCAGCGGGGGCGAGTCGGCGGGCCAGAGCAGCTCCCGGGGCGCTCCGAAGGCGGCGAACCAGGCCAGCGGCAGGCCCTGCCCGCCCGCGACCGCCGGCAGGTCGAAGGCCGCGGCGGCCTCGTAGGTCAGGAATCCGCCCACCCAGGCCCCGGCCCGGGCGGCGCGCTCCGCCGCCGCCAGCACCTCCGGCAGCTCCCGGGGCTGCCAGGCGATCCACTGGCGTTGGGGATCCCGAAAAAAACAAGGCCGGCCCAACTCCGGGAAATCGGCCACCAGACAGGGGCCTTCCCGGAGTTGCGCCGGCCGGATCAGCGCCAACAAGGGCTCCGTGTCAGAGGATACCCTGTTTGGGCGAGGATCGGTTTGGGGTCCACATGCAGGCGATGGACGCCCAAGCGGGCTTCGTCGATGCCCATGGCCACGCCCAGCAGTTGGGCGAAGTTCATTTCGGGCAGGTTGATGCTCTTGCCCACGGTCTTTTCGGCGATGCCCTGGTAGGCGCCCATGGACATGTCGCACAGGGTGCAGGGGGTGATCATCACCTGGGCGCCGGCCTCCTTGGCGCTCAGGCAGTTCTTGGCCACCATGCCGCGCATTTCGGCGGGATCGGAGAGCATGACGTGAAAACCGCAGCACTTGTCATGGCCATCGTAGCTCACCGCTTCGCCACCCAGCAGGGTGATGAGGCGGTGCAGATGGTCGGCCTTTTCCCCCGCGTTGCTGGCGAAGATTTCCGCCGGACGCAGGTTGTGGCAGCCGTAGAAGGGGGCCACCTTGAGGCCGGCCAGGGGCTTCTTGATCTTGTCCTTGAGGGCCTTCTGGTCCACCTGGTCGGTGATCACCCACAGCAGGTGCTGCACCTTGATGGAAGCGCGATAGGCAGGGATGCCGGCCTGCTGGTTGGCCTTGTTGATCTGCTCCAGGATGTCCGGCTCGGTCTTGAAGCGGTAGTTGGCGTGGCTGAGGGTCTGCAGGCAGGTGTTGCAGATGGTGCAGAGATCCCGGCCGGAGGCCTCGGCCTCGCCCAGAATGCGGGCGGCCACGGCCAGCGAGAAGGCGGGTTTGGTTTCCCGCAGGCTGACGGCCCCGCAGCAGGTGGCGCGGGGCATGTCGTGCAGCTTGATGCCCAGCTGGTCGCAGACCGCCCGGGCCGCCCACTCGGCTTCCTTCTGGACCTGTTTGCCGGCGCAACCGGGATAAAAGGCGAAATCCAAAGACATGAGCGAATCCTCCCCTCCCGTTACTCGGGCACGATGTCGGCGGCCTTGGTCTCCACATCCAGTGGGTTGCGTTCCAGGATGTCGTAGACCTTCTTCAGTTCCTCAAACCCTTGGGCCTTGTGGGGGAATGGGGACGGGATCTTGCCCTTTTTCATCAGGTGCAGCGCGGCGCCGGTTTCCTTGAGGGTGCCGCCCAGACCCAGGGTACGCATCATGAGGGTGAACTCGTTGAGGTCGCCGCCCTTCTGGATATCGACATGGAACGCCAGGGCGTGCCGCTGTCCGGCGCCGTCGTTGAAGCCCTTCTGCATGCCCCGGGTGCGCAGTTTGACGATCGCTTCCATGGGTTTCACACCCTTGGGGCAGGCCTCCACGCACATGGCGCAGCGGGCGCAGGACCACATCATGTGGGGTTCGCTGAGCTGACGCAGCCGGTCGGTCTTCTTGCCTTCCCGGGGGTCGGAGACGAAGCGGAAGGCCTTGGCCAAGGCCGCCGGGCCAATGAAGGTCGGGCTCACCTCGGCCATGGTGCAGTCGGAGTAGCAGCAGCCGCACATGATGCATTGGCTGACCTGGTTGACCTGTTCGTAGGCGGTCTTGCCGACGTTGGCATCGGCCTCGGGGCCTTCGTCCAGATAGGGCCGGATGGTGTGGACCCGCTTGAAGAACGGGCCGATATCCACCGCCAGGTCCTTGAGGACCGGCTGGTTGCCCTGGGGGCGCAGCTCCACCACGCCGTTGCGGGCCACCCAGCCGATATGGGTTTTGCAGGCCAGGCGGGTGTGGCCGCTGATCTTCATGCCACAGGATCCGCAGATGGCCGACCGGCAGGATTGCCGATAGGTCACCGAGCCGTCCTGCTTGCCTTTGATCTCCTCCAGGGCATTCAGGATGGTGGCGTTGGGGGGCATGGTCACCTTGTATTCCTGCCAGCGGGTCTCCAGCCTGCCGTTGCCGGCCACCTGATTGCGCTGAATCCGAAACGTATAAGACTGCTCTGCCATCATCTCCTCCAATCGGGAAGATTGAGTGCCGTTTCCGCGGGGCGGAATGCTCAGTAGACCCGTTCCTTCGGTTCGTACTCCTTGATGCCCAGGGTACGGACATCCTCATAGGACAGCACCACCTCGCCCTTGGCGGCGTCCCAGCTGGCCAGGGTGTGCTTGCGCCAGTTCTTGTCGTCCCGCTTGGGAAAGTCGCGGCGGGAATGGGCCCCGCGGGACTCCTTGCGGGCCACGGCGCCCCGAATGATGGCCTCGGCCAGGTCGATGAGATTGCGCAGCTCCATGGCCCGCAACAGGTCCACGTTGAAGGTATCGGACTTGTCGTCCAGATAGATCTTGGCGTAATCCTCCCGGTAGCCGGGAAAGGCATCCAGCTCGGCCTGCAACCGGTCCGGCTCGCGGAACACGCCGCAGTTGAGATTCATGGAGGTGGACATGCGCTGGTGCAGGTCGAAGGGGCGGATGCCGCCGGCCTTGGGGCGCGCCTTGAGGTCGGCGATCCAGTCCTTGACCTCCTGGATGGCGCTGGTCTTGAACTCCCGAAAGCCGGAGATGCCCTTGACGTGTTCGCAAACCTTCTTGCCGGTCACCTTGCCGAACACGATGGTATCCAGCAGGGAGTTGCCGCCCAGGCGGTTGGCGCCGTGGACCGACACGCAGGCGGCCTCGCCGGCGGACCACAGGCCGGGCAGCTTGGATTCGCCCCACATGTCGGTGCGGATGCCGCCCATGGAGTAGTGAACCGTGGGCCGGATGGGGATGGGGGCGTGGATCGGATCGACGCCTTCCAGGTCCATGGCCAGCTCGCGGATCTGGGGCAGGCGTTCCATGATCTTGGCGGCGCCCAGGTGGCGCAGGTCCAGCAGCACGGCGCCGTTGATCCCGCGGCCTTCGATGATTTCGGTTTGTTCCGCCCGGGAGACCACGTCCCGGGAGGCCAGCTCCAGTTTGGAGGGGGCGTACTTGCTCATGAAGCGCTCGCCCTCGGCATTGATCAGGATGCCGCCCTCGCCGCGGGCGCCTTCGGTGACCAGGATGCCGGAGGTGCGCAGGCCGGTGGGGTGGAACTGCACGAATTCCATATCGCCCAGGGCCGCGCCGGCCCGCATGGCCAGGGCCATGCCGTCACCGGTGCAGGAGGTGGCGTTGGTGGTGGAATTGAACACCCGCCCGTAGCCGCCGGTGCAGATCACCACCGCCTTGGCGCCGATGGGGAACACCTCGCCGGTCTTGATGTTGTAGCAGACCAGCCCGGCGCAACCCTCGCCATCGGTGACGATGTTGAACACCTGGCATTCCTCGTAGACCGGCACGCCGGCCTTGACCAGTTGCTCCCACAGGGTGTGGAGCAGCACCTGGCCGGTGCGGTCGGCGGCGTAGCAGGTGCGATCGAAGTTGGCGCCGCCGAAGGCCCGCTGGGCGATATCGCCGTTTTCCAACCGGGAGAACGGGGTGCCCATGCGGTCCATTTCCAGCACCACCTTGGGGGCCTCTTCGGCCATCAGGCGGATGGCATCCTCGTCGCCGATGTAGTCCGAGCCCTTGACGGTGTCGAAGGCATGGGACTCCCAGGAGTCCTCCTTGTCGATCGAGGCATTGATGCCGCCCTGGGCAGCACAGGAGTGGCTCCGCAGTGGATGGATCTTGGTGACGATGGCGACATCGATCTTCGCCCTCGCCCCTTCCAATGCGGCGCGCATGCCTGACAGGCCAGCGCCCACAATGACCAGGTCGTGGCTCTTCATTCCTTCCTCCCCGCTCAAGGTTCTGCTTGAAAAAAATCCGCGCCCGGATTCTTGGTGCCAGGCGCGAACCAATGCCGGTCCCTCGGGACCAGGGGTCCCCGGTCCGCCACAACCGGCGCCGGGCACCGCTCCCAAATGGGATTGACTATTAAACCCCCCGCCCGGAAAAGTCAAAAATATTCTCCCGGCTCCGATAAATTTTCTTTTGGTCGTCAAGCCACGGATCCCGCCCTGGTCCACGCCCCCGGCGGTGTGGTATGAATAGCCGGATCGGGCCTCCGCTCCGGAGTGTTCCATTGCGCCAGATACCGCACGGAAATCCATGGAAAAATATAATCCCCAGGCCATCGAGAAGAAATGGCAGGCCCTCTGGGAACGGGAGCAGACCTTCCGGGTCACCGAGGATCCCCGGCGGGACAAATTCTACCTGCTGGTGATGTTCCCCTACCCTTCCGGCCGCATCCACATGGGGCATGTGCGCAACTACGCCATCGGCGACCTCATCGCCCGCCACCAGCGGCTGCTGGGCCGCAACGTGCTGCATCCCATGGGCTGGGACGCCTTCGGCATGCCGGCGGAAAACGCCGCCATCAAGCAGAAGACCCACCCGGGCCGCTGGACCTACGCCAACATCGAGGTCATGCGCCGGGAGCTGAAATCCATGGGCCTGGCCTACGACTGGCAGCGGGAGTTCGCCACCTGCGACCCGGTCTATGCCCACCGGGAACAGGAGCTGTTCCTGCAGCTCCTCGATCAGGGCCTGGTGTATCGCAAGCTGTCCCTGGTCAACTGGGATCCGGTGGACCAGACCGTGCTGGCCAACGAACAGGTGATCGACGGCCGGGGCTGGCGCAGCGGTGCGCTCATCAAGCGCAAGGAACTCTCCCAATGGTTCCTGCGCATCACCGCCTACGCCGAGGAGCTGCTGGCCGACCTGGCCAAACTCGATGGCTGGCCCGAGACGGTCCGCACCATGCAGGCCAACTGGATCGGCAAGAGCCATGGGGTGGAGTTCGCCTTCCAGCTCGACGGCCATCCGGCCACCCTGCCGGTCTACACCACCCGGCCCGACACCATCATGGGGGTGACCTTCTGCTCCATCGCCGCCGAACACCCCCTCGCCCGGGAGGTGGCCGCCGCCAATCCCGCCGCCGCGGCCTTCGTGCGGGAATGCCAGGCCGGTGGCACCAGCGAAGAAGCCCTGGAACGGCTGGAAAAGAAGGGCTTCGACACCGGCCTGCGGGCCCTCCATCCTTTCACCGGCGCCGCGCTGCCCATCTACATCGCCAACTTCGTCCTCATGAGCTACGGCACCGGCGCCGTGATGGCCGTGCCGGCCCATGACCAGCGGGATTTCGAATTCGCCAAGAAACACGATATTCCCATCCGGGTGGTGATCCAGCCCTCCGGTTCCCCCCTGGACCCGGACGCCCTGACCGCGGCCTATACCGGCCCGGGCGTGCTGGTCGACTCCGGCCCCTTCGACGGCCTGGACAATGCAACCGCCAAGGAGCGGGTGGCCGCCGCCTTCCAGGAGCGCGGCATCGGCCGCGCCACGGTCAACTACCGCCTGCGGGACTGGGGCATCTCCCGGCAACGCTACTGGGGCAACCCCATCCCCATGATCCACTGCCCGCGCTGCGGCGTGGTGCCGGTGCCCCGGGAGCAGCTGCCCGTGCCGTTGCCCGAGGATGTGGACCTCACCGTGACCGGCAATCCCCTGGAGGCCCATCCCGCCTGGAAGCACTGCACCTGCCCGACCTGCGGCTCCGCCGCCCGCCGGGAAACCGATACCATGGACACCTTCGTGGAGTCCTCCTGGTACTTCCTGCGCTACTGCGGCCCCGATGTCCCCGATGCCCCCCTGGATCGGGACCGGGTCAACCACTGGATGCCGGTGGATCAATACGTCGGCGGCATCGAGCATGCCGTGCTGCATCTGCTCTACGCCCGCTTCTTCCACAAGGCCCTGCGGGACCTGAGCTGGGTGCGGTGCGACGAGCCCTTCACCCGCCTGCTCACCCAGGGCATGGTGCGCAAGGACACCATGCGCTGCCCCGAACATGGCTGGCGCTACCCCAACGAGGTGCGGGAGGACGGCGGCGCCCTGCGCTGCGCCGATTGTGGAGCGGTCATCGCGGTGGGGCGCAACGAAAAGATGTCCAAGAGCAAACACAACGTGGTGGACCCCAACGATCTGATCGCCGGCTACGGGGCCGATACCGCCCGGCTCTTCATGCTATTCGCCGCCCCGCCGGAACGGGATCTGGAATGGAACGAAAGCGGCGTGGACGGCGCCTGGCGGTTCCTCAACCGGCTGTGGCGCCTGGTCCACGAGGTTCTCGAACGCGCCCCGGGGGCGCGGCCGGCCCGGGCCATGCCCGCCGATCGCGAACTGCGCGCCCTGCGCTCCAGGACCCACGCCACCATCGACAAGGTCGGGCGCGATCTGGAACGCCACCAGTTCAACACCGGCATCGCCGCGGTCATGGAGCTGGTCAACGAGGGCTCCCAGGCCCTGGCGGAACGGCCCGACCCCCTGGAAGTCGAGGCCGCCGCCATCCTCCGGGAGCTGGCCGAAACCGCCCTGCTGCTGCTCAATCCCTATGTCCCCCACATCACCGAGGAGCTGTGGGCGGCCCTGGGAGGAGACGGCCTGCTCTGCAACCAGACCTGGCCCGTCGCCGACCCGGAGGCCCTGGTCCGGGAACAGATCACCATCGTGGTCCAGGTCAACGGCAAACTGCGGGCCCGCCTCCAGGTGGCGGCGGACCTGCCGGAAGCCGAACTGCAGGCCGCCGCCCTGGCCGATGCCGCCGTGCAGGCCCACCTGGCCGGCCTGACCGTGCGCAAGGTGGTGGTGGTGCCGGGCCGCCTGGTCAACGTGGTGGCCAAATGAACCGCCGTCTGCTCCCTCTCGGCCTGCTGGCCGGCCTGCTGGCCGCCTGCGGCTATCATTTTCCCGGCGATCTGCCGGAACGGGGCTTCAGCCCGGAGCTGCGCCACGCCCGGATCCGGGTGGAAGGGCCGGGTCGCCAGAGCGATCCGCTGATGGCCCGCGTCCTGCGCCAGCGCCTGGAACAGCGCCTGCGCGGCGCAGACGAGGAGGCCTCCGCCATGGCGGCAACGACCTCGGCCAGCCCCACCGACAAGGTCCGGCTGGTAATCGTCATGGAACCCCCGCTCCGGGAGCTGCATCTGGAGGACCGCCGGGGACAGGCGGACCAGTACCGCATCACCATCCGCGCCCAGCCGCGCCTGGTCATCGACGGCCAGGCATCCACCACCACCTTCCCCTGGGTGGAGGGCAAGACCACCTACAGCGAGTTGCGGGCGGTCACTGCCAGCCGCGCCACCCGGGAACAGGCCGTTACCGATGCCCTGAACCAGCTCGCCGACGCCCTGGCGGCGGTGCTGGCGGGCGCGGCCCTTTGATCCCGCGGGGATGAAACTCAAATCCACCGCCCTGGCGGCCCGCCTGCGGGCCGAGGGGTATCCCCCCGTTCTGCTGCTCTACGGCAGCGAGCAGGGACAGATCGCCGACCAGGCCGCCGCGCTTCACCAGCAGCTATTCAGCGTCGAACCGGCCGACGCCGACTTCGATACCGAAACCTTCCATGCCCGAGACCTGTCGGCCGAGCGGTTTCTCGCCGCCTGCCGAGCCATCCCCCTGGGCGCCGCCCGGAGGTTGGTGACCGTGCGGGAGGCCGACGGACTGCCCCAGGCCCAGGGGGCCGTGGTGCTGGATTACCTGAAGGCCCCCAACCCCTCCACCCTGCTGCTGCTGCTCGCCGGCCCCCTGGAGGCCCGCAGCAAGCTGCGGGCGGCGGCGGAACGCTCCGCAAACGGCTGGTGCGTGCCGTTCTATCCCCTGGAAGGTCCGGCCTTTCAACAATGGGTGGGCCAATGGCTGGCTGCGGCGGGCCTTGCCGTGGATCGCGACGCCCTGGTCCACCTGGCTCAGCGGCTGGAGGGCGACACCCAGGCCGCCCGGCCCGAGCTGGAAAAACTGGCCCTCTACCTGGGCGCGCAGCGGCGGGTGGACCTGGAGGCGGTGCTGGCGGTGGTGGGAGAAACGGTGGACCATTCGGCCTTCGCCCTGGCCGAGACCATCACCGCCGGTCAGGTTCCCCGCGCCCTTCACATCCTGGAGCGGCTGTTGGAACGGGGCGAGGAGCCCCTGACCCTGTTGGGCAGCCTGCTGCCGCGGATCCGCCGCCTGGCCCAGGCCCGGGACGGCCTCGATCAGGGCGAGGACCCCAAACAGATCCTGGAGCGTCTCAAAATTTTCTGGAAGGACCAGGCCCCCCTGATGCAGCAGGCCCGGCGGATCCCGGCCCGGCGGCTGGCCGACGCCCTGCTGGCCTGCCAGGAGGCCGACGCGGCCCTCAAGGGCGCGGGACGCCTGCCCCCGGAGCTGGTGATGGAACGGCTGGTGCTGCGGCTGGCTCTGTGGTTCCGGGGCGACGGACGGGGCTGATGGGGACGGGGCGGTCCACCCCATGGGAACGGACCGCCCCGCTTACCGCACGCAAGGGGGATCACACCGTCAGGGCATGACCACCGGCACGCCGTTGAACAGATCGCCGTTGATCAGGAAATGCGCGCCGATGGAGGCGGCATAGCCCAGGGCCACGGCCCAGGTCCACTTCAGGTGACTGAAGAAGGTGTACTTGCCGCGGGCCTGGCCCATCAGCCCCACGCCGGCGGCGGAACCCACCGACAGCAGGCTGCCGCCCACGCCGGCGGTCAAGGTCACCAGCAGCCACTGGCCTATGTCCATGGCCGGACCCATGGTCAGGACGGCGAACATCACCGGGATGTTGTCCACCACCGCCGACAGCAGGCCCACGGCCACGTTGGCCTGGGTGGCACCCCATTCCACATACATGGTCTGGCTGGCCAGGGCCAGAAAGCCGATGAAGCCCAGGCCGCCCACGCAGAGGATGACGCCGTAGAAGAACATCAGGGTGTCCCACTCGGCGCGGCCCACCTCGCGGAAGATGTCGAAGCGCACATCACCGACGTACTCGGCGTCTTTCCCGGGTTCGATGGGGATGCCACGCTTCTGGCGATAGCTGACGTAGGTGGTCTTCAGGTAGAAACCCAGAATCTGGATAAAGGCCAGACCCAACATCATGCCCGCCACCGGGGGCAGGTGGAGGAAGTTGTGGAAGCTGACCGCGGTGAAGATGGTGAGCAGGAAGAGGAAGATGGCGCGCTTGGCGCCCCGCTTCATCGTCACGGTCTCATCCAGGGCGGGGGGTTGCTGCCCCTTGGGAATGGCAAGATACATCAGTGTGCAGGGCACTAGCCAGTTGACCAGCGAGGGAATGAGGAGGTGGAAGAAGGTCCAGAACGGCACTACGCCCTTCTGCCACACCATCAGGGTGGTGATATCACCGAAGGGACTGAAGGCGCCGCCGGCGTTGGCCGCCACCACGATGTTGATGCAGGAAAGGCTGACGAACTTGGGGCTGTCCTTGCCCACCGCCAGCACCACGGCGCACATCAGCAGGGCGGTGGTGAGGTTGTCGGCCACCGGGGAGATGATGAAGGCCAGAAAGCCGGTGAGCCAGAACAGGGAACGATAGCTGAACCCGGAGCGCACCAGCCAGGAGCGCAGGGCCGTGAACACCCGTCGTTCGTCCAGGGTGTTGATGTAGGTCATGGCCACCAGCAGGAACAGGAACAGTTCCGCATATTCCAGGATGTTGTGGCGCAGGGCCTCCCCCGCCACATCGGGCATGCCATGCTCGACATAGACCCAGCCGATCAGACCCCAGATGCCTCCGGCGGCCATCAGCACCGGCTTGGATTTGCGCAGGTGGGTGAATTCCTCCAGCATCACGAAGAAGTAGGCTACGACGAAGGTCCAAAGGGCCACGGTGCCCAGGGTATGCTGGGTCAGGTCCATCCGGTGGCCACCGCCTCCGCCGCCTCCACCGGAGGCCAGGGCCTCGCCCATTCCGGCCGCCAGCAGGACCGGAAGCGCTCCCAGTACTGTCAATAGTCTGTTCACATCAACTCCTCCCAGTTCGTATGACCAGCCTTGCGGACTGGCGGTTGCGGAACCCCCTCCTTGCACAAGAACCGGCACAATATCCGATTGTTCAGATGGTTACAACCATCCCTCACCGCCGCCGGAAGGAAAAATGCCGGGGGGGGCGCCCCGCCCGCAGGCCTTTTTCCTGGAAGCGGGTGACCACCCATTCCGCCGGTTCCGGGGCCGCCCCGCCCTGGAAAGCCGGGTGGGCGCCCAGCACCTCGGCCATCCAATCGGCGTATTCCACCCAGTCGGTGGCCAGGGTCAGCTCGCCCCCGGGGACCATGCGGGTGGCCAGCAGGTCCAGAAACGGCGTCTGGATCAGGCGCCGCTTGTGATGCCGCGCCTTGGGCCAGGGATCGGGAAAGTTGATGATCACCCGGTCCAGCACTCCCTCGGGCAGCCGGTCGCGCAGCACGGGATGGACATGGCCCCGCACCACCCGCACATTGTCGCAGCCGGCCCGCTCCACCTTCTTGACGAGGGCGGCGATTCCCTCCAGGAACACCTCCACGCCGATGAAACCGTCCCCGGGATGGCGGGCGGCCAGGTGGGCGAGACAATCGCCGTTGCCGAAGCCCACCTCCAGCCAGAGACGCGCCGGCGGCCGCCGCCAGCAGGCGGCCAGAGCGGCGCGGTCGGCGGTGGGGGGCAATTCATAACGGAACAGGGTCTCTTCCAGCCACAGAGTCTCCCCGGGCCGCAGATAGCCCTTCTTGCGACCGAACGTCTTGAACCGGCGGCGATCCTCCTCCTCGGGAGACAGGTTCATGACCCGGCCTCCCCGGCCAGCACCCGATCCATGGTCTCCCCCAGCAGCGGGAAACGGCGCTTGAACATGGCATGGGCCACGGTGGCGAACTGGCGGATCTCGAACTGGGCGTCGGGCTTGAGTCGCAGGTCGAAAAAATTCATCAGGGAGCGGAAATTGATGGTCCAGTAGAGATCCGAGTAGGTGGCGACCGGCATGGCGTTGCGCAGCAGCTCCCGGGCCCGGGCCCGGTAGGGATTGCGCCCCCCCGCGACCGCCGGAATCTCCCCGGCCCGTTCCGCCGTCTCCAGGCGCTGGCACACCCGGGCGTATTCGTCCCGGTAGAAGCGGTGCAGGCCCTCCATCAATTCCCGGTAGCGTTGGAGCTGGGCGTCGTCCAGCACCTGGAACCCATCGATGCTGCGGGCCGCGTCGTCGGGCAGATAGAAGGCGGTGATGGGCTCCCGGTAGCGCTGGCTGAACTCGTTGTAGGAACAGATGCGGTGGCGCATCCATTGGCGCAGCACGAAGATGGGGGCGATGATCCGCCAGCGGCAGTAGACCGTCTCGAAGGGCGTGCCGTGGTTGTGGACCAGCAGATGGTGCAGCAGGTCCCGGTCCCGCTGGGTGAAGTCCGCCAGGCCGGCCAGGCGGCGGTTGGTGGTGGAGATGCGGGCGGTGTTGAGGATGGTCGCCTCGTCGCCCCAGGTCTCCTCCAGCTCGATGAAACCGAAATTGCCGATCCGGGAAGCATAGTCCGGATTGAGGCGGCAGCGGGTGTCCATCTCCTCCCGCAACTCCACCGTGGCCTTGTTTTCCTCCAGCGTCTCCGCCGCCATGGTCATGGTATCCCTGGTCAGGGGTTGTGAAACAGCCGATGGGACTGGTGCATCAGGGCCGGCAGGTCGAACCCTGCCGGACAGCGGGGCCGGCAGTCCCCGCAGCGGGTGCAGGAATCGCCCCGGGCGCCGGGCACCCAGGCGTCGTCGGGCTGCATCTCCCCGTAGCGATAGCGGGCGAAGGGCAGCATGCCGTAACTCTCCGCCAGGTGGCGCAGGCGCATCAGCTCGGGGATGTCGATCCGCTCCGGACAGGGCAGGCAGCGCCGGCAACGGGTGCCGCAGTCGGCCCGCAGCGGATCGGCCACCGCCGCCCGCAGCCGGGCCTCGGCCTGGCGCTCCGCCGGCCCCCACCAGGGCCGGGGGGCGAGGCTGTCCAGGTGGATGGCCATCTGCCCCGGGGCGCTGAGCCCCAGGCTCAGGGTGTGGATCTCGGGATGGGCCAGCAGCCAGCGTTCATTGAAGTTCACCGGATGCAGGGGCCGGGTCAGGCGGCGCAGCTGGTCCGGAGGATCGTAGAGCCGGCCGCCATACACTCTTTTCAGACGTGTGCTCACCCCCATGCCCAGGGCCCTGGCCAGAGCCAGGGCCGGCGCGTTCCCGGTGCGGAAATAATAATAATGCAGATCGACGAACTCGAAGGCCCCGCTGGCCAGGGTGCGCAGCAGCAGATCCAGCGGCGCATGGCTGGAAAAGCCGACATGGCCCACCAGCCCCTGGTCCCGGGCGCGCAGCGCCGCCTCCAGGCAGCCCCCCCGCTCGAAGGTGGCCCGGTACTCGGCCTCGGTATTGATGCCGTGGATGGCGAACAGCGCCACCCGGTCCACCCCCAGATGGCCCAGGGATTCCTCCAGGTTGCGGCGGAACTGGTCCCCGGTCCCCCTGGGGCGGCCCTTGGTCATCAGATGATAACGTCCCCGCAGCGGCGACGGCAGGTGGGGCAGCACCTGGCCCAGCAGGCGTTCGCTCTTGCCGTAGCCCTGGGCGGTCTCGATGAGATTGCAGCCGGCGGTGAGCCCCTCCTCCACCACCCGGGCGGTGACCGTCAGGCTGTCCTCGGGCAGATGATCGTGGGGCTCGTCCCAGCCGTGGGGAAAGCGCATGCCGCCGATGGTGAAGGCCGAAAGCTCCAGCCCGGTCCGGCCGAAAGCGCGATATTCCATGGGTCACCCGAGCCGGTTGCGCAGCCGCTGGAGGTGGGGCAGCAGGTCGCTGGCCACCAGGCCGATGGGGCCGCTGTCCGCCGCGGCCGCCTCGGCGGCGGCGCCGTGAATCCACACCCCGGCCCGCACCGCACTGGCCACCGGCCAGCCCTGGGTCAAAAACCCGGCGATGATGCCGGTGAGCAGGTCCCCGCTGCCCCCGGCCCCCAGGCCCGAATGGCCGGTGGCGTTGATCCAGGCCCGGCCGTCGGGGGCGGCGATCACCGTGCCGGCCCCCTTCAGCACCACCCACACCCCCCAGGCCTGCGCCTGGCGGCGGGCCACCGCCAGCCGGTCGGCCTGGATCTCCGGCACCGTCAGGCCCGTCAACCGGGACATCTCTCCGGGATGGGGCGTGATCACCAGGGGGCTGCGTCGCCCTCGCGCCAAGCGCAGCAGGTCCTCGGGCTCCGCCGTCAACAGGTTGAGGGCATCGGCGTCCAGCACCGCCGGCACGTCCTGATCCTGGACCAGCGCCCGCACCGCCGCCCCGGCCCCGGGGCCGGTACCCAGCCCCGGCCCGATGGCCAGGGCCTGGGGCCTCAGACCGCTGGCCCGCAGTCCGACCATGGCCCCGGCTCCCAGGCCGATGCCGGCTTCATCTTCATCCAATGGCAGGGTCATGGCCTCCACCAGCTCCCGGGCCACCAGCCGCTGGGCGCCCCGGGGCAGGGCGACGGTCACCAGCCCCGGCCCGGTGCGCAGCGCCCCCCGGGCGGTCAGCACCGCCGCGCCGGTCTTGCCCAGGCTGCCGGCCAGGATCAGCAGATGGCCGAAGCGGCCCTTGTGGCCGTCCCCGGGCCGGGGGGGAATCTCCAGCCCCTCGGGCCGGTTCAGCTCCACAGCGTGTTCGGCGCTGTCCAGATAGGCCTGGGGAATGCCGATGGGGTGGCAGATCACTTCCCCGCAGTAGCCCGCCCCGGGCCAGGTGCGGTGAGCGATTTTTTCCGCGGCGAAGGTCACCGTCCAGGTGGCCCGCACCGCGCTGCCGAGGATGCGGCCGTCGTCGGCCGATACCCCCGAGGGCAGATCCACCGCCAGCACCGGTTTGCCCAGTTCATTGATCAGGTCGAAGACCCGGGCGAACAGCCCGGTCACCTCCCGCTGCAGGCCGGTGCCGAACACCGCGTCCACCACCACTGCGGCGTGACCCAGGGCGCTGCGCAATCCCTCCAGCCCGCTGTCGTCGGTGAGTTCCCGGATCCGAACGCCCAGCTTGCGGCAGACATCGTGATTGGTCCGGGCATCTCCCTTGAGGGACTCCCCGTGCCCCAGGAGAAACACCCGCACCCGGATACCCTCCTGGAACAGGCGGCGGGCCACCACGAAGCCGTCGCCGCCGTTGTTGCCGGTGCCGGCCACCACCACCACCCGGCGCTCCCGCAAGCCGGGCATCCGCTCCAGCAGGGTGTGGGTCAGGGCCGCGCCGGCGTTTTCCATCAACACGATGCCCGGCAGGCCCAAGTCGTCGATGGTGCGGCGGTCCGCGGCCATCATCTGTCGGCTGGTGAGCAGTTTGGCCATGTTTCCTTCTCTCGATAATTCATTGCCATCGCCTGATGGAGTCGGTCAGGATACCAGGATCGGGCCATGGAACAAACAGACACCCCACCACCGGACGGCGCCCCCCTGCTGCGCGCCCGCAATCTGGTCAAACGCTACCAGGGCCGCACCGTCGTGGATCACATCTCCTTCACCGTGCAGCGCGGGGAATGCTTTGGCCTGCTGGGTCCCAACGGCGCCGGCAAGACCACCACCCTGCGCATGATCGTCGGTCTCACCCCGGCCGATGGTGGCGAGCTGACCCTGTTCGGCCTGCCCATGCATCCGGAGCAGCGCGCGGCGCGGCAGCGCATGGGCGTGGTCAGCCAGGAAGACAACCTGGACACCGACCTGGGAGTGGCGGAAAACCTGCGCATCTACGGTCGCTACTTCGGCCTGCCCGGGGCGCTCATCGAGGAGCGGCTGGAGCGGCTGCTGCGCTTCGCCCAGCTGTCCGACCGGGCCGGACAGGCGGTGGGCACCCTTTCCGGCGGCATGCGGCGCCGGCTGGTGCTGGCCCGCAGCCTGGTGGCCGACCCGGAGCTGGTGGTGCTGGACGAACCCACCACCGGCCTGGATCCCCAGGCCCGCCACCTGATCTGGCAACGGCTGCGCACCCTGCGGGACGACGGCGTCACCCTGCTGCTCACCACCCACTACATGGACGAGGCGGCCCGGCTCTGCGACCGGCTGCTGGTGATGGACCATGGCGCCATCCTGGACCTGGGCACCCCCCGGGAGTTGATCGCCCGCCATGTGGAGCCCGAGGTGGTGGAGATCACCGGCCAGGGCGACCCGCCCGATCCGGCCACCCTGGGCAATCCGGACGGACGTCAGGAACGGATGGGCGACACCCTCTACTGCTACACCCGCGATGCGGCCCCCCTCATGGAGCGGCTAAGCCGGCGGCCCGATCTGGCCGTGCTGATGCGCCCGGCCAATCTGGAGGATGTCTTCCTGAAACTCACCGGCCGGGAGCTGCGGGATTGATCGCCATGCCGCGCTTCCTGCCCCGCCCCACCCTCGGCTTCATCCAGATCGTGCGCCGGCATTTCCTCGTCTGGCGCAAGACCTCCGCGGCGTCCCTGGTGGGCAATCTGGGGGAACCCCTGCTCTATCTCACCGGCATGGGCTACGGCCTGGGGCGCTTCGTGGGTGACATCGGCTCCCTGCCCTATCTGGTGTTCGTGGCCGCGGGCATTCTCTCGGCCAGCAGCATGAACACCGCCACCTTCGAGGCCCTCTACGGCGGGTTCACCCGCATGACCCGGCAGAATACCTACCATGCCATGCTGGCCACTCCCCTGGGGGTGGCGGACGTGGTCCTGGGTGAGGTGGTCTGGGCCGCAGTCAAATCCCTGTTCGCCGGACTGGCCATCTTCCTGGTGGGTACCCTGCTGGGGGCCTTTCCCGGTCCCCAGGCCTGGCTGGCCCTGCCGGTGGTGTTCCTTGCCGGGCTGGTGTTCGGTGGCATCGGCATGGTGGTGACCGCGATATCCCCCGGATACGATTTTTTCCTCTACTATTTCACTTTGGTGTCCACCCCCATGTTTCTCTTCTGCGGCGTCTTCTATCCCGTTGCCTCGCTGCCCGAGGGCGTCCAGACGCTGGTGGCGGCCCTGCCCCTCACCCATGTGGTGGCCCTCATCCGACCCCTCGGTTCCGGCACGCCCCCGGAGGATGTCATGGTCCATCTGGGCGCGCTGCTGCTGTTCGCGCTGACGGCCTATCCCATCGCGGTCCTGCTGATCAAACGCCGCATCATCGTGTAGAAAGCCTCCCATGTGGTGGTTTCCCCTGACCCTGGCCACGGCGGTCGCCGAATCCTTCAAGGACCTCCTGGCCAAGCGCGCCCATGGCCGCCTGGACCCCTGGTTGACCGCCTGGGGCCTGATGGTTTTCACCCTGCCCTTTCTGCTGCCCCTGCTGTGGATCCTGCCCCCCCCCCGGTTTGGCCCTCAGTTCTGGCCGGCGGTGGTGAGCGGGGCGTTGTGCAACACGGTAGCGTTCTTTCTCTACATCCACGCCGTGCGGCGCTCCGATCTGTCCCTCACCACCCCCATTCTGGCCTTCTCTCCGGTGCTGTTGCTGCTCACCTCCCCCATCATGGTGGGGGAATCCCCCTCCCCGGGAGGCCTGGTCGGCATCCTGCTGGTGGTGGGCGGCAGCTACATCCTCAACCTGGGCCCCCGGGGCGGCGGCCCCTGGGCGCCGTTCCTGGCCATGCTGACCCTGCCCGGCCCCCGGCTCATGCTGGGGGTAGCCGCCATCTGGGGGGTCACCGCCAACCTGGACAAGATCGCGGTGGTCAACTCATCGCCCCTGCATTACGCCTTCGCACTCTTTGCCCTGATGGCCCTGTTCATGGCCCCTCCCGCCCTGTACATGGCCCGGGGCCACCTCCGGCAGGTTCCCGCCAACCTGGGCCTGCTGCTTCTGCTGGGCGGGTTGAACGCCTTCGCCATTCTCTGCCAGATGGTCGCCGTGCAGCAGACCCTGGTGGTCTACGTCATCGCTGTCAAACGCACCGGCGGGGTGCTGGGCGTGGTGTGGGGTTGGCTGTTTCTCAAGGAGCCTGACATCGTCAACCGCCTGCTGGGCGCAGCCATCATGGCTGCCGGCGTGGCCCTCATCGCCCTGGCCTGACCGGTCCGGAGAGTCTGGGCTTTCTTGAACGATGGCGACGGAAGATCTTCCCCATCCATCGAGGTTATGCAGCCATCAATCTATATGATTTGCAAATTCTTTTTCCGAACTATATTAAAGTTTCAGAATGTTCTAATATTCGACTTCACTTGAATTTGCAGGTGTGCTACCATGGACGGCGCAGGTGGGGAAGATCCGGCCCAATCCGGCCAAAAAAGACCGGCCGGGTTGACCGTAAACCCTGGAAAGGGGTTGGAAAGGTCAGCTAGACTGACAAATGGTGCCGTAACCGTATCCGCCGCCCAAGGGGAAAATCGATGGAGAATCGGGCTGGAACGGGCACCGCACATCGATCGTCGCGCTGCCGGCCCCCCAACGGGCCGGAGCGGTTTTCGTTACCATGCCGATCATCATCACGAAGGGGAGAACCATCATCATGGCTGGGCTTTTTTCTGCGGAGTGGATGGCAAAATTCATGGCCGAGTGGAACAAGGAGCCGGAGCTGGCCGATGCATTGGCCAAGATCGACTTCAATTCCACCATCGCCTACGGGATCGACGGCGAGGACAAGCCCCGGGGGATCCTGGTGGTGACCAAGGGCAAGGCCACCAAGGGAGCGACCTACGGCGGCGAGGACATGAGCTGGGATCTGCGGGCTTCCGAGGAGAACTGGAACAAGTGGATCGCCAAGGGCATCGGCATGGGCGGTCTGGCCAAGGCCTACACCTTCCGGCAGTTGAAGTTCAAGGTGGGGGACTACGGCGCCATGATCAAGGACCCGCGCATGGCCGGTCCCTTCATCAAGAGCTTCACGGTGATGGGTCGGGTCTGAGCCCTTCCCGGCAGGATCCGTTCCGGACCGGGGTCCTGGGACCCCGGTCCGGCGCACCGGTGGTCGGAGAGGGAGGCATCAGCATCGCATGAGAGGGTTTGATCCCATGTCTTATCGCAAAGCGTCACTGCCGGCGTTGCCGCTGGCCCTGGCCGGTTGGCTGGTCGTTGCGGCTCCGGCCGCCGCGGCCGGCATTCCCGTGGCCAATCAGCCGACGGTCACCGTCGAGGCGGGGGCCATCGGCGCCACCACCACCCTGGGTGGGACGGTGGTGCCGTTCCGGGAGGTCTCCTTTTCCGCCCAACTGCCAGGCCGGGTGGAGTATCTGGCCGGGGTGGAAGGGGACTGGGTCAAGAAGGGCAACGTGCTGGTGGCCCTGGATGATGATGACCTGCTGGCCAAACGCAACCAGATTCTGGCGGGCATGGAGACCGCCATGGCCGGCCTGCGCAATGCCCGGGTGCAGTTCGTCCGGCAGCAATACACCGGCCAGCCCCAGGGCATGAGCGGCATGGGCATGCCCAGCATGATGGACGAGGCGCTCACCCGCCCCATGGAAAACATGTTCAAGGGCGGGTCCAACGATGTCAATCGCCGGGCCCAGCTCTACAACCAGGGGGTGCAGATCGACCAGGCCCGCTGGCAGTACCAACAAGCCCGGGCCCAGCTCCAGGAATTGGACGCCCATATCCGGGATGCCCGCTCCATCGCGCCCTTCGACGGGGTGATCGTGCGCAAGACCGTGGAAGTGGGCGACACGGTGCAGCCCGGCATGCCCCTGCTGGCCTTCGCCGATACCGTCCACCTGCAGATCAAGGTGGATGTGCCCGCACGCCTGATGCCCGGCATCAAGAAGGGCATGTCCATTCCGGCCAAGCTGGACGTGGGGGATACCCACATCGAGACCAAGGTCGCCCAGGTCTTCCCCATGGCCGACGCCCAACGCCACACCGTGACCATCAAGCTGGATCTGCCCCAGAACGCCCCCGGCGGACCGGGCATGTACGCGGAAGTGGTCATTCCCGACATCACCACCCCGGTGGAAAACCTGCCGGTGATTCCCAAGTCGGCGGTGCGCTGGAACGGCAGTCTGCCCGGAGTCTATGTGGTCACCGGCAAGGACGAAGCGGAGCTGCGCATGGTTCGTCTGGGTGGGTTCGTCGACGGCAACAGCGTCAGCGTCCTCTCCGGCCTGAAGACCGGGGAGCGGATCCTGGCCGCGCCCCCCAACAACCAGACCGGCGACAGCAACGATAGCGGCGGCGGCCGTCCCCAGGCCGAGTGATACCACCCGGAATCCGCCCCCCCCCGGCCCCGCGTGCCGGGGGGGGGGCGGTCACAGGCTCTCATCGACAGGTTTCTGACCCATGTCCGAGCAACCCAAACAACCCGGGACGCCATCCAATCCCGATCTGGCTCAATACTCCCCCCACAAGAATCTGGGAGTGGCGGGCGGCATGGCCAAGGCGTTCATCCACTCGCCCTTGTCGCCATTGTTCCTGTTCGCCTGCTTGGCCATGGGGTTGATGGGCCTGTTGCTGACCCCGCGCCAGGAGGATCCGCAGATCTCGGTGCCCATGGTGGACATTTTCGTCCGCTATCCCGGCGCCGTCAGCCAGCAGGTGGCCACGCTGGTGACGGATCCCCTGGAACGGATCATGAGCGAAATCCACGGCGTCAAACATGTCTACTCCGCCTCCATGCGCGGCGAGGCCATGGTGACCGTGGAGTTCGACGTGGGCGAGAACCTGGAGGACTCCATCGTCAAGCTGCGGGACAAGATCATGTCCAACATGGACAAGGTCCCGCCCGGGGTGGAAACGCCCCTGATCAAGCCCATGGCGGTGGACGACGTGCCGATGGTGACCCTCACCCTCTGGTCCCACGATCTCAACGACTCGGAACTGCGGGTGCTGTCCCTGGACGTGCTGCAACGCCTGAAGGAAGTGGAGAACACCAGCAAGGGTTTCGTGGTGGGTGGCCGGGCCGAGCAGTTGCGGGTGGACGTGATGCCCGAACGGCTCTCGGGTTTCAAGATCAGCATGGATCAGATCGCCCAGACCATCAAGACCGCCAACAGCGTCCAGGGCGTCGGCGATGTGGAGTCCGGCGACGTGGGCCGCAAGGTCTATACCGGCAAATGGCTGCAGAACGCCCAGGATCTGCGCCGGCTGGTGTTGAGTACCCACCAGGGCGTGCCGGTCTACCTGGGGGACGTGGCCAAGGTGGAATCCGCCCCCGAGGAAACCAGCCAGATGGTCGCCTATTACAGTGGCCCTGCCTATCGGGACAACACCCCCCAGGCCAACGGCGCCCCGGCGGTGACCATCGCCATCGCCAAGAAGATGGGCAGCAACGGCGTCTCGGTGGCCAACGATCTGCTGGACAAGGTGGAGGAACTCAAGGGCCGTCTGATTCCCAGCAACGTCTATGTGGCGGTCACCCGCAACTATGGCGAGACCGCCAACGAAAAGGTCAACGAACTGCTCTTCAAGCTGTGCATCGCTACCCTGGCGGTGACCGTGCTGGTGTGGTTCTTCCTGGGACTGCGGCCGGCGGTGGTCACCCTGATCGTGATTCCCGTGGTGATCCTGATGACGGTGTTCGCCGCCTGGATCATGGGGTACACCATCGACCGGGTGAGCCTGTTCGCCCTGATCTTTTCCATCGGCATCCTGGTGGACGACGCCATCGTGGTGGTGGAAAACATCTACCGCCGCTGGCTGCTGGAGGACAACTGCTGCCACATCATCTCCGTGGACGCGGTGCGGGAGGTTGGCAACCCCACCATCCTGGCCACCTTCACGGTCATCGCCGCCCTGCTGCCCATGGGCTTCGTGCGCGGCATGATGGGTCCCTACATGGAACCGATTCCCGCCCTGGGATCGGTGGCCATGCTGTTCTCCCTGTTCGCCGCCTTCATCTTCACCCCCTGGCTCACCCAGTTGATCAAGCCCAGCCTGCGCTCCCTGCATATCCATTCGGAAAAGGAGCATGCCCAGGCGGAGCGCATGGAGCGGTTCTACCGCTGGATCATTCCCCAGTTGATCCATTCCAAGGCCAAGGGGTTCGGTTTTCTGTTCGGCATGGTCTTCATCTTCTTCCTCTGCATGGTGATGTTCTATACCCAGAGCGTGGCGGTGAAGATCATGCCCCTGGACAACAAGCCCGAGTTCAACGTGGTGGTCAACATGTCCGAGGGCACTGCCATGCCCAAGACCGCCAATCTGGTCCAGCAGCTGACCAACGAACTCCGCAACAAGATTCCGGAGATCATCGCCCTCCAGACCTATGTGGCCACCGCCTCCCCGTTCAACTTCAACGGCATGGTGCGTCACTACTATCTGCGGCGCGAGCCCTGGCAGGGTGACATCCAGGTGCAGCTGGTCCACAAGAGCGAGCGGGAGCGGACCAGCCATGAACTGGCCATTCTGGCCCGCCATATTCTCACCCCCATCGCCCGACAGGCCGGCGCCCGGATCGAGGTGGTGGAAATGCCCCCGGGACCGCCGGTGCTGCAGTCGGTGGTGGCCGAGGTGACCGGCCCCACGGCCCAGATCCGCCATCAGGTGGCCCAACAGATGACCCGGTTCTTCGAGGATGCCCACAACATCGTCGATGAGGACAACTACATCCAGGAACCGTTCGAGGTCTGGCGGTTCGAGGTGGACACCGAAAAAGCCGTGCGGCGGGGCGTTTCGGTGGATGCCATCAACCGCAACCTGGGGATGGCCATGGGCGGGGCGCGTCTGGGCGACATCAAGCGCGGTCGGGTGCTGGAGCCGACCTACATCGTCATCCAGGTGCCCCTCAACGTGCGCGCCCAGATCACCAGCCTGGCCGAACTGCCCGTCATGTCCACCACCGGGACCACCATCCCCCTGGGCGAGCTGGGGCGGTTTGTCCGGGAACCCCAGGATCCCATCATCTTCCACAAGGATCTGCGCCCGGTGGAATTCGTCACCGGCGAGGTGGAAGGGGTTCTGGACGCTCCCATCTATGGCATGATGGAAGTGGAAAAGATGCTGGAGAACTACACCACCCCGGATGGGGTGAAGATGTCCGGCTACTACATGGGGCCGCCGGAAACCACCACCCGCTCCGGCTTCGAGTGGACCGGAGAATGGACCGTCACCTACGAAACCTTCCGGGACATGGGCATGGCCTTCGGAGTGGCCCTGATCCTCATCTACATGTTGGTGGTGTGGGAATTCGGCAACTTCGTCCTGCCGGCCATCATCATGGCCCCCATTCCCCTGACCCTGATGGGCATCATCCCGGGCCATTGGCTGCTGGACGCCAAGTTCACCGCCACTTCCATGATCGGCTTCATCGCCCTGGCCGGGATCATCGTGCGCAATTCCATTCTGCTGGTGGATTTTTCCCAGCAGGAGGTCCTCAAGGGCGTGCCCCTGATGGACGCGGTGATCATGTCCTGCAAGGCCCGGACCCGGCCCATTCTCATCACCGCCCTGGCCCTGGTGGCCGGGTCGTCGGTGATCCTCTCCGACTTCATCTTCATGGGCATGGCCATCAGCCTGCTGTTCGGCGTGCTGATCTCCACCCTGCTGACTCTGCTTGTGATTCCCCTGGGCTGCATCAGCGCCAAGAACGCCTTCCGCTATCCAACGCGGCAGGAGGCCGAGGAGATGGGCTATCCGGTGGCGCCGGGTGTCCTGGCCGCTCCCGCCATGCCGAGGGACAACGCCTGCAGCGACAGTGCCTGCGCCGCCCCGGAGATCGAAGAAGCCTCGCCGCCCGCGCCAGCGGCACAGTCGGCCGAGCTCCCGCCGGCACAGTCGGTCGAGCCCTCGCCGGCACAGTCGGTCGAATCCGTGACCCAGCCGGAACCACCTGCCGGTTCCGCCCTGCCGGAAGCGCCACAGACAGCGCCACCCCAGGCAGAGGTGCGGCAGCCGGACTCCGATCCCGGTCAGGCCACGCCTCCCGAGCCACCGGCGGCTCCCGCAACCGCCTTGGAATTGCTGGAGGCGGTGCATCAGGCCATTGAGCCTGCCCCGGTTCTGGAAACCGCCCAACCTGATTCCAGGACAGAGACCGCCTCCCTGGATCAGGACGAGGAAACCCGGGATGACCTCCCGGAACAGATCACCTCCGAGGCCCCGGCTGGAGGGGACAAAGGCAGCGGCAAAGCCGTCGCTCCCCGCCGGGGCATCCGTCTCAAACCCCCGTCAGGCAAGGGGCCGTCATGATCACAGCCGCCATCCGATGGCCCATCCCGGTATCGCCTGCGCTGACTGCCACCGCCCTGGTTCTGACTCTGGGGTTGGGAGTCTCCGCCCAGGCCTTCGAGGGCAACTCTCCCCAGGAGTGGAACCCCGGATTCAGCGGAGCCAATGGCCCGGAACAGACCCCCATGCCGCCCGGCGGCCCCGGCGAGGGGTTTTCCGGACCCGGCGCCCCCTCCGGCGGATCCTACGGTCCGCCTGCCGAGGGCATCGCACCCGGCGGCGGACCGCCCGGTCAGGAGCCGATGTCGGGCCATGACCGTCCGCCAGTCGATCATTGGAGCGGTTCCGGTGGCCCGCAGCCCTCCGGACCTTCCGGCTCTCCCTACCGGTGGGACAACCCGCCCCCGGGCATGGGATCGGATTGGACTCCCGGCGCCGAGTCACCCGGCGATGGCAGGCCCGCACCGACCGATGGGGTCACCGCTCCAAAAGGTTACCCAGACCCCCGCGGCCCCTATTCCGATGGCAATGCAGCCCCACCCTATCAGGGACCGATGGGCTATCCGGGCCAAATGCCCCAGATGCCATGGACGCGGCAGTCCCCCTGGAACGGACCGGCCCCCCATCCCGGCGCCATGGGCAACATGCCGGATCCCGGCGCCGGTGCGTGGGGCGGCCCCCCCACCCAACAGGCTCCCGAGGGCGCCGGGCGTGGCTATTATCCACCCCAGCAGGGTGGCGGACCGCCCACCGGCACCTACCCGCCGCAGATGGTTCCTTATCAGGGGGGCGGTATGGGATCCTATGGACCGCCCAGCCAGGGCAATTATGGCGGTGGACCTCCACTGGGCGGTGGGGGACGACCCCAGCCGTCCTCTCAGCCCCCCCCGTGGAATGGCGGCAACTGGCAGTCCCAGCCGCCGCCGTCGCCACCCATGGGTGGCGGCTATCCACCATGGTCCACCCCCCCTGCCTATCAAGGTCGTTCTCCGGCGGACCAGGGCAGTCAGACAGGTCCCGGCTATCGGCAGCCCGGGTATTGAGTCAACGGGCCGGGGCCATGGGCTCCGGCCCCTCTTTTCGGCCCGGCTGTTATCGTGCCAGCCGCGCGCCAGTCGCGCTTCGGGCCTTCGAGAAACGCGGGGGAGGTATATAAACCTCCCCCCCCCAGGAAGGTTGACGCAGGACTGTTCTGGAACGCCCAGCGCATTCCAGGCAGGATTCGGGATTGGTGGAAGCCAAGATGGCATTGTCCAGTTGCATGCACCTTCATTGTGCCCTGTTCCTCGGGATGCTCCTGACCGGAAACGCGGTGCATGCCGCTGTCATGGAGCCCGCTGCCGGCCCCGGGCCGGTCCTGCCCCTGCTGCTTGCCCAGAATGGTGGGACCAACGATCATCTGTGGAACTGGTATGGCGACAATTATTCCCGTCAGCCAGCGCCAGTCACCCCGCAGGAACAGGCCCTTCCCTCCTATGGGACTCCGTTCCGTCCCAGTGGCAAAATCCCTGCCGGCGATCAGACCCGACCCTGGGGTGAGGTGCCGCCCGACTATCAACCCAATCCCTATTACGGAGACCAGCGGCGGCCCTCGGACAGCGGAGCAGACAACCGCAACCGTTTCGACTCCCGTCCGCGTCCCGACCCGCGGTATTCCGAGGAACGCTTCCGGTCCATGAACCCGCCCCCGGGCCAGTACTCCGACTTCGACCCCCCCGCTCCACCGTCCTCCGGCTCCGAACGGGGCACCGACGATTATTTTCGCCGACGCCAGGTTGAGGAACAACCCTTGCATGCCCCGCCGCCACCCGGCAATGGCTATCCCGCCACAGTGCCCTGGGGATACCGCCCTCCCGACAGTTATGACTCGTGGTCGTCCGAGGGTCAGCCCTTCTGGGGCACCCCCTCTTATTGGTCCAGATAGGAAGGTTCATGGCTGCATCCGCGGGATTCAATCTCGAACGGGCATGGAAGCTTGGCGCCGCCACCCTGATCCTTCTGGCCGGAATCCCGGTCAGCCTGCCCGTTCCGGCCCGGGGAGACCAACAGCAGCCGGCCTTTTCCGCCCGGGTGGTCCGCAGCCATCCCTCGGATCGGGAGAAGAACTCCCAGGGCCACATGTATGTGGGACCCCTGGGCATCCGCACCGAATCCACCGTGGGCGGTGAGGCCATTCATGTCATCTTTCAACGCCAACCGCCGAAGGCTCTGGTCCTGTTTCCGTCCCGCAAGGAGTACATGGAACAACCCGGAGCCGACAGCACCCCGCCGCCGCTCCCCGACCATCCGGACAGCCCCTGCCGCACCCATGATTCCTACCGCTGCCTCAAAAAGGGCCTGACCACCGTGGGCGGCCGTGACACCGAACATTGGGTGGTGACGGTCATCCCGCCCGGCGAGAAACCCCGGGATTCCCAGATGTGGATCGACCGTCGTCTGGGCATTGCCATTCGGGAAGCCTATCCGGACGGCTCTCTCGTGGAGCTGACCGACATCCGGGAGGCTCCCCAGGACCGGCAACTCTTCACCCTGCCGGAGGGGTATCGCCTGGTCACCCTGCCGGAGTCCGGCGCTCCTCCCGCGCCACCCTGACCCGCCGCGTGATTTCGATGGGTGGGGGAAGCCTCCCTCCTCCCTCCACCGATGCAAGTCGCAGTGCGACTTGCATCGGTAACATGACGACAACAATCGCCCGCCCCTGGCCCTCAGTTTGTAACATACCGGTCCGCCAGTGAGGGGAATTTTACATTAAACATCTTGTTATAGCGTGCCTTCTGCTCCAAAATGGCGTTTAACGTCCTCCCGTGAATACCTGCGGCAGCCACGTTGGTTTCGCGGTCCATCGGTGTCCGCGGTTGACCCCTGCGACCCGGACCCCAGACAGGGAGTTGTCGCGAGGGGTATCGAAGCACCATGGGTCTCCTTGTGCGGAATCCATCAGGTGTGATAAGAGGGCTTGAACCTGGAAAAAATGGATGGCTCCAGGGCAGGAGGGCAAACCATGGATGCCGCCAAGTCACATCGGCTCGGCACGGTGGCGGAGGGGATCTTCCCAGCCACGAGGGTTTCCTGGCAGCAGCCACGCATGAACGTGCGACGTTTCGGACACATCGTCTCCCTCGGCACCTTGGTCACAATGACCGGTTGGTCTTGCCATGCGACGGCGGGGGAGCCTTGGCAACAAACCATGGAGGCCGCCCAGCGGGCCGCTGCGAAACAGGGCTTGAGCGGCGATTCCCAGATGGGCCAACGCTTCGGACGTTTCATGAAGTCCTTCATGGACGAAATGGAATCCACCGACCCCGGAGTCGGCCACCCCCCCGGGAATCCGGAGGTGCCTCCAGGAATGCCGGACAATCGACCCCGTACCGAGGCCCGCCGGGCCCCCGAAGGGATATCCGGCCCCGCACGGATCCCGCAACCGCTTCCGCCCGGGCCGGGATACTGGGAGCCCACCCCCTGGGACAGCTCCCCCGGCCTTTGGGGTCCTGGAGGATGGAGTGCCTACGATTCCCCCGGCCGTCCCTATGCCGGAGCGGAAGGATATGGGTGGGGCGGTTCAGCCTACCGGGTTCCAAACCAGGGCTGGCCCGCCTGGAGCCCGTCGGGGTCCTGGGGCAATTATCGGGATCCGCTGTTCGACAGCCCCGCGGGGCTGGGAACGGGTTGGGTTCCCCAGGGGTGGGATTGGTGAACACCGGAACCCACATGGACTGTTCCGGGTTGGCGGTGTGGGAGGAGACCATTCTGCTGCCTCCCGCAAGGGATGATATACGGCCCTCAGTCTGATTTCAGCTATTAGATCAACCTTTTTTTAAGGAAAGCCAGAGGAGATCGATATGAAAAAGACCGCGCGCTTGTTGGCCATTGCCGCCCTTCTGGGCACTGCCATGACCCTCGCCGCCCCCGCGGATGCCTGGTGGGGACCCGGCTGGGGCAATGGCAACGGTTGGGGCAATGGCACCTTCAGCATGAACATGGGTGGCTGGGGCAATGGCTATGGCAATGGCTACGGCTATCCCGGCTACGGCGGCTGGGGCGGACCCGGCTATGGCGGCTGGGGCGGACCCGGCTACGGCGGTTGGGGCGGACCCTGGTGGTGACGGTTGACCACCGCAATTCGTGCCATCCTCCTTTTTATCTGCAATGACGACGGAGATACAGAAAATGAAAAAGTCCCTCGGTGTTCTCGCCATCGCGGCCCTGCTGGGTGGAGCCGCCATCCTCGCGACCAATGACGCCTCCGCCTGGTGGGGACCCGGTTGGGGCAACGGCAACGGTTGGGGCAACGGCAACCTGAGCTTCAGCATGGGTGGCTGGGGCAACGGCTGGGGCAATGGCTACGGCTATCCCGGCTACGGCGGTTGGGGCGGACCCGGCTACGGCGGCTGGGGCGGACCCGGCTACGGCGGCTGGGGTGGTCCCTGGGGTTGGTAGTCAAACAGGCAGGGGGGGCTCACGCCCCCCTTGACTGCAATGCCAACTGGCATGGTTGGGGGAATTGTCTCCCACCCGCGTGCCGCACCCACTTCCGGCAACGGCTGCGTGCGGCAACTGCGCAAAGGGTTTCAACATGAAAAAGACGCTCGGCATGCTGGCCATCGCCACCCTTTTGGGTGGTGCAGCCATGGTGACCTCGAATGAAGCTTCGGCCTGGTGGGGCGGTGGTCCCGGCTACTGGGGCGGACCCGGCTACGGCGGTTGGGGCGGACCCGGCTACGGCGGTTGGGGTGGCGGGCCTGGCTACGGCGGTTGGGGCGGACCCGGCTACGGCGGTTGGGGTGGCGGGCCTGGCTATTGGGGCGGCGGTGGTGGCCCCTATGGCTATGGCGGCGGACCCTATGGCTATGGCGGCGGGCCTGGCTACTGGGGCGGTGGTGGACCCAACGGCGCTCCTCCAGCGACGGCTCCCACCGGGGAGAAAGAAACCAAAACCGACTCCGGTAATTGATCCTTCGGGGCATTGATGCGGGGGGGCGGTTGCGGCCGCCTCCCGTTTTGCCTATCCTCTTTCCATAGGACCGATGAACGTCGTGTCGCGACGTGCATCGGTGGAGGGTGAAGGGTGTTTGAGCCAATCCAGCCTGGCCAGTCCCGGTTTCCGGACCCGGTGCCATGGTTTGGAAACCGCCGGCCTTACCGGCATCCCGGTTGGAACCACATGCCATGATTACCCTGATCGGCAACCTGAAAGGCGGTTGCGGCAAAAGCACCGTGACCTTCAATCTGGCGGTTTGGCTGGCCAAGCGGAAGCGGCAGGTGGTTACCTTCGATCTGGATCCCCAGGCCACCCTGAGCGATGTGGTGGATGTGCGCCGGGAAGAGGGTGTGACTCCCGCCATCACCGTGTTTCGCCCGGAAAGCGACCCCGGCAAGGTCTTCAAGGAACATTCCGCGGGCGAGGTTCTGGTGGATGTCGGCGCTTCCAACCTCTGGGCCATGCGGCAGGCCATCGCCATGGCCGACCGGGTGTTGATTCCGGTGCCGCCCAGTCAGGCGGATGTCTGGTCCACCCAGCGGTTCCTGAACATCGTCGAGGAAACCGTCGCCGGCAAGAAACGCCCCGAGACCCTGGTCTTCGTCAACCGTGCCGATACCCACCCGGGATTGACGGAATCCGACGAAACCGAACAGGCCCTGGCCGCCCTGTCCGGGGTGGCGATCCTGGACGCCCGTATTTCCCAAAGAACCATCTACCGCCGTTCCTTCAGCGAGGGCCGGGCTGTCTTCGAACTGTCCCCCTCCAGCAAGGCCGCGGAAGAGTTCATCAATCTGGCCAAGGCCCTGTATCCGGACCTGGCCCAGCCCGCCAAAAGCGGCAACAAGAAAAAGTGAGGGAGAATACGGCCCATGACCGATCGACCGGTTCAACATCCCGGCGCGGATGCCGACGGTGGCGGAAACCCGTCCTCCCCCATGCCCCAGCGCGGCGTCAACATCATCCCGCCCGTCGGCACCCACAAGGAGTGCGGCAACTGCTCGGCCATGGTGCTGGACCAGTTCGCCAAGAGTTTCGACAAAAGCGCCCGCCGCTGGGAACTGGTGGTCTACCCGTCCCTGTTCGCCTTCATCATCCTGGCCATGTACGGATTTTTCCTGATCTACAGCCTCACCCAGGACATCCGGATCATGTCCCACTCCATCGACCCGCAGATGGGGCGCAACATGGGCTCGTTGTCTTCCAACATCGGCAGTTTGTCCAACAATATCGAGTTGATGTCCAATTATCTCGAATATATCAGCGACAACATGGAAACCATGTCGGTGGACATGCAGACCATGGCCGAGAACATCGATACCATGACCGACAGCGTTTCCGGCATGAGCGGCAATGTCAAGCAGATGGCCGGCACCATGACCGAAATGTCCGGGCGGGTCAGTGAAATGGCCGTCAAGCTTGATACCCTGGGACCCATGACCGCCAACGTGGCCATCATGTCCCAGGCCATGCGCGTCATCACCGGGTCCATGAACCGCATGGGATACGACATGAACAACGCGGCCCGGCCCATGAGCTTCATCAACCGGTTCATGCCCTGGTAGTCGGCCACATGGCCAGTCCGGTTTCTGTGAATATTGTTTGATTCCGATCACGGGAGAAAATTGATGTCCGCGACACGCAAAACCAGTTCCATCCTCTCCGCCGCCGTCCTGACCCTGGCCATGACCTTTTCCGCCGCCGCCATGGCCGAGGACAAGGCCGCCACCGTCCCGGTCACGCCGCCCACCAGCCCCCAGGATCTGCAAGAACGCATCCAGGACCGGGTCGGCAATTACTGGCAGAGCATCCAGAGCAGCCACGATGCCTGGCAGCGCCAGCATACCCTCGGACAGACCGCCACCGAGCGGGACCGGGAAACCGGTCAGTCGGCCCGGGAAATGGCCGAACAGACCCGCATGCTGGATTGGCAGAACCAGCAGCAGGCCTGGACCAACGCCGCCCAGCAGCTCCAGAACACCCAGCAGCGCCAGCAGGAGAACAATCTGAAACTCCAGGAAGCCCTGATGGCCTACCGCCACGAACAGGAGCGCATCAACCTGGAACATCGCAAGGCGATGGTGAGCAACACCACCGCCTACCAGCAGGGCAGCCTCAACAACGCCGTCATGCGCCGTCAGAATAATCTGATGACCAGCACCTCCGCGGTCAACAACGATCTGTGGGCCAGCCGGCAGGCCATGATGAACCACATGGCCCGTCAGCGCGCCTGGCTGCAGCAGCGCACCGGCGCTCCCGTGAACGAAGCCATTCTGCCTCCCGTCGCTCCCGGCAGTGAACCCGCGGCCCCTCCGGCGGCGGAAGCAGCCAAGCCGGCGCAATAACTTTGATGGATGGGGGAGGCCTCCCTCCACCCTCCACCGATGGAAGTCGCGCAGCGACTTCCATCGGTAAATGATTCGAACTTCTGATGGATGGGGGAGGCCTCCCTCCACCTTCCATCGGTGAGCGAGTCGTCCAGATCGAATCCAGGGCGGATTGCCATGCAATCCGCCCTTTTTCATTGGGGGATATCCCCACCACACCCGGCCAGGCGATCGCCCGCCGGGACGGTCAATGGGCGGGTACGAAGCCTTGCGCGACCAGGATGGCCTGGGCCTCGGGATCCAGGGTCCAGTCCAGGAAAGTCTTCAGGTCGCCCTGGGGTTGGCCCAGGGTGTAGAGATACAGGGGATGGATCAAGGGATAGGAACGGTCCCGGATCCGCTCCGGGGTGGGGGTGATACAGGCCTCTCCGGATTGTTCCGCCAGGCACACCGCCCGCACCCCGGAAGTGAGGGAGGACAGGGAAACATAACCGATGGCGCAAGGATCCTCCGCCACCCGGTTCACCAGGCCCGGATCATCCCGGGTGAAAGTCAGGCGTCGGGACATGTCTGCGAGATGCGCGCCGAACAGCCGGGCGCGGAAGATGCCATAAATCCCCGCCTTGGTGGTGCGGCTCAGCGGATGGATCTGTTGCGCCATGCAGCCGGGCAGGGGATTGTCCAGGGCGGTCCAGCGGGCGATGCGCCGGTGTTTTCGGTAGATGCCGGCCAACTGATCCAGATCCAGGGCCTGGATGCCATTGTCCCGGTGAACGATCACCGCCACCGCATCCCATCCCACCACCTGACCCTGGGGCTTGGCAAAGCCGCTGGCCACCGCCAATTGGGCTTCCCACTCCTGCATGGTGCGGGAGGTGGCGGCGACATGGCCATGGCCGTTGATCAGGGCCGCAATCCCCTTGACCGAGCCCCCCCCCTGAATATGCAGGCCGATGTCGGGATGACGTTCGTGGAAGGGCTTGACCCAGGCCTCCAACACCGGCTTCAGGGTTTCGGACCCCCGGATCCACAGGGCGGTGTCCTCCTCCCCCAGGGCCCATGCCGACCCACAGCCGCTCATCCAGGTCAGGATCGCCACCAGCCATGCCTTACCGTGGAAGTCGCGTTGCGACTTCCATCGGTGGAGGGTGGCGGGAGGCTTCCCCCATCCATCAAAGTTACAGGTTCCCATTCGGTCGCTCAATCTCACTCTCCTCCGCTGCCACCAATCTGACCGATTTGGCAACCACAGTTCAAGAGGTGTTCATGCACCCTGGTCAGGGGATGTTCGCCGCCCTCACTGTCCGGTCACCATCAGGGGAGCATATCCGCTGCCCGGCTCGCGAAAATTGGTCACCTGCCCCCGATAGACCCGGGCCGCGGCGGCCAGGATCCGCTGCCGGTAGACGAACAACCGATAATCGGTCTTCATGGGGGTCTCTGCTCCGCCCAGGACGGTCAGGGACGGGGGCACCCGTTCCTGGACCAGGGTGCGGGCTGGATCCATCTCGCCAAAGCGTTTGCGGGAAATCTTCTCTCCCAGCAACACCCCCCGGCTGCCCGACTCGGTCACCGGCTTGAAGACCGACTCCCGGCGAATGGCCCAGGCCGCTTCCGGGTTCAAGTCCGCCAGCAGCCGGGTGGACGGTACCACCGCGCCGATGCGCCGGGCGGTGGCCTCCGGCACCCCCAGTTCGGTGAGCAGGTCGGGGCGGCACCAGAGGATCATGCGGCGTTTGTCCGCCAGCAGGCCATAGGCGCGGGGATTGGGGGACAAGCAGACCCGTCCCGCCAGGTAGGCGGCCCGCACCCCGGCCAGAGCCGGCTCTTCCAGGTAGAAATCACAGTGGCGGTTGTAGATCATCTCCACCGGCGCGCCATGATACCACACGCCCTGTTCCGAGGCGTCCAGCTCCCCTGGATCCACCAGATCGGTCGCCACGCCCAGGTGGCGGAACAGCCCGGCCATCATCCTGGTTTCGGGGTAGAGGAACTGCTGCGTTGGCTCGGCATCCATGATCACCAGACGCCGCGGCAGGCGGGCCGGACCGCTGGTCCACAGTCCCATCTCCTGGCTGAAGGAGTCCAGCAGATGCAGCAGGGGTCGGTCGCCCAACAGCAAACCCAGGGGCAGCTGCTCCGGATCGGCCCGGAAATCGGGATAATGGGCCTGGTAGGCCAGCAGACCGCCGCCGGCGTTGGTATTCACCTCGATGAGCCTGGGACCCTCGGGAGTCAAATGAAAGTCGTAACCCATCATCACCGCGGCATGGCCGGGATGAAAGCGGGCCACGGCGGGCAGCGCTTCTTCCACCTGGGCCAGATAGCCGGGCACCGCCAGCAGATCGTCCAGATCCCGGACCAGGCGGATCATGGTCCGCAGATGCCGGCGGGGCAGGGTCACCATGACTGGCGCGGGTGTCCGGGTGGCGTCAACCATGTCCGGCTCCCGCGGCGACCGGCTCGGTTGTGACACCGAAATGTCGGCTGGAAATCAGGCTGGCCACCAACCCTGCCAGGGCCGCCAGGGCCATGCATTGGAAGAGGAGCTGGGCGCCCCAGGCGTCCTGGATGCGTCCAGCCGCCAGCAGGCCGATGCCCCCACCCACCCCGAAGGACAGGGCGGCATACCAGGCCTGTCCGGAGGCCCGGTCCCGTTCCGGCACCGCCTCGAAGGTGCGGCGCACCCCGGCGATGTGGAACGTACCGAAGGTGAAGGCGTGGAGCATCTGGCCAAAAATCAACAGGGGCAGCCAAAGAGTGGCGCTGTAGATGCCCCAACGCAGGGCCGCCAGCGCCAGGGAGACCGCCAGCACGGCGGAAAGATTGAACCGTCGCAGCCAGGAGCGGCTCTGGATCATGACCAGCACCTCGGCCACCACCCCCACGGCCCACAGGGCGCCGATGGCGGTGCGGCTGAAGCCGTTCTGTTCCAGGTGGATCGACATGAATCCATAGTAGGCCCCGTGGGAAAACTGCATCAGCGCGCAGGACAGAAAGAACCAGCGCAACCCGGGGTGGTGCCAGGGAAACCGTTCCCCGCCCCGCCCGGGCAGGGAGTGATCCTGGGTGGATGGCAGGCGCAGGGTCAACAGGGCGCTGCCGGCCAACAGGGTCAGGGCGGACCAGAACACCAGGATCAGGCCCCAGCGGTCCAGGGCCATCCCCAGGCCGGAGGCGAACAGCAGAAACCCCAGGGAGCCCCACAGCCGGATGCGGCCGTAATCGCCGTCGGACCGCACCACCGTCTCCATGGTGGTGGCCTCCACCAGGGCCAGGGGACCGGCATGGAACAGGGAGAACAAGACGGTCGCGGCCACCAGGGCGATGAATTCCCTGGCCGGATAGTAGGACAGGAATCCAATCACCGAGGCCCAGGCGGTGAAGGCCGCCACCCGGTTGCGCACCCCCCGATCGGCCAACCGACCCCACAGCGGCAGGAATGCCACCCGCACCCACATGCCCAGGGCCATCAACAGGCCGATGGCGGCGGCATCGAGATTCAGGCTCTTCAGGTAGAGGGGCCAGTAGGGAATCCACACCCCCAGCATGGCAAAGTGAAAGAAATAATAACCCGAGAGGATCCCGTAAGCGGAACGCGCCGGGTGGGGGCCGTGACCCGGGACAGTCAAGGCCGCCCCCGGAACAGCACCCAGGTGGGCAGCACCAGCACGGCCCCGGTGTCCTCCAGCCGGGTCTCGAATTGGCCATCGCCGTCCTGGTCCACCAGATAATAGGGCGCAGCACCCACCGGCAGCCCCTGAATCTGGAACAGGGCGCCGTTGATCCGGAACTCCCGCACCCGATTGCCGGAGCCGTCCTCGTAGAGCGAGATCTCGGTTTCCGGTCCGGGCAGGGCGGGGTCCATGTCCTCCCGGAGTACCGTGATCAGATCGCCCCGGGCCGGCGGCGTGAACCGCTCCGGCGGCGCGGCGACGGCCAGCAGTGGCCACAGCCCCAGAACAGCCGGAACCGCGTGCCGCAGCTGCCGCTGCGAGATGGGGTGGTTCCTGAAAACACAGAAGGGTATGATGCGGTCATGTCCGAGCAACGTCTGTTCCTGATCGATGGTTCGGGTTACCTCTACCGGGCCTTCTATGGCGTGAAGAACCTGGCCCGCCGGGACGGGTTTCCGACCAATGCCATCTTCGGCTTCATCAAGATGGTCCGCAAGGTGGTGGAAGAAGAAGCGCCAGACTCCGTAGCCATGGTGTTCGACGCCAAGGGGCCCACGTTTCGCCATGGGTTGTACGACCAGTACAAGGCCACCCGCAAGCCCATGCCCGATGAATTGCGGGTGCAAGTGCCGATCATCCGGGAGGCGGTGGCGGCCTGGAACATCCCCATTCTGGAACAACCGGGCTTCGAGGCCGACGACATTTTGGCCACCCTGGCCCGCCAGGGGCGGGAGGCGGGCTGGTCGGTGACCATCGTCACCGGCGACAAGGACCTGATGCAGATGGTCGGCACCGGCATCCGCATCCTGGACACCGCCAAGGAGCGGTGGATCGATTCCCCCCAGGTCGAGGAGTTCTGGGGCGTGCCGCCAGCCCTGGTCACCGACGTGATGGGATTGTGCGGCGACAATTCGGACAACATACCCGGCGTCCCCCAGATCGGCCCCAAAATCGCCGCCCAGTTGATCCGGGAGTTCGGCAGTCTGGACCATCTGCTGGCCAACACCGCCGCCATCCACCAGCCCAAACGCCGCGCGAACCTGGAGGCCTTCGCCGACCAGGCGCGGCTGTCACGCCGCCTGGCCACCCTGGACACCACGGTCGAACTGCCCCTGACGGTGGCCGACCTGCAACGCCGGGCCCCGGACCCGCAGCAGTTGGAACGCCTCTATACCGCCATGGAGTTCCACTCCCTGCTCCAGGAGCTGCGGTCTCGGCCGGCGGTCGCAACCACCACCCAGTCACCCGAGCTCGCGGCGGTGGCGAACGATTACCGGACCGTCACCACCCCGGCAGCGTTCCAGGCCTTCCTGAGCGAATTGCAGGCCCAGAAGGCCTTTTCCGTCGATTCGGAAACCACCAGCATCGACCCGGTCCAGGCGCGACTGGTGGGGCTGTCCTTTGCCTGGCGGGCCCACCAAGCCTGGTACCTGCCCGTGGCCCACCAGCCGGCGGCGGCCCCGGACGGCCAGTTGGATCGGGACCTGGTTCTGGCGGCCCTCAAGCCGATTCTGGAAGACCCGGAGGTGGCCAAGACCGGGCAGAACATCAAATACGAGTATGTGGTGTTCCGCAACCATGGCATCGTCCTGCGGGGCATCTCCCGGGATGCCATGCTCCTATCCCACCTGATCTTCGGTCCGACCCGGCGGCACAATCTGGACGCCATTGCCCTGGACCTGCTGGGGCGCACCACCATTTCCTTCAAGGAAGTCGCGGGGCGGGGCCAGAAGGCGGTCACCTTCGACCATGTGCCCCTGGACCAGGCCGCCCCCTATGCCTGCGAGGACGCCGAGGTGGCCTGGCAGGCGGCGGAACGGCTGGAGCCTCAACTGGTCGCCCTGCCGGGGGTGGCCCGGCTGTGCCGCGAGCTGGAGCTGCCCCTGATCCCGGTGCTGGGAGAGATGGAACTGGCCGGCGCCCTGGTCGACCGGAGGGTGCTGGAACACCTGTCGGGGCTCTTCAGCCAGCGGCGGGAGGTCCTGGTCAAGACCATTCATGAACTGGCCGGCGAGATGTTCAACGTCAACTCCACCCAGCAACTGGGGGAGATTCTGTTCAGCGCCGACAGGCTGGGACTCAAGGGCGGCAAACGCACCAAGACCGGTTTTTCCACCGACCTGTCGGTCCTCACCCGCCTGGCGGACCAGGGGCACGCGCTGCCGGCCCGGGTGCTGGAATACCGCACCCTGACCAAGCTGCAATCCACCTACACCGACGCCCTCATCGGGCTGATCAACCCGGCCACCGGGCGGGTGCATACCAGCTACAATCAGGCGGTCACCCTCACCGGCCGGCTCTCGTCGTCGGACCCCAACCTGCAGAACATCCCCATCCGCTCCGAGGAGGGGCGGGCCATCCGCGCCGCCTTCATCGCCCCCCCCGGCTGGGTGCTGATTGCCGCGGACTACAGCCAGATCGAACTGCGGCTGCTGGCCCACCTGGGCGAGGTGCCCCGGCTGCGGGAGGCCTTTGCCCAGGGCGGGGACATCCATACCGCCACCGCCATCGAGCTGTTCGGCACCCGGCCGGACGCCGTGACCCCCGAGCAGCGGCGCATGGCCAAGACCATCAATTTCGGCCTGATCTACGGCATGAGCCCCTTCGGCCTGGCCAAACGGCTGGGAATTTCCAATCCGGAGGCCCGGGCCTACATGGATCTCTACTTCCGCCGTTATGCCGGGGTAAAGGAATTCATGCAGCGCACCATCCGCCAGGCCCGCGCCAACGGCTATGTGGAGACCATCGGCGGCCGACGCTGCCCGATCCGGGACATCGACAGCAGCAACCGCACCCTGCGGGAGCTGGCCGAGCGCACCGCCATCAACGCGCCCATCCAGGGCTCGGCCGCCGACCTGATCAAGCGGGCCATGGTGGTCCTGCATCGATCCCTGAAGGATTTTGGCCTGCGGACCCGCATGCTCCTCCAGGTCCATGACGAACTGGTCCTGGAGGCCCCCGAGGAGGAACGGGAGACGGTGATCCCCCTGATCCGCCGCACCATGGAAGACGTGATGCCTCTGGCGGTGCCCCTGACGGTGGACGTGGGGCAGGGAACCAACTGGGCCGAAGCCCATTGAGTGGACGATACGGGGATGCCGGTCTTCCGCCTGCCTGAAGAACCTCTCTTTCCACCCGTCGCCTTCGCCGAACCCAATGGCCTGTTGGCGGTGGGGGGGGATCTGACCCCGCGGCGGCTGCTGGCCGCCTACCGCAACGGCATTTTCCCCTGGTATTCCCCGGGGGAACCCCTGCTGTGGTGGAGCCCCCACCCCCGCATGGTTCTCAAGCCGGAATGGCTGCACATCCCCCGCAGCCTGCGCAAGACCCTGCGTCAGGGCCGGTTTCACGTCACCCTGGACCGGGCCTTTCCCCGGGTGATCGCCGGCTGCGCCGCCGTGCGCCGGGAGACCGGCACCTGGATCACCTCGGAGATGGAAGCCGCCTATGGCGACCTCCATCGTCTGGGCCACGCCCATTCCGCCGAGGCCTGGAGCGTCACCCGTCCCGGGATGTTGGTCGGCGGGGTCTATGGGGTGGCCATCGGCGGCTGTTTCTTCGGCGAATCCATGTTTCATCTGGAACCGGAGGCCTCCAAATGCGCTTTCGCGGTCCTGATGGAACACCTGAGGCAGCGGGGCTTCTCCCTGGTGGACTGCCAGATGAATACCCACCACCTGGCCCGTTTCGGTGCCCGGGAAGTGCCCCGGACCCGGTTCATGGCGGACCTGGATCTGGCCCTGTCCGTGCCGATCCCGCCGGGCCCCTGGGCCAGAGAGGTTTCTCCTGCCCCTTCGGACCTGCTCCAGCCCGCGCATTCCCCTCCCCCGGTGTCCTGACCGGCCTGCCGACCGAACAGCCATCTTCGGTCCGAAGATTGCATGGCTGCCTCATAGACCATTGACAGAAGGCGGTTCCGGGTGTCCTCCCGACCCTTGCGGGCCGGCGCTATTAATGGCTGAGATCAAGCGGTTATCCGGAATTGCACCATTCCGGACCGGTCAACCCATTGACGGCAAGGTAGATGATCATGAAAAGGCCTCAAACCCTTACTGACCTCCAGGCCCGACCCGCCAAACGGCCGGGGCGGACCTGGCTGGGGCTGGTCCTGCTGGGGGGAAGCCTGCTGGGAGCGGCCTGCTCCCACAAATCGGATATCGACCCCTCGAAAGGCCATCTGCTGCGGCCCACCTTTCCACCGCCCATGGCCGCCTCGCCGATCAGCCTGCCGCCTTCGGCCCAGGACATCCAGGTCGAAGGACCGGGGGATGGGGGCGGGGAAGTCTACAGCGTCAGTGTCACCAACATGCCGGTCCGGGATCTGCTGTTCGCCCTGGCCTCGGATGCCAAGCTCAACATCGACATCTATCCCGGCATTGAGGGACGGGTCACCCTGAGCGCGGTGGACCAGACCCTGCCCCAAATCCTGGACCGGGTGGCCAGACAAGTGGACCTGCGCTATGAAATCCGGGACGGCAACATCACCGTCGTCCCGGACCGGGCGTACATGAAGATCTATCAGGTCGACTATGTCAACATGGAGCGCTCCACCGAGAGTTCCCTGAACATCTCCACCCAGTTATCCACGGGCGCCAAGGGCACCGATGCCAACCCCCTGGCGGAGACCGAACACAACCAGTCGGATACCAAGCTCAACAACAAGTCCTCCAACCAGTTCTGGGATTCGTTGACACGCAACCTGACCCTGATCCTCAGCCAGGGTGACAATTCCGGCAGAGGAATGCCGCCCGCCGGCATGCCCGGCGCCATGGCGGGAACCGGCATGCCGCCCGTCGGTGGCATGGCCGGCATGCTGGGCGGGGCTCCCGGGACCGGCGGCATGCCCGGCGTTCCCGCCGGTACCGATGGCAATGGCTCCCGGTCTTCCATCATTTCCATCAACCGGGAGGCGGGGGTCATTTCCATTTTCGGCACCGCCGATCAGCATCGCCAGGTGCAGGCCCTGCTGGATTCCGTGCTGGAAAACGTCCACCGTCAGGTGCTGATCGAATCGACCGTGGTGGAAGTCGAGTTGAGCGACCGTCATCAGGCCGGCGTGGACTGGGTGAACCTGACCGCGGGCACCGCCAGCGTGATCAAGGCCTCCGGGCATCTGGTGCAGAACACCATCAACATGGCCGAGCAATCCAGTCAGCGGCCGATTGCCTTCGGCAGCCTGCCGTTCTTCTCGCTGCCCATTTCCAAGACCTGGAACAACGCCAACGGCTCCACGTCCACGGTCCAGGCCACGGTGCGGGCCCTGGGTCAGTTCGGCAACGTGAAGGTGCTGTCCAGCCCCAAGATCATGGCGCTGAACAATCAGACCGCCATCCTCAAGGTGGTGGAGAACAAGATCTTCTTCACCCTGGAAGCCCAGGCCTCCAGCGTCAGCAACAACAGCAACAATTCCACCAACAACTCGCCCCTCTACAACACCAAGATCCACACCGTGCCGGTGGGTCTGGTGATGAGCGTCACCCCCCAGATCAACGGCGAGGATGTGGTGAGCATGAACGTGCGGCCCACCATCTCCAGCATCAGCCGCTGGGTCAACGACCCCAACCCCGGCCTGGTGGAAGGCAACCTGATCACCGGCGTGGGCGCCACCAACCCCATCCCGGAAATCCGGGTGCGGGAGATGGAGTCCATGTTGCGCGTCCACAGCGGACAGGTGGCGGTGATGGGCGGCCTGATGCAGGACAAGCAGGACAAGGCCAGCTCCGGCATCCCGGTTTTGCAGAATCTGCCGTTCCTGGGCAAGCTGTTCAAGTATGAAGACGATCAGGTGACCAAGACCGAGTTGGTGATCTTCCTGCGGCCCATCGTCATGACCCACGGCAAGCCCAAGTCGAGATACCTGGCCGACAGGAACATGTCCGCGCCCATCGTGCATCACACCTCGCCCACCATGCCGCCACCCGCGCCGCCCGCGCAGTCCACCGGCCTCGACCTGGGGTCGGGGTCGCCGATGGGCGGTCAGGGCTCCGGCAACTACCTGGATTTCACCCGTCCCTCGTCGGGTGGCGGCGGTCTCCAGCTCGCCCCGCCACCGGCGCCGCTGGCCCCGGATCCGTCGGCGCTGCAATCCGCCCCGGAGGATTCGGCCGCTGCGCCACCCCCGGCCGCCGCGATGGCTCCACCGGCCGACGCACCGCCCGCAGCCGCCCCGGCGGCCCAGGGCGCCGCCACCGCGCCCAACCCAGGCCCGGGTGACTTCTATGTGGATCTCGGCTCCTATCTGGAAAAGTCCAACGCGGACACCATCTATGACCAGATCGCCGGCGCCGGTCTGCCCGCCTCCCGGGAGACCGCCGAGGTGGGCGGAAAAACCTACCAGCGGGTCCGCTCCGGTCCCTTCCCTTCCGCCGAAGAGGCCGAAAAGGCCCGGGCCATCATCGTCAGCCAGACCGGCCATGACAAAGCCCGGGTGACCACCCACTGAGAGCAAGCCTGCCGCGCCCAGGGCGCGGCAGGCTCTGCAGAGAATTTATTGGGTTTTTTCGCTACGGATGGGTATGATGCCAGAGTGGGAAATTCCTCTTTTCATCCGTCACTGATCTCCGGGCTGGGACTTCCGGACAAGGCTGTGTGGATGCCATGAAGATCGGCCTGCAACCCAAATGGTTGATTGCCATCGCGGCCACTATCGTGGTCGTTGTGGTTGGCGGAGTCTTGCTGTTCCGGGGCGAGACGCCCGGTCCCAAGGGACCAACCACCCCGGGAGCCCCTGCTGCTGCCCAACAGGACAAAGCGGTCCAGCCGGCCGCCGATGCCACCACCCCCGGCCGTCCGGGTTTGCCCGGCAAGCCCGCCATTGATCATGCCCAGGGCCGCAATCCGGCCGGTCAGGTTACCGGAGTCCGGGGTCAGGTCAATGCCGCCTTTCGCGGCAACAGCCGCCCCCTGGCGATGGGTGATATCGTCTATCCGGAAGACCGCATCCTCACCGGACAAAAGGCCCGTCTGGTCCTCAAGATGCTGGACAATGCCATCATCGCCCTGGGCGAGGATACCGAATTCCTGGTCGAAAAATACGACTATGCCCGGGACAACCCGGCCAGTTCCGGTCTGTTGAACCTGTCCAAGGGATTCCTGCGTTTCACTTCCGGCGGGTTGGGCAAGCTCAAGGATCGGCCCTTCAAGGTCCATACCCCCACCGCCACCATGGGCATCCGGGGCACCAAGGCTGCCGCCAACCCATCCAACATCTACAGCCTCGAAGGGGTGGTCACCGCCCAGGGCAACAACGAATCCACTCCCCGGGATATCCCGGCCGGCAGCAAGGTCAGTGTGGACGCCAGTGGCACCACCTCCCAACCCCACCCCACCCCGGCCCAGGAGGCAGCCGCCGTGGTGATGGCCACCGCCGTCCCCAAGAAGCTCAGCCCCAGCGCGGCCAACAAGCTGGAAAATCAGCTCGCCCAAAAGCTGGTCGACCAGGGTCTGGCGAAGAATCTCGGCCAGGCCAAGCAGATGCTCAGCCCGGAAACCGTTCAGAAGATGGTCGAAAAGGCGGAATGGGAAGCGACCCAACAGGCGGTGGAGCAGAGCCTGGAAGCCGCCTCCGACCTGGATGTCGCCCTGTCGGAATCCATTCCCGAAGCCCAGGAGACCGCGCTGATCGAGGAAGTGACCCAGGAAGTGGCCACCCAGGTCCAGGAGGCCGCGGTCGCCAACCCCAGCGCCGCCGTCGCCGACCTGCTCAGCACGGCGGTGGAGCGGATCACCCCCCCGGTGGCGCCGGAACCCCCCCAGAGCCAGAGACCGCAGCCCGAATCGATCCTGGGGGACAGTGCCGCAGCGGGCCAAGCCGCCGCGGCCGCCACCGGGGAGACCACACCGGCGACTGCATCCACGACCCAGATCGCCCCGGAAAACGATCTGGATGGTCCGCTCACCGGCGACAATGCCGCCGGCCTGGCCGGAGAAGGCGCCCCGACCCCGGAAACCGTTGATGCCGATCGACCCACGCCCGAGGCAATCGATGACCCGAAACCGGAATTCGAGGACAGCACCACCCCGCCGGAAGAAACGGTCGACGCCACCACTGCGGCCGCCACGCCGGATGACGTGAAGGACACCGCAGCGACCCAGGCTCAAGAGGAAACGACATCCCAGGCGACTGGCGCACAGCCGGCCGCCACCATTGCGGGCAGTCAAGCCCTTGGCCAAGCCATCACCGATACCGGCGGCGGCACCTCCTCTGGTACCACCTCCGGCAGCTCCGGGACCTCCAGCGGCACCAGCACGCCCAAGGATCCCATCACGTTCTCCCTGGACAACAGCAGCGTGTCCGAGCGGGCCCTGGACGGGTCGGTCATCGGAACCTTCTCCGCCACCAGCTTGCCGGCCAGCACCACCGTGGTCTACACGCTGGTCGCCTCCACCACCGGCGTCAATCCCTTTTCCGTGAGCGACAACCAGCTGATGGTGGCCAACAGCGCCCTGCTGGCCGGCGGAGCCACCCATGAGGTCACCATCCGGGCCACCTCCGGCGGCTACGCCACTACCACCAAGACCTTCACCATCACGGTGATGGATGATTTCAGTCCCACCGGCGCCGACGTGCCCACCTCCACCCTGCGGGATGAAGCCCGCACCACCTACGAGGGGGTTCTGGCCAGCCTGGCCAAGGCCAAATTCGGTGACGTGGTGGTCCTCAACGAACGGCAACTCCTCAGCCTGCTGGTGGGCAAGGTGGCCCAGCAGCTCACCTCCACCGATGTCACCCAGGTGATGCGCAAGGTCGAATTGACCCTGGAGGCGCCCGACTCCGTCACCCTCACCATGGAGATCGGACTGCTGAACACCCTGTTCAATCGCCTGCCCGCCACGGTGCAGGCCAATGCCGAGACCCTGTTCAATGCCATCCAGAACTATGCCACGGACTATACCGCCAACGTCCGACTCCGCCTGCGCACCCAGGTGACCGGTCAGACCATCACCTTCGTGCCCGGGGAGTCGTTCGTGGACCTGCAGCATGCCTCCACCTTCATCCCCAGCTTCTCCTTCTCCCTGGCCAGCCTGATCACCGAATACAACGACAACATCGGGACCATCCAGCAGCAGGGGGGACTGACCTTCTTCACCGGCGGCGGCAACAACCTGTCCTACTACACCCTGGCCCGGATCACCCAGGACGCGGACCAGGCCGCCCAGATCTACGCCAACCAACCGGCCCAGACCCAGGAATTCGCCGGCGCCAACGCCACCAGCCAGACCGTCCCCGTCACCCAGAAGATCGACTATTACCTGCCGGGCCTGGTCTCCAGCCTGGCCATCCAGGACGGCGGGCTGGCCATCACCCGGTAATCTCGATGGATGGGGGAAGTTTTCTGGCTCTTCAGGCGCGGCGCAGAAACCCTTCCAGCATCAGCAACGCCCACAGGGCAGCAGCGCAGTCACGCCGGCCACTCATATGGGCCTCCACCAGCTCCCGGATGACCCGCGGCTCCAGCCAGCCGGTCTCCCCCAGCGTTCCGTTCAGCAGCGACCGCTCCACCCTGGTCCGCAACGGCCCCCGCAACCAGGCCGCCAGGGGGATGGAAAATCCTCGCTTGGGTCGGCGCAGCAGGTCGGCGGGCAGCAGGGACGCCAACCCCTCCTTGAAGATGACCTTCCCCTCCCCTCCCCGCAGCTTCCAGTGCGCGGGCAGACGGGCGGTCCATTCCACGAACCGATGGTCCAGCAGTGGCACGCGCACCTCCAGGCCATGGGCCATGCTGGCGCGGTCCACCTTCACCAGCACCCGGCCGGCCAGAAAGGTCTTGAGATCGAGATACTGCAATTGCGCCAGCGGCGGAGCCTCCGCCACCCTCTGCTGGTGGCGATGCAGGTGTTCCACGGCCCGATAGCCCTGGCGCTCCCGCTCCAGGGCCGGGGTGCCGAGGCGGCGGCGCAGGGGTTCGTCCAGCACTGCCATACCATGGGCCCAGCCTTCCACGGCCTCCCGGGCCAGGGACTGGAAAGTGCTTTTGGCCCGCAGGAAGCGGGGGGCCCAGTCCAGCTTGGGATACAGCCGCCCCAGGGTCCCGAACAGGGGGCCCCGCACCCCCTGGGGCAGCCAGGCCCGCACCCGCTGTTCGGCCATGAACAGGGCATAACGGCGATAACCGGCCAGGATTTCGTCCCCCCCATCGCCGGACAGCACCACCTTGACCTGCCGCCGGGCCGTCCGGCACACCAGCCAGGTGGGCAGGGCGGAGGAATCGGCAAAGGGTTCGCCATACAGGTCCACCAGGGTCTCCAACAGGTCGAAATGCGCGGCTTCGACCTGCTCCAGCCGGTGGGTCACCCCAAACCGTCGGGCCACCTGGGCGGCCTGGGGGCTCTCGTCGAAGGCGGCCTCCCGAAAGGCCACGGTGCAGGCGGTGATGGCCCGGGGATCCGCAACCGCCCGGCTCATCAGCGCCACCACCGCGGCGGAATCCACCCCCCCGGACAGAAACGCCCCCACCGGCACATCGGCCACCAGATGGGCAGTCACCGCGGCAGACAGCCGTTCCATCAGCTCGGCGGCGGCGGCGGCCATCGACGGCCAGGAATCTGGGGTGGCAGGAAAACTCCAATCCCAGTAGGGCTCCGGGGCGGGCAGCGGCCGTCCCCATTCGACCAGCAACCGGTGGCCTGGCTCCAGCTTGTGGACCCCCTGGTAGATGGTGCGGGGATCGGGCAGATAGCCGAAGGCCAGGTAATCCTCCAACCCCAGGGGATCCAGGCTGCGGGGACAGCCCGGGTGGGCCAGCAACCCCGGCAGCTCCGAGGCGAACAGCAGCCAGCCGTCGCCGGTCTGGGTGTAATACAGCGGCTTGATGCCCAACCGGTCCCGGGCCAGAAACAAGGATTGGCGATTGCGATCCCACACCGCCAGGGCGAACATGCCCTGCAGGCGGGTCACGCAGTCCGGCCCCCAGCTCTCCCAGGCATGCACGATCACTTCCGTATCGCTGCGGGTGGCGAAGCGGTGGCCCAGGGCCTCCAGCTCGGCGGTCAGGCTCTGGAAATTGTAGATCTCGCCGTTGAAGACCACCCACACGGCGCCATCCTCGTTGCCCAGGGGCTGGACGCCCCCCTCCAGGTCGATGATGGCCAGCCGCCGGTGGCCCAGCCCCACCCCCGGTTCCAGACGATGGCCCTGCCCGTCCGGCCCCCGGTGGGCCAGACGGGTGGTCATGGCCAGTAGCGGGGCCGGCTCCGGCTGCCGCCCTCCCCGCCGATCAACCAGGCCGGCGATGCCGCACATGGCGCCCCCGTTTCATCGGCCGGTCTCCCCCCGCACCAGTTCGTCGTACAGGCGGTCGTAGTGGGCCACCATCTCCTCCAGGGAAAACAGCTCCTCCACCCGCTGCCGACCCCGAGCCCCCTGCCGGCGGGCCAGGGCCGGATCGGCGACATAACCAGCCATGGCCACCGCCAGGGCATCGGGATCACCCGGCGGCACCAGGGTCCCGGTCTCCCCCTCCACCACCAGATCCGGCACCCCACCCACCCGGGTGGCCACCACCGCCAGGCCCGCCGCCATGGCCTCCAGGACCGTCAACGGCATCCCTTCGGCCAGGGACGGCAGCACGAACAGGTGGGCCCGGGCCAACAGTCCGGGCACATCCTCCTGGTAACCGGCCAGACGGACGGATTCTCTCACTTGCAGCTCCCCCGCCAGGGCCGTCAGCTCCCCCTCCAGCAGGCCACCACCCACCAGCAGCAGACGGCAGGGTGGCTGCCCAGGCCGGGAATTCTGGAGCAGGCGGGCAAAGGCCCGCAACAGGTTGGCCTGATCCTTCACCGGCCAGAATCGGCCCACGGTGATGATCAGGAAGGCCCCGGGGGGCAGGAAGCCGGGCCAGGGCAGCGCCGCGTCCACCGCCTCCGGTCGGGGCCGGAACCGGGTCAGGTCCACCCCGTTGCCGATGAAGCAGACCTTGTGGGCCGGGATGGCCACCCGTTGCACCAGCCACCGTTCCAGGTCCCGGGACACCGCCACGAAGCGGCTGACCAGGGGATTCAACAGGCGGCGCAGGAGAATGTAGGTCCGGTTTTCCCCGTCCAGGTCGTGCCAGTCCCGGCCATGTTCGGCCTGGATGCGGACCGGCACCCCGGCCAGGAACGCCGGCAGGGCCGCCTCCAGGGCGGCGATGTTGCAGCCATGGACCACCTGGGGCCGCAGGCGGCGCAGCAGGCGGAACAGCCGCCACCAGACCCGCCAATCCTGGCCTGCCCGTTTGTTCAGGGCATGAAAGGCCACCCCGGCCCGCTGGATGCGGTGCCTGAAGCCAGTACAGCGGGTCAGGCAGATGACCGTGTGACGGTAGCGGTCCTGGGGCAGCCGGTCCACCAAGTGGGCCAGCACCGTCTCCAGACCGCCCACATCCAGCCGATAAACGACATGGGCGACATGAATTTGGCTGGATGGGGGATGCCTCCCTCCACCCTCCCCCGATGCAAGTCGCTCCGCGACTTCCAGGGTAATCACGCCAGGGCTCCCGCCAAGTGGCGGTCCACCCGGGCCAGGTTGGTTGCCCAATCGTAGCGGTCGATCACACAGCGCCGGCCGAGGGTTCCGGCGTCGCCGGGATCGTCCAGCAGGGCCAGCCCCCGTTTCGCCAGGGCAACCGGATCGTCGGCCACCCACCGCTCCAGCCCGGGGCAGAGCCGCACCCCTTCCATCGCCTTGCCGGTGGCCAGCACCGGTTTGGCCATGGCCATCGCCTCCAGCACCTTGTTCTGGATGCCCTGCCCCAGCCGCATGGGGGCCACCGCCAGGGCGGCATGGGCCAGGTAGGGACGCACGTCCGGCACCCGCCCGGTGACCAGGATACCCGGATCCCGGACCAGGGCGGTCACCGCCGGGGCGGGCCGGCTGCCGACCACCGCCAACCGGACCCCGGGCCGGACCGCCCGGATTCTGGGCAGCACCGCCGCGGCGAACCAGGTCACCGCCTCGACGTTGGGCCAGTAATCCATGGCCCCGGTGAACACCACCACCGGCCCGCCGGGGGGATAGGGATCCGGATAGTCCAACAGGGGCGAGAAATAGGCCGCGTCCACCCCATTGTCGTAATGGTCCACCCGCCCGGCCAGCTCCGGGGCCAGGCTGCAGAACAGATCGGCCTCGGCCCGGCTGACGAACAGGGCGGCGTCGAACTGGCGCACCACCTCCTGCTCGAAGGCCAGCAGCCGGGTGGCTTCCCGGCGGTAGATCCAGGCCAGCGGCCCCCGCTGCCGCCGGGCATACTGGGCCCATTTCTGGGAGTCGGCATCAACGAAATCCATGACCCGCCGCTGCCGGATCGGCCCCAGCACATAGGGCGCCATGCCGGAACTGTAGACCACCACCAGCTGCACCTCCTCTCGGGCCAGGATCCCCCGAACCCAACGGGCCAGCTCCGTCCGGTACAGATAGGGCAGGGTCAGGGGCTGGCCGGTGAGCAGGCCGGTTAACCCGCGCCACCGGGCCAAGCGGGGATCCAGCTCCAGAATCCGGCAGTCGCCCCCGGCCATCGCCCGCACCGTCTCGCCATGAACCTGGTCGGCGGGATCATCGATGAAAGTCCCCAAGTGAACGCGAAACCGTTGCGCCACATGGCGGAACAGCCGGTAAGAGCGGATCTTGTCCCCCTTGTCCGGGGGGTATGGGATGCGGTGGGACAGGAACAGGCAGTCGGCCATGGCCCTCACCCCAGGCCGCGGGACAACCAGGGACCCACCACCCGGGTCAGTCCCAGGGGCAGCCGCTGCCAGAGGGCGATGAAGAGCCGGTATTTGGGGTTGAGAGGATTGTACTCCGGCATCCGCTCCGCCCGCACCAGATGGTAGGCGTAGGGCAGAAGGGAGGGGGTAAAGCCGAAGTTCTTCTTGAAGTCGAAGGAACCGGTGCCCTTTTTCGACCGTCCGAAATCGAACACCCGCGCCCCCCGCGCCAGGGCATGGCCCATCAGGGTCCAGTACATGAACGGATGGGCCCCCAGGCCCCGGGCCGCGGCCACGCCGCCGCCATAGAAGGGCAGCACCTCGTCCCGGAAATAGAAGCTGAGGACTCCGTTGACATCCCGGCCCTGGTGGGTGATGACCAGCCCCTGGCAATCGGCCCCGAACACCTCCTGCAGGGTGGTGAACAGCGCCTTGGGGAAGACCGGCGTGCCCAGATTGCGCACGCTTTCGGCATACAGGGCATAACAGCGCTCCGGGTCGGCGGTCACCATGCCCGTCAGCCCGGCCTGGAGGCCCCGCCGCACCTCGGCCCGCTGTTTGCGGGGAATCGCCTGCAGGTTGGCCTCCTGGTCCGCTTTCATGGGCTGGCGGAAGGTGTAATAGAGATCCCTGCCCTGCCACCCCGGCGGCAGGGGCGTCTGCCGATGGCGCAGTTCCAGGTGGTCCACGGCCAGCCGGTGGGCCAGCGCCTTGCCGGCCTCCTCCAGGGCCTGCCAGGCGGCCTGGTCGCGGGCCAAAATGCCGCCATACACCCCGAAAGGAATGGAGATCAGGGCATTGCCGAACAGGCGGCTGCGCTGGTGGACCAGGGGCAGCACCCCCCGCAGCTCTTCGCCGGCCCAGACTCCCAGGTAGTGGCAGGGATGGTGGAATGCCCGCTCGATCACCCGCCGCCAGCCCAGGCGATGGAAAAAGGTTCCCTCCGCCTGTGCGAACACGAAGGCATCCCATTGGGCTTCGCGGTCCGGCTCCAGCGGGCGCACCTGGAGGGAAGCGGCCCCGGTCATGGCCTGGGCGCCTCGGCTCCCGGGATCACGTCCCGGAACACCTGAACGATGGGACCCCAGCGAAAATCCCGCAACAGGGCCGACAGGCGGTCCTCCATGCGGTGCAGGTTGAGATAGTGGCGAAAACGCGAGCGCAGCCCGATGTGTGGCAGACGGGGTTGGTCGGGGTCCAGCTCCCACGGATGGCAGTAGAAAATGGCCGGCCGGCCTTCCCGATGGTTCAGCCGACGCAACGCCCAGCGGCTGAAGGCATAGGGGAACAGGCGAAAATAGCCGCCGCCGCCGCAGGGGATCCGCTGTCCGCCCACGGTCACCGTGGCCACCGGCAGCTCCACCACCCCACCGGGATGGGGACGAAACGGGGTGGGCGGAGCCTCAGGCATGCCGTAGAGGTCGTGGCGGATGGGATAGATGCTGGAGCTGTAGAGGTAGCCGGCCCGGCGCAGGCGCTCCAGGGCCCACAGGTTGTCGCGGCCGATGGAATAGGTGGCGGCCCGGTAGCCGACCACCGGCACCTGCCCCACCTCCTCCAGAAAATGCCGGGTGGCGGTGACGTCGGCCAGAAAGGTGACCGGATCCTGGCGGGTGGCCCGTACATGGTCGAAACCGTGACTGGCCAGCTCATGTCCGCCGGCCACGATCCGCCGCACCAGACCCGGATGCCGGCAGGCAATCCAGCCCAGGACGAAAAACGTAGCCCGCGTCCGGTGGCACTCCAGCAGAGCCAGAATACGGTCGGTGTTGGCCTCCACCCGGGAGTCGATGGCGAGCCAGCGGCTGCGCTCCAGATGGGCCTCGAAGGCGGCCACCTGGAAGAAATCCTCCACATCGATGGTCAGGGCGTTGACCAGGCCTTCAGCCACGGCCATTCCCCAGCCGCGCCTTGAGAATCGCGGCGATGCGCTCCCCGGCCCGGCCGTCCCACAGCTCGGGCACCCGGCCGTCCTTGCCGCCGCCGTCGAGAATCCCGGCCAGGGCCGTGGCGATGCGGCTCGGATCGGTACCCACCAGGGTGTTGGTGCCCTGGATGACGGTGATAGGCCGTTCAGTGTTGTCCCGCAAGGTCAGACAGGGAATGCCCAGGGCGGTGGTCTCCTCCTGGAGCCCGCCGGAATCGGTCAGCACCACCCGGGCACTCCGCAGCAAGCCCAGCATCTCCAGGTAGCTCAACGGCGGGGTGGCCAGCAGGCCGGGGGTCTGCAACGCCGCCTCCAGTCCAGCCTTCGCCACCGCCTGACGGGTGCGGGGGTGGAGGGGAAAGATCAGGGGCAGCTCCCGGGCCGCCCGGCCCAGGGTCGCCAGCAGGGAACCCAACACCGCCGGCTGGTCCACATTGGCCGGTCGGTGCAGGGTGACCAGACCATAACCATGGTCCATGGACCAGGGCGCTCCGCCGGTCAGCCTGGAAACCACCCGCTCCGGGGCAGGGGCCCGGGGCAGCAGGCGCCGCAGGGTGTCGATCATCACGTTGCCCACGAAGTGGATCTTCTCCGGCGCGATCCCCTCCCGCTGCAGTTGCGCCACCGCCTCCCGTTCGGTGGCGAAGAGCAGGTCGGCGATCTGGTCGGTGAGCAGGCGGTTGATCTCCTCGGGCATGGTGCGGTCGAAACTGCGCAGGCCCGCCTCCACATGGATCACCGGGATCCCCTTCTTGACCGCGGTCAGGGCGCAGGCAATGGTGGAGTTGACATCGCCCACCACCAGCACCGCCCGGGGCTGGCGGCGATCCAGCACCGGCTCGAACCGCTGCATGATTTCGGCGGTCTGGACCGCATGGGACCCCGAGCCCACCTCCAGGTCCTCATCCGGAACCGGCATGCCCAGTTCCTGGAAGAACGTCTCCTTCATGGCGGCGCCGTAATGCTGACCGGTATGGATCAACAGGGTGGGCAGGGGATCCGGCACGGCGCCCAGGGGCGGCAGGACCGCGGCCATCTTCATGAAATTGGGCCGGGCGCCCACCACGCAGAGAACGGGACTGGAGATTTTCATGGGAACAATCGCGGATGACCGGTTCAGGACTTGAACAGCCGGTTCATCAGGCTCTGCTTCTTGCGCGAGCCACCGTAGCCCCCATAGCCGCCATAGCCCCCCCCGTAGCCGCCGTAGCCCCCATAGCCCCCATAGCCGCCGTAGCCGCCGTAGCCCCCATAGCCCCCATAGCCCCCATAGCCATAGCTGTAATAGCTGCCCCCGCCGCGATTCTGGGTCTTGTTGAGAATCAGCCCGACGATGTCCAGGTTTTCCAACTGATTCAAGGCATCCTTGACGGCGAACTGGGGCGTGCGTTCGGCTTCCACCACCATGACGATCTGCCCCATGTCCCGAGCCAACTCCCGGGCCTCGGTGGTGACCAGCAGGGGCGGCGAGTCGAACACTACGATCCGGTCCCGGCCGCTCTTGGCCAGGCTTTCCAGCAACTGGCGCATGCTGTCACTGGCCAGCAGCTCCGTGGCATGGTGATGGCGCCGTCCCGAGGGCAGCAGCATCAGCTTGGGAATGTTGGTGCGGATGAGGACCTCGGCGAAGTTTTCCACCTTGCCCAACAGGTAGTCGATCAGTCCCTTCTGGGCCTTGAACCCCAGAATGCGGCTGACGGAAGGTTTCGCCACATCGCCATCCACCAGCAGCACCGTGCTGTCCCGTTCGGCGGCCAGGCTCATGGCCAGATTGATGGCGGTGAAGGTCTTGCCCTCCTTGGGGAAGGCGCTGGTCACCATGATCATGTTGGCGTTGGCAACCTTGCGCAGGCCCTTGCCGATGGCGTTGAGCAGCAGGGGTCGTTTGATGATCCGGAACTCCTCCGCCACCGTGCCCCGCCCCACGTCCGGCGTGAGGATGCCCTTGGATTTGAGCTGCACGAAATCCAGGGTCACCTTCTTGCGCACGTCGCGCTCGGTGATGTCTGGGATGGCCTTGATCCGGGCTTTGTCCGTGGCGCTCCGGGTGGTGGGTGGCTCTTCCTGGATCGGTTGCAGGTCCTCCAGCTCGTCAGGCTCGAACTCCGGCAGGATCTCCTCCCGGGTGGTTCTCCGTCTCACGTCCGGCTGTGGCATCGTTCCCTCCTCGTCCTTGCGTCAGTCCATGCGTTCCAATCGCGCCACCGCTGCCTACTCCATCTGAAAGTACATGACAATCGCATAGAGGACCATCAGCCCTCCCGCCACGCTGCCGAAGAACAGTCCCGACCCCAGCCACACGGGACCGGTCCCTTCTCGCACCATGGAGACGGTGCCCAACACCGGCAGGCCAAGCTCCTTCTTCAGAGAGCTGGGGGTGTCGAACACCGGACGCATGACGGACAGGAACAGGGCCATGGCCAGACCCGCCAGCATCCCACCCAGCAGCACCACGGTCAGAAACAGGGGCCGGTTGGGGCCCGACGGGGCATAGGGCAGGTTGGGCAGATCGATGATCTTGAACTTGACCTTGCTGCTCAGCCCCTCGGCCACATCGCCGGAGAATCTGGCCTTGCCCTCGGTTTGCATCAGCTCCATCATCTTGTCCCGGGCGTGCTTCACGTTGCGCTCCAGGCGGATCAACTCCGCCTCGATGGCCGGCAGGGTGTTCTCCTGGGATTTGAGCTGCTGATAGGCGGCCTCGTGTTCCTGCACCCGGGCCCGGGTCGAGGCCAATTCCACCTCCACCTGGCTCAGGGTCAACAGGGCCTGGCGATAGACCGGGTCATCCTTGGGATCCCGTTGAACCGGTTTGGGTCGCTCCTCCTGGAACTGGCTGGTGACCTCCTGCTTCTGCTGTTGCAGAACGGCGATGGACTGCCGCAGCGCCACCACCTCGGCATGGGTTTCGGTATAGAGGAAGCGCTTCTCGCCACCGCGCATGTAGTACCGGCCCAGCAACTCGGACAGTTGGCCTTCCAGCTGGCGAATCTCCTGATCGATGCCTGCCGCAATCGAGGAATTGTCCTTGGCGGGGGCGGCCGTGGCCTCCTGCTCGGGGCGGGACAGATCCCGGATGATATCGTCCATCTGCCGGTGCAGGGCATCCTTGCGTTCCTGCAATTCACGCACCTTGATATTGCCCGCCTCGATGTCGGATTGCAGCTTCTTCAGGCGCTGGTAATAGCCGCCCTCCTCTCCCGGCAGCATCAGCATCGAGCTGTTCTTGCGCTTGAAGACCTGCATCCGAGTTTCGGCTTCGGTCACCTTGGCTTCGTATTTGCCGATCTGTTCATCCAGAAAGCGCTGGGCCTCCCGGGCCCCGTCCTCGGTCATCTGCTGCAGGGGACCTTCGTTCAGAATGTTCAACATGCCCTGCACCACCTGCTGGGTGACCCGCGGATTGGTGTGGCGGTGGGAGATGACGTACATGTTGTTGCCCTGGGTATTGACCGCCACCTGGGCGCGCAGGTCGACGATATGGCGCTCCAGGTCCTCCTCGCTGCGGATCTCCTTGGCCAGACTGGTCCCCTGGATCACCTTGACCAGATTGCTGCGGCGCAGCAACCCGTTGAGAACCTGGCGGGCCTCCACGGTGACATCGATGCGCACCTCCATTTCCTTCAGGTAGGAGCGCAGCTGGTTCTGGGGATCCTCGATCATCACCCGGGCATGGGAGACGTACTGGTCTTCCATGAAGAACACCGCGGTCCAACCGGTCAGGCTGACAAACCAGGCCACCAGAATCATGTGCCACCGATGGCGCCACATTCCCCGCAGGTGGGTGAAGATCTGGAAATAGATGTCGCGTATGCCGAATTCCTGCATTCTTCACCAATGATGGATCGTGTGGCGGACTGCGGACCAGCAGGGTTGCGTGACCGGAACAGGGCCTCGACTGTATCGAAAAATATACCCTCCGGCCATGGAAGTATAGCCCCCTTCGCCACCTGTCTCCCCGGAAAGCCCGCCGCGGGGACCGCTGTCACCGGACCCGGGGACCGCTGACTCGCTGGCCAAAAAGTACAACCTCAACGGAGTGAATCAAAACCAAAAGATCCAGAAAAAAATTGTGATTTTTGACGTAGTACAGATCGTACTTCAGCTTTTCCACCGCGTCCTCCTCGGAGGCGCCGTATCCGTAGCGGATCTGGGCCCAGCCGGTGATGCCCGGTTTGACCCGCAGGCGCTCCCGGAAATAGGGGATGCGCTGTTCCAGGATCGCCACGAATTCCGGACGTTCCGGACGGGGGCCCACCAGGCTCATCTCGCCGTTGAAGACGTTGAGAAACTGGGGCAGCTCGTCGATGCGGTTGTAGCGGATGAAGCGGCCCACCCGGGTGACCCGACTGTCTTGCTGTTGGGCCCAGCGGGGGGTGCCATCCTGTTCGGCATCGGTGCGCATGCTGCGGAACTTGAAAACGTGAAACACCTTGCCGCCGAAGCCCACCCGTTCCTGACGGTAGAATACCGGCTCCCGGCCCCGGCCTTCCACCCAGATGGCCAGGGCGGCGGCCAGCATCACCGGCCACAGGGTGACCAGCAACACCAGACTCAACAGCAGATCGAAAACCCGCTTGCTCACCGCCCGCAGGGTACCCTGGGTCAACCCTTCGGACTGGAGAACCCACCAGCGGGGGCTCAGGGTGTCCATGTGGATGATCCGCTGTTCCTGTTCGAAGAAGCTGGTGAGGTCCAGGATGCGCGTCCCCAGGACCCGGCAGTCCAGCAGACGGCTGGCGGTGTTTTCGTCCATCTCCCCTTCCACCGTCACCACGATCTCGTTGACGGATTGCGCTTCCACCAGTCCGGGCAGGGTGGTGGTGGCGCCCGCCTCGAGGATCGCTGCCTCGGGCACCAGCCGGGGCACATGGTTCACCGGCCAGTAGCCCACCAGGGTGATGTCCGGATGCTCCTTCTTCAACCAGTCGTCGATCAGTCGGGCTCCTTCTCCCGTCCCGAGGACCAGCACCCGCCGCCGCAACAGGTTGCGGTCCAGGATGAAACGGGCAAAGAGCCAACGCACAGTGACCACGATGCCATAGGCGAACAGCAGGGAAAACCCGAACGCCCCCCGGCCGATGAACAGGTCCGGAAAGACATAGAACAGCATGCTCATGGCCACCAGGCCAATCAGAAAGCTCAGGGCGACGTTGAGCAGCTCCCCGGAAAGACCATCGTCCATCAGCCGCTGGTAACGGCCGGTAGCGGTCATGCTGATCACCATGACCGCGGCAAAAAACAGCGCCCGCGGCAGCAGAACCTCCGAATGCAGCTCGTCGGGATGGGTCTGCTCCAGGAAACGGATGCTCACCCCGGCATAGACCGCACTGAGAAACCCGGCCGACTCCATGGTGAACAGCAGCAGGGACCAGCGGGAAATATAATGTTTGAAGATGCGGATCATGAATCAGACGGCATGCGACTGCCTACCCCTTGTCCGACCGGAGCGGCGATCCCCCTCGCCGGCATGTCGATCATTTTACCGATGAAAGCCGCGGAGCGGCTTTCATCGGTGGAGGGTGGAGGGAGGCCTCCCCCATCCATCAAAGTGACCGTGAAAGTCGCGGAGCGGCTTTCATCGGTGGAGGGTGGAGGGAGGCCTCCCCCATCCATCAAAGTTCCATGGCTTCTGGCAGCGCCAAGCATACCATCATCCGCCCGGGGGTTCCCGAGAAAAGAAATTTTTCCCACCGCCACCGCGCAACCTTCATGGGACCGCCTCCTTCTGGTGTAGAATCAAGAAATTCGGCCAACCGCCCACCCTGAATGCCGCCACAGGCCCATCCCATGCCCTGGATCAAGACCGGCCTGCGGGCCCTGATTCCTTCCCTCACCTGGCAACCGCGACCCCGGGTCGCCGCCGAGGTCGCCCGCCAGGGACCGGGCGCCGTCATCCTGGACCTGGGGGCCGGGGGACGTCGGCTGGGGGCGCGGGTGATCGGCGTCGATTTCCTGGTGCTGCCCGGCACCCGGGTGGCCGCCGACGTGACCCGGCTGCCCTTCGCCGATGCCTGCGCTGATCTGATCGTCGCCACCGGACTGCTGGAGCATGTGGCCGATCCCCGGGCTGTCCTGGGTGAAATGCGACGGGTGCTGCGTCCCGGCGGCAACCTCCATGTGGAGATTCCCTTCCTGCAGCCCTACCATGCCGACCCCCGGGATTTCCGCCGTTATACCCTCGAAGGCCTGCAGGACCTGGTGCGGGAGCATGGTTTCCAGGTGCAGGACAGCGGGGTTCACATCGGCCCAACGGTCACCCTGCTGACCGTGAGCGTCTATTATTTTTCGCTCTGGTTCGAAGGGGGGGGCTTGGCGGGCCGGGTGGCCTCCAATGGGCTGTTCTGGCTGCTGTCCCTGCTGCTGTATCCGTTCAAATTCCTGGATTACGCCCTGATCCACAAGAAGAACGCCCATCGGCTGGCCTTTGGGCTGTTCTGCACCGCGGTCCGGGGGCCGGACGGGAAGACCTAGCCCCCCCTCCGCCAGCGCTTGTACCGAAGCCATGGCCGGTACAGCGGGCGCAACGGACGAACACGGTAGAACAGGGAACGGTTGCTCCAAAATTCGGTGTGTCTGCGGATGGGCAATGCCATGATCTGTTCGAATTCCGTGGCGTCGAGTCCCAGTTTCTTCAGGACAAATTCCTTGTCCTGCTCCATCAGCGTTCCGGGATAGGATGGTGTCTTCAGGATCTCCAACGCTTTTTCCCGAGTCATCTGGCCCGAACAGATCAGGTTGGAAAGATGGGCCTTGCGTTTATCGATGCCGAACTTCTCAGGCAAGAGATAGCCCTGATAGAAGCGGGTAAAAATCGATTCGTAATGTTTCCCGCCGTAATCCCGCCAGCCAAAGGCCTCCAGCAGTCGCTGTTTGACCTCCCCCGAGTGGTAGGACATGAAGTCGAGCAAGTCATACCGCCTGATCTTCTGTCTGGCCAGATTGCGATTGACCCGGTCCCCCATGAAGGGATACTGGCGAATGGGCACCCGGCAATATTGACGGCAGATATCCCGGATATTGGCCTCATCCTCCTTGAGATAGATCCAGCTGAAGGGCAGAAAGCTCTCCGTCTCCAGGTTCACTCCCGAGAGGACCGAAGGGATCTTGAACTTCAGGGCCACCTCGTACATGACCGTGAAGATGGCATGGTCGGTCAGGACTTCGATGTCCACCACCGAGGCGCGGAGATAGGCCAACTGCATCTCCCTGAACTCATCCCAGTCCATGACGAAAGTATGCAGATCGAACCCGGTTTTTCCGATGATGCGGTTGATGTTGTCGATGGCCAGTTCGGAGTTCCAGCCATTGTCGAAATGGACCAGCAACGGACGCAGGTTCCGTTCGTGGCACAGCAGGACCAGATAGCTGCTGTCCACCCCACCGCTCAGACCGAGGATGACATCATACGGTTTCCCCCGGCCGGCCTGTTTAATCAGGTCAATCTGTTCCGCGAGGGCGGCCTCGTTGCGGTGGTGTTTGCGGATTTCCCATGCCGCATCAAAATCCCGGCACAGCCGGCAAATGCCTTTTTCATCCAGCTGAACCTCGATGGCGTCGGTGGTTTCCATCACGCAGCGACTGCACATCCGGGCCGGGGAACCGTTGGGATTGTTCAGCCTTCTTGCTGATGGTGTAGTCATAAATTATCACGCAGCCTCGGGCGACGCATCATTGATCAATTCCTGGATCTGCCACTCCAGGATGGGCAGCATCACCCCCGGGGGAACCGGTTTGACGGTGCGGCCCAGGGGGTTGAGACCCAATTCGTTGATTTCGAACTGCACTTCCTGTTTCCCGATCAGGACATCCCCCAGCGGGACCTCGATGAAGACCTGCACGACATACCGGCCCACGGTCATCAGGCCGGGCGGAATGCGGCAGATCGATCGGTAGCGCCCGGCCCGGCGCATTTTCCGGCCGGTTTTGTCTAGGCAATCGGACGACGAAAACAGCACGATGGCATCGGCATCAATCAGCTGGATTGCCACCCGCAGCTCGGGGATGTCCTGGAGCAGGGCATAGTCGATTTCGATCCGGATCTCATTCAAGGTCGAAAGGAGGCTGTCCAGCCGTCCGGCGATGTCCCGCACCGCGATGGAATACAGCCTGACCTGGGAGGTGGCGGGACAATAGTCGGGCTCCCAGCGGGTCAGGCGCATGGCAACCTTGGCGCTGTCCAGGTACTGGGAGATGACCTGGGGAGTCTTGCCTTCCATGACCACGCGGCCCTGCTCCAAAAGTATCGCCTGGGGACACAGCCGCTGCACGGCGGCCATGTTGTGGCTGACGAACAGAATGGTGCGCCCGGATTTCTGGCTGACATCCTCCATCTTGCCCAGGCATTTGGCCTGGAAATCGGCATCCCCCACCGCCAACACCTCATCGACGATGAGGATGTCCGGCTCCAGATGGGCCGCCACCGCGAACGCCAACCGCACATGCATGCCCGAGGAATAGCGCTTGACCGGGGTATCGATGTATTTGGCCACCCCGGCAAAGGCGACGATCTCATCCAGCCTGGCCTGGATTTCCCGCCGATTCATGCCCATGATGGCGCCGTTGAGAAAGACGTTCTCCCGCCCGGTGAGGTCTGGATGAAACCCGGTGCCCACCTCCAGCAGGCTGGCCAGGCGGCCGCGGATTCCGATGCGTCCGGTAGTGGGGGCCGTCACCCGGGACAGCAGCTTGAGCAGGGTGGACTTGCCCGCCCCGTTGTGGCCGATGATGCCCACCACCGACCCCTGCTCGATGGCGATGTCGATCCCCCGCAGGGCCCACATCAGCTTCCCGTTCGCCGCGATCTGGTCCTCCTCCCTCCCCACCGGCGCCAAAGGGTCTGGCCGGCCCAGGATTTTCGCGAACCAGCGGTTGAGGTCATGGGCAAAGGTGCCCGAGCCCACCTCGCCGAGGCGGTATTGTTTGGAGACATCCTCCATCATCAGGGCCAGTCGGGGCATGGGTTACACCGTATCCATGAAGGTCTGCTCCACCCGGGTGAAGATCACCAGGGCGACGAACAGGACCAGCGCCATGAAGCCCGTGCTGTAGAACAGATGCAGCCAATGGAGAACGCCCTGTCCCAGAAAGGCGAAACGGAAGCCCTCGATGATGGGTGTCAGGGGATTGGCCATCAGCAGCCAGCGGTATTCTCCCGGCAGAGAAGAGAGGGGATAGATCACCGGCGTGGCATACATGATGAGCTGAATCGCAAAACTCAACAGAAAACGCAGATCACGGTATTTGGTGGTCAGGGCGGTGACGATCATCCCCAGGCCCAGCCCGATTCCCCCCATGAGCAGCAGGAACAGCGGCAGGAGCAGCATGGCGGCGTTGGGATGGACCATCGCCCCGTGAAACAGATGCCAACCCAGGAAGGCCAGAAACAGGACAAACTGCACTCCGAACTTGATGAGGCTGGACAGAACAATGCTCAGCGGAATGATCATCCGCGGAAAATAGACCTTGCCGAACAGGCTGGCGTTCTGGACGAACGTCTCGGAGGTCTTGGTCAGGGTATCGGAGATGAAGGTCCAGCAGGTGACTCCGGCCAGATAGAACAGGATCCGGGGCAGGCCGTCGGTGGACAGCCCGGCGATGCGGCCGAAGACCAGGGTGAACATCAGGGTGGTGAGCAGCGGCTGCAGCAGGAACCACAGCGGGCCCAGAATGGTCTGCTTGTAGAGCGAAACGAAGTCCCGCCGTACCAGCAGCAACAACAGATCCCGGTACTGCCAGATTTCGGCTACCGGAATGGCCAGCCAAGGCCGCTGGGGATGGATTTCCAGATCCCACTCCCCGGCGGAATACCACCTGTCTTGACTCGATGTCATGGCTTACCGCCTTCTTTCGTCTTCCAAAACAGTGACCAGTCGATCATTGCATTCGCCTCCCCCGGCGTCCGGTGGGCCACCGGTGCGGAACAGATCCGAAACAGCGAGGGACGGGCGAATCAGGGTCAGTCTCTCCCCCGCTTCCAGCAGATATTCCGCCGGCGTCGGATGGGAGAGGAACAGCAGCGGGCTGGCGCTGTAGGCATAGGCTCCCGAATCGAAAACGGCGATGCAATCGTCCAGCCGCGGCGCCCCCAGGGTCACCTGGTCCCCCAGGACATCCAGGGAGGTGCAGAGGGGCCCCACCACGGTCACCGTTTCAACCGGGGCGTCCGGGGCTGCGGAGAGGTTGACCAGGCGAAAATTCTTGCGGATGACCTGGCCGAAATTCCCGCTGGCGGACAGATGATGATGCATGCCGCCATCCACCACACAATAGGTCCGACCCCGGGACCGTTTGACATCCACCACCCGCGCCACATACAGGCCGGCCTGGGCGACCAGGAATCGCCCCAGTTCGACGATGCCCATCAGCCGGGACCGACCCGTCCCACGGCGAAATTCCGCAAACAGCTCCCGGAACCGTCCTCCCGCCTCCCTCACGTCCAGGGGCTGCTGACCGGCATGATAGGGAATCCCGAAGCCGCCTCCGAAATTGATCCGCCCGATGCCGCCGTGGCGGTGACTCATGACCCGCCGGGCGATGTCCAGGGAGTGGCGGAAGTTGTCCACCAGGGCGTCCGCGACCAGGCATTGGGTGCCGGCGTAGATGTGCAGGCCAGTCATGCGACAGTCTGGCATATCGTCCAGACGGTCCAGAATCCCCGTGATCTCCTCTTCGTCGATCCCGAACGGCGCGGGACGTCCGCCCATCTTGACGGCGAATTCCCGGGTCAGACGGCTGGGGTTGATCCGGAGGGTGACATTGGCTGGCGCGCCGAGCTGCGCCGCCAGTTGCTGGATCCGCCCCAGCTCGGTGGGGGATTCCACGCTGATGGACCCCAGGCCGCTGGCCACTGCCGCCGTCAATTCTGCCATCGACTTGCCGGGACCAGCGAAACTCAGGGTACCAGGGTTCCAGCCCCTGTCCATGGCAGCCCGCAGTTCGCCCCCGGAGGAAATATCCAGGCCGTCCACCAGGCCACTCAGACGGTGCAGCAACTCCGGATTCGGGTTGGCCTTGACCGCATAATAGAGCTTCAGATCCGGACCCAGCGCCTGCCGCACTCCGGCGATGCGCCGCTCGATGGCCGGCATATCGTAGACGAAAAATGGCGTGTCCAGACCCTGGAACAGGGCCAGCAGCCCCTCCCGGGGGGCCGACCATCCCTCCCCGTCCAGGGTCGATGGCATGGAGATATCGGAGATCATGCATCAACTGTACTGCATCCATTTCCATGAACACAAATTTGTCTGGCAGCCCGTTGATAAATGGGCTGCTGGCGGGGCAGGGATGCCCCTCCGGAATCAACGGATTGGAAATCCGTTGATTCCGTGAGGGAACCGCAAGCTCTGCTTGAAGGCTTTATGGCCCCTTCAGGATCTGTTAACTTTGGATGGAGGGGAGATGCCTCCCTCCACCCTTCACCGATGAAAGCCGGTTTCCGGTTTCCACGGTAACTTCAATAGGATTGGGGAGGGGATGAAGGTCGCATCACGACGTTCACGGTCACCTCCATCGGAACGATGCTATCGGCACTCCCACGGATTCCTGACCATTTGCCCATGGAACGTCCCCGAATCCCTGCCCTGTTGCCCATCGTACTGCTGCTACTCCAGGCGGCCCTGCTCCACTGGCTCTACGAGCGGTCCGGCTTCGCCCCCAAGAGCTATCCGGACACCATCGATTACACCTTCTTCGCCCAGCAGACCTGGACCGAGCGCCTCACCTCCCTGCGCACCATCGGCTACCCAATCTTCCTGTATCTCCATTCCCTGGTGGCCGACCAGTTCCGCCTGGTGCCACTGTGGCATTTTCTGCTCCATATCGCCACCGTGGTGGTGTTCCAGTCGTCCCTGCTGCAATTCGGCTTCCGGACCTGGACCGCCTTTCTGGCCGCCAGCGCGCTGGTTTACGCCAGTATCCTGCGCTATTTCGGTCATGCGATCCTCACCGACGCGCCCGGCACCGCCCTGATCATCCTGCTCACCGCCCTGCTGCTGTTCTCCCTCACCCGACCCCGAAGCCGCTGGTGGCTGGCGGGGTTGGGGGTGGGGCTGTTCGTCTCCTATCAGGTACGGCCGGCCAATCTCTACCTGGTGGCCCTGATCCCCCTGTTGGGGGGGATGCTCTACCCTCTGACTCCCGGCAATCCGGCCACCCGCTGCTGGACCACCCCCGACTTTCGCCGCCATCTGCAACGCCTGACCCTGGTGTCCCTGGTGCCGTTTCTGCTGTTCTGCGGCCTGCGCTGGGTGACGGTGGGCCATTTTGGCCTGGTGTCCTTCGGCGGTCACAACGCCATCGGGGTGCTGGCCTCCCTGGTGCAGGCCGAGACAGTGGATCAGCTGGATCCCGAGGTCCGGCCCCTGGCCCGGGCCATCGCTGCGGAACGGGAGCGGCGGGGCATGGAATGGCCGTTTTCCCGCCTGGGCTGGATCCGTTACGAAATCTGGTTCAAGGAGTACAACCCCAACTCCCACGAGGTGGCACTGCCGGCGGCCCTGAAACTGGCCGGGGGCAGCCGGGTGGAGGCCAACCGCATGATGACCAGGCTGTCCTGGGCCATCCTGTTCCAGCATCCGGATCTCTACGCCCGCTGGGTGGTGGCCTCCTTCGCCGAGTCGCTCTGCGGACTGGTGCGCCGCGAGGCCACCCTGCAGGCCACCGCGCTGCTGCTGCTGCTGGCCTTCACCGCCGCCCGCATGCGCCCCCGTCTCCCGGAGGCCGCCGTTCGACAGCAGGAGCGCGAGACCACGGTGCTGCTGTTGATCAGCCTGCTGTTTTTCCTCAGCGGCACCCTGCTGGTGGTGCTGGTGGAGCAACCCCTGGAACGCTACATCTTCAGCACGGCCGTCTTCATTCCTTCATTGCTGGCCGCGGTCCTATCCCACCAGCTGACCCGCCTGCTGGCCCGCAGCCCCACCGCCGGAGATCAGTGAGGCACCACAGGTGGCTCGGCAGCCCCCAGTCCCGCCTGCCACATGTGGAACATCACCAGGCCCAGCAGGCGCAGGCCATTGTCCCGCTCCATGGCCAGATGTTCCCGCCACAGCCGGTCCACCTCCTCCGGCACGAAGAACTCCCCGGCCAGGGCCGCCCGGGTCGGGTCGGCGAACAGACGATCCCGGGTCTCGGCCAGCCAATGGGCGATGGGGGCGTTGAAACCCTCCTTGGGCCGGTTGAGAATCCGCTCCGGCAGGCAGCCCTTCTGACTGGCCTTGAGCAGGTATTTTCTCTTCAGACCCTTCATCTTCAGCGCCACGGGCAGAGCCGCGGCGAACTCCACCAGCCGGTAGTCCAGGAACGGTGCCCGGGCCTCCAGGGAATGGGCCATGGTGGTGCGGTCCACCTTGACCAGGATGTCGTCGGCCAACCAGGTCTTGATGTCCACATACATGGCCTGGTCAAGGTAGTGGCAATCGGCCACCTCGCGGAAATGCCGCTCGAAATGGATAAAAGGGTCCGCCGCGGCCACCGCTTCTCGCCAGGGAGGCCGCACCAGGGCCTGTTTTTCCGGCTCGGAGAAAATGCAGCGCCAGCTATAGTGGGCGCGCTGGGGACTGTGGCGGTGACCGGCCAGGAACTGGCGGATCTTGTAGTCGAAGCCGATCTTGTCGTAGGTCACCGGCACCAGGCGGTTCACCGCCCGCTCCAGCAGCCCGATCAGCCAGCCCGGCAGCCGGCGGGTGCGCTGGTGGATCCAGTCGGCGGTGTAGGTGGTGTAACCGGCGAACAGCTCGTCGGCCCCGTCCCCGGACAGGGCCACGGTCACCTGCTCCCGGGCGAAGGCCGACAACCGCACCATGGGAAAAATGGACGTATCGGCGAACGGTTCATCCATCTGGTAAGCCAACGCCGGGAGGTTGACGGCGAATTCGGCGTCGATCAGGCGGCTGTTGAAGGTCACGCCCAGATGGGCGGCCACGCTTTGGGCTTCGTGGAGTTCGCAGTAGGTCCGCTCGGGAAACCCGATGGAAAAGGTGCGCACCTCCGACGGTTTGCCCAGGCGGCTCATGGCGGCGATGATGGTGGAGGAATCGATGCCGCCGCTGAGAAAGCCCCCCAGGGGCACATCGCTTACCAGCCGCAGGCGCACCGAGTCTTCCAGCAGGGCATTGAACGCCTCCACCGCCTCCCTCTCGGAGGCGAAACGGTTCTTGCGACGGAAATGCTCCGCCAGGTCCCAATAGCGGTCGAGGACCGGCCCCCCCTCCCGCCGCCAGACCAGACAATGGGCCGGCGGCAGTTTTTTCACCCCGGCCAGGATGGCGGCCCCGGTCAGGGTATAGTTGAGGGACAGGTAATGGCTCAGGGCCACGGGATCCACCTGGCGCGGCACCTCGGGATCCTCGATCAGGGCCTTGAGTTCGCTGGCGAACACCACTCCGCCGTCGGGCAACGGGTAGTAGAACAGCGGCTTCTTGCCCAACCGGTCCCGGGCCAGAAACAGGGAGCGGGCCTCCCGGTCCCAGAGGGCGAAGGCGAACATGCCGTTGAAGCGTTCCAGGCAGGCAGTGCCCCAGCGCTTGTAGCTCTCCAGGATCACCTCGGTGTCGGTCCGGGTCAGGAAACGATGGCCGAGATCCTCCAGGGTGCGGCGGATCGGGGCGAAGTTATAGATTTCGCCGTTGAAGACGATCCAATAGCGGCCGCTGTGATCGACCATGGGCTGGTTGCCGGCCTCCCGCAAGTCGATGATGGCCAGACGCCGGTGCCCCAGGCCGATGTCGCCCTCCAGAAAGAGGCCTTCGGCGTCTGGCCCCCGATGCCGCATCCGCCGGGTCATGCGCCCGATGGTCGCCCCATCGGGTGGTCGCCCCCACGAGAATCGGCCCGCGATTCCACACATAACCAAGCGCCTTTCCAGATTTTGATGGATGGGGGAAGCCTCCCCCATCCATCAGAGTTTCATCGGCAAAAAGAGTCCGATCACGCCCGGGACCGCGCCCGGTCGTTCAGGACCGGGCCCCGGCCATGCCCCGGCCCCTGGGCGGCATGAATATGGATTGACCCACCAGCGGCCCCGAACGCACCCGTCCCAGCCCCCCCGCTTGTTTGGTGCGGGGCTGCCGGGCCAGATCCTCCCGCACCCATTCCCGCAGGATCACGACGATGGCCAAGACATGATAGGGCAAATCGAAATAACCCAGACCCAGGAAGGCCCCGGCCGATCCGTAACCGACCAGGGAAACCTGGGCCATGGCGGCCAGATCCCGGGCCCAGAGCAGATCGGGACGCTGGCGGGTATTCCGTACCACCCAGCCGGCATAACGGAACCCGGTGAAGAACATGAGCAGGAAGGCGATGAATCCCGGCAATCCCTGCTCCGCCAATACCTCGAAATAGATGCTGTGGGCGTCATGCACCCATTTGACCGGGGCATATTTCTGGAAGGCGTCCCAGTTGAAGGTCCGGAAGCCGCCCCCCAGGAAGGGCCGGTCCTGGACCAGATTGACGGCAAACCGCCAGGAGTTGACCCGTCCGCTCACCGAGTCGTCCGCCTCGATGTTCTCCATGGCGTGGAAGGAGGTGATGTTGCCCATGCGTTCATGCCATTTTTCCGGCATGAACTGCCAGGCCCCCAGCGCCAGCACGATCGAGATCATCAGTACGATCATCTTGTGGCGGCTCTTCATGAAGAAGGCCACCGCCAATACGGTGAACCCCACCAACCCCCCCCGGGAATAGCTGCCCAGGATGGTCAACAGGGCATTGACGATCAGAAACCCCACAGTCAGTCTGGCGACGAGATATTTGCTGTGCAACTGGAGATAACGCATCAGGGGCAGGATCATGATCAAGGCCAGGGCCAGGGCGTTGTTGTCCTCGAAAAAGCTGCCGGCGGGACCATAAATCCGGTAGTTGCCACCGTGCATAATGGTGAACACGCCCCCCTTGACACCCCAGAAACCCACCGACAGCACCATCACCCAAATCATCCGGTCCAGCCATACCCGGTTGGTGATGACCATGTAGACCGCCAGGATCATCATCTGGACCTTCAGAAAACGGTCGAGATCCCGGCCGGCTCCGGCGTGGAAGGCAGTGGCGGTGGTGACACAGGCCCAGACGATGAAGAACAGCCAGAGAATGGTCACCCGGTTCACGGGAATGCGGAACCGGAAGGTATTGCCCAACAGCAGGCCGGCCATGGTGACGAAGGCGATGAAGAAATTGAAGCGAAAATCGTAGGCGTAGCTCCAGGTCAGGCGGTGGGGGCTCATGTATCCGATCCAGACCCACATCAGCAGCCCCACCTGGGGGCGGACGAAGCAGACCGGCAACATGCCGAACACGAACAGCAGCAGAAACAGGTCCCGCATGGGGGCTACACCCGGTTGCGGTTGGGGAAGAACGGATCAGGGTTCGTAAACCGACCGGTAACGGGCCACGGCGGCGGGCCAGCTCCGCTCCCGCTCGACGAAGGTCCGCGCCCGGCGACAGACCTCCGGCCAGGCCTCCCGGTGTTCCAACAACTCCAACAGGCGGGTCGCCAGGGCGACCGGGTCTCCCGGAGGGAACAGAAACCCGGTGCGGCCATCGTCGATCAATTCCCGGTGGCCCCCCACCGACGAGGCGGCCACCGGCTTGCTACCCGCCATGGCCTCCAGCGGCTTGAGGGGGGTGACCAGCTCGGTGACCCGCCGGGACAGGCGCGGATAGACGAACAGATCCACCAGGCCATAATAGCGTTCCACCTCATTGTGGGGCACCCTTCCGGCGAACACCACGGCGTTTTCCAGCCCCAGCACTGCCGCCTGCCGCCGCAGATCGGCCTCCCGGGGCCCGCCTCCCACCAGCAGCAGGGCGACCGCCGCCCGGGCCTGTCGGATGCGGACCAGGGCCTCCAGCAGGCAATCCAGGCCTTCATAGCCGTAGAAGGAGCCGATGAACCCCAGCACGGTCCGGTCCGTCAGGCCCAACCGCTGCGCCAGTTCCGGATCCCGGGGCGCGGGGCCGGCGAAGCGATCCGGGTCCACTGCGTTGGGCACCACCGTCACCCGGTGGGCCGCCACGCCCCGGGCGAGGATCTCCCGGCGCAATCCCTCACAAATGGTCACCACACCCCGGGCCCGGCGCAGCACATGGGTTTCCAGCACCCGGGTGGCCCGGTAGCGGAGACCGCCAGGCCGGCTGGTGCCATGGTCCACCGCGGCATCCTCCCACAGCGCCCGCACCTCATAGACCACCGGCAGCCCCGTCCGCCGGGCCGCCCGGAGGGCCGCCAGACCATTGAGGGCCGGAGAATGGGCATGGATCACATCCGGACGCAGCTGGTCGATCAACCCTTCCAGCCGTCGACCCAGGCGTTGGACCACCGACCATTGCCCCACCAGGGGCCAGCCGGCCCAGGGTGCCGGCGGGGTCCGGAAAAAGCGCACCCCGGCGGCGGTCTCCTCCAGGGGCAAGGACCCGTCGGCAGCGGGACCCTGCTTGGGCCCGGTGACCGCGGCCGTTTCCCAGCCCAGGGCCTGCTGGTATTCCAGGATGGCCAGGGTGCGGAAGACATAACCGCTCTGCAACGGCGCCGAATGATCCAGAACATGGAGAATCCGCATGGTTTATGGTCACCCTTCTCGTGCCGCCAGGACCTGGCGAAACAGCTCCCGCTGGCCGCGGCTGGTTTCCCGCCAGGAGAACCGTTCGGCATAGGCCCGGGTGGCCTCCCGCCGGGGAGGCGCGGCCAACAGGGCGCGGCAGGCCCGGGCGATCTGTGCGGGTTCGAAGCCATCGGCCAGCAGCCCGGCCTCCGGCGCCGCCACCACCTCCGGGGTGCCCCAGGCCGGGGTGGCCACCACCGGGGTGCCGCAAGCCATGGCTTCCAGCAGGACGTTGGCCCACCCTTCCCGGGTGGAGGCCAGCACCAGCCCATCCGCCGCGCCATAATAGCGGGGCAGCTCGGGTTGGGGCACCGTCCCCGGCATCCGCACCCGTGCGGCCACCCCCAGGCCTCGGGCCAGATCCTCCAGGGTGGCCCGCTCCGGCCCCTCCCCCACGATGCAGAGATCGACCCCGGGCAGTTCCGGCAGGGCGCGGATGATCCGGTCGTGACCCTTGCGGGGAATCAGATGACCCACGGCCAGCAGGGTGGGACGGGTCATGCCCAGGGCGGCCCGGGCGACCAGGCGGTCTACCGGACGGAACAGCCCGGCATCCACCCCGTTGCGCAGCACCGTCACCTTGCCGGGTGGGAGTCCCAGATCCAGCAGCACCTCCCGCAAGGCGGCGCAGACCGTCACCGAGGCCGCCGCCCGGCCGGCTGCCCAGCGGATCCAGGCCCTGGGCAGCCAATGCCGGGGAATAAGGTTCAGATCGGTCCCCCGGCCGGTGATCACCACCGGGATCCCCAGCCATTGGCCCAGCAGAGCCGCCGCCACCCCGTCGGGGTAATAATAATGGGCGTCGATCAACCGCATGGGAAATCCATCGCGCCGCAAGGCCCGCAGCACCGGCAGGGCCGCCAGGGCCAGAGTCAGGGGCACCAGGCTCATGCCGACCCGGGGAATCACCGGATAGCGGGGATGCCACACCGGCAGGCCATCGGGGTTTTCGTGTCGCGGCACCCGGGCATAGGCGGCGTAACGGCCGAAGCAGGACCGGGACCAGGGAAACCAGGGTACTGGAGCCACCACCCGGGCCTGGAGGTCCGGTTCATCGGCCAGCAGATGGCGCAGCCGCTGCGCCACGAACAGGCCATGGGTGGGCTGGACCGGATTGGGAAACAGGGTGGTGAAGGTGACGATCCGCAGCCGATCCATGGCGCCGGCGGATCAGGGCTTGCGGTAGGGGAACAGGGAGACCACCATGGTTCGCATCCCGGCGGCAAATGGCTTGAAAGAATCGCCAGGGAGTGTAGATTCTTTCGATCCGCTTCGTAAATGGCCCGAATGACCCGGGACCCATGATCGACCTCGCAAGGATTTCCCATGCCAATACGGCCCCTGCACATTCTGGTGGTCTACACCACCCGCTTTCCGGCGGTGCGGGGGGGGATCGATACCCTGATCCGTACCCTGTGTACCGGCATGCCGGCACCCCATCGGATCTCCCTGCTGGTGCCCGGTGACTGGGAGGACCGGACTCTGACCACCAGCATTCACGAGGGAGTGACCTGCCACCGGCTGCGGCTGCGGCTGCCCTGGGATCCGGTTCGTCCCCTGCGGGGCTTCCTGGCCTGGCTGGGGGAGTTTCCCCGCACCCTCCTCGCCCTGCGCGGCCTGCTGCGCCGCGAGGGGGTGGATGTCCTGCACCTGTTCACCCTCCAGACCCATCAATATTATTTCCGCCTGCTGCGCTGGCTGGGCGGGCCGCCCTACCTGATCACCTTCGTGGGCTCCGATGTCCAGCGCTTTCCGGCCGATCGCTTCTGGCGGTCCCGGATGTTGCGCTGGATCCTGGCCGGCGCCGCCGCGGTCAGCGGGGTATCCCCCCACCTGGTGGAGGTGATCCGGCACCAGTTCCCGGAGCGCCAGCCGGTGGATTGCGTCGGCAACGGCCTGCTGCTGCGGGACTTCCGGCCCGAGGTGATCGGCGGGGAACCCTTCCTGCCCCATCCCTATTTCGTGGTGGTGGGCTGCCTGGAGCAACTCAAGGGGCCGGAGACGGTGGTGGCGGCCTGGGGCCATCTGCGCCAGTCCCATCCGGAACTCCACCTGGTGCTGATCGGCACCGGCAATCCCGATCCCGGTTATCCGGATTTCCTGCGGGAGATGATTCGCCGGGAGGGGGTCGGCAACCAAGTCCACCTGCTGGAGGAGATGGAGCGGCCGCGGATGCTGGCCGCGGCCCGCCACGCCCTCGGGTTCATCTCCGCCTCCCGCAGCGAGGGCCTGCCCTATGTCCTGCTGGAGGCCGGGGCCATGGCCCGGCCGGTGATCTTTTCCGACATCCGGCCCCTGTCGGACCTGATCGCCTCCGGCACCTCCGGCCTGCTGGTTCCCCCGGACAACCCCGCCGCCCTGGCCCGGGCGGTGGCCCGGCTGGCGGCGGATCCCGATCTGGCCCGCCGCCTGGGCGACAGGCTGTTCGAGCTGGTGCAGCGGGATTATGCCGCCGAAACCATGGCCGCCGGCTATCTGCGGATCTACCGACGCATGACGGGAATGGCCGACCCCGAGGTTACCGTGAAAGTCGCGGAGCGACCTTCATCGGTGGAGGGTGGAGGGAAGCTACCCCCATCCATAGAAAGTTAGACCATGATCGATCCCCGTTTTCTGGAGCTGCTGTGCTGTCCCGCCTGCCGGGGTGAGCTGATCCCGGGGTCCGCCTCCCCCGGCAACGGTTGCCCGGCGGAGCCGACCCTGGACTGCACCGCCTGCGGTCATGCCTTTCCGGTCATGGACGGCATTCCGGTGCTGCTGCTCCAGGCGGTGGGTCCCGAACGGGCGGGCCTGTTCCAGCGCTACTGGGATTCGGCGGCCCAGGCGGCCCTCTACGACGACAAGGTGGAGGGGGGAGGCAGTCTGTTCGGAACCTGCAATCATCTCTCCGAGATGGAGGCCATCACCACCCTCTACGAACCGGCCAACCTGGATCTGGTCCTGGACGCTGGCTGCGGCAACGGGCGGTTCATGGAGACGTTTCCCCCCCAGGCCCGCAAGGTGGGTGTGGACGCCTCCCTCAACCTGCTGCGCATCGCCCGCCGGCGCGGCCGGGGCGATTTCCATGTCTGTTGCGAGCTGGAACGGCTGCCCTTCCGCAGCGGGGTCTTCGGCACGGTGGTCAGTTGCCGGGTGTTGCAGCATCTCCAGGCCCAGGAGACGGCGGTGGCCGAGATGGCGCGCATCATTCGCCCCGGGGGCAACCTCCTGATCCAGGTCTACAATTTCTGGAACCTGAAAACCCTCTACAAGGCGCTCCGCCAGTCCCCGGTGCGCAGAGTCCTCAACGCCCCCTTTCGCCTGCTGTTCCGCTCCATGTCGCCCTTCGACGCCTGGGGGCTGGATTACGATCATTACAACAGCTGGTGGCAGCTCAAGACCTGGATGGCCCGGGCCGGCATGACCCGCCTGACCGGACGGGGCGCCGGTTTCGGTTTCCACAAATACTTCTTGCAACCCTTCTATGTGGACGCGATCCTGGCCAAGCAGGCCCCCGGGCTGCTCCAGCGATATTACCAGGGCTGCCTGGCCCTGGAGCGGCGCATCGGGCATTGGCCGGTGGTGCGTCACCTGCTGGAAAAGGTGGTCCTCAAGGGCACTGCCCTGCCAGCGGGACAGGTGGAAACCGGTCTGGTGGACAAGGGTCGCAGGACCCTGCGCCATCATCTGCGCAACACCCCCTGGGCCAACCGGGCGGCCTGGCAGGAGCTGCGACGGGAGCGGACCCGGCCCCAGGTGACCGGCACGCATCGCTGGCATCTGGCAGCGGCCCTGGACTGGCTGCGCCGGGCCCAGGACGCCACCCCCGACGGCGGGGTGAGCCGGGGTTATGCCATGGGCTGGAGCGAGCCGTTCCAGGGTCGGGGCTGGCAGCCGGCCTATCCGGAAACCACCGGCTACCTCATCCCCACCCTGTTCGACTGCGCCGCCCGGCTGGACCAGCCCGACCTGGCCCGGCGGGCGCTGGCCATGGCCGACTGGGAGATCGCCATCCAGATGCCCAGCGGGGCGGTCATGGGCGGCACCCTGCCACCGCCGGGCCGGATCATCCCCCCCACCCCGGCCATCTTCAATACCGGTCAGGTCCTGCTGGGCTGGGAGCGGGCCTATCGGGAGACCGGCGCCGGGCGCTTCCTGGATGCCGCCGCCCGGGCGGCGCGTTTTCTGGTGGCGCACCAGTCCGCCGACGGCGCCTGGCGGCGGGGCAACTCGCGCTTTGCCGATGCCAGCGCCACCACCTACAACGCCCGGGTGGGCTGGGCGCTCATCCGATTGGGACGGACCGCCGGCGCGCCGGCTTGGCAGGAGGCGGGCCTCCGCAACCTCCGTTACACCCTGGCCCGCCAGCGGGACAACGGCTGGTTCGAGGACAACTGTCTGTCGGATCCCCGGCATCCCCTGCTGCACACCCTCTGCTACGCCATGGAGGGCCTGCTGGGTGGAGCGGAACTGTTGGAAGATGCCGCCTGGCTGGCTGCGGTGCAGCGCCCGGCGGATCATCTGCTGGAGCGGCTCTCGCCCGAGGGCCGCCTGCCCGGACGGCTGGATGCCCAGTGGCGGGGCACCGTGGACTGGGACTGCCTCACCGGCAGCGCCCAGTTGGCCGGGATATGGCTCACCCTGGCCCGGCTGACCGGGGAGGAGCGCTATCGTGAGCCGGCCCGGCGGGTGCTGCGGTTCCTCAAGGGCACCCAGAACTGCACCACCCCCCATCCGGGCCTGCGGGGCGGCATCAAAGGATCCTACCCGTTCGATGGCGGCTATGGACGCCTGGAGCTGCTCAACTGGGCCGCCAAGTTTTTCGTCGATGGCCTGCTGCTGGATGGCCTGTGATCCCTGCTGAAATCACGGTTGCCGGAAGAAAGGCGGATCAGGGATGCCCGGGCAGGACGCGCAGCAGGGTCATGAGGATGCCTGCCAGCATGGCCAGTTGCGCCAGGGCGAGACCGACCATCCACTTGATGGTTTCGGCCTTCGATTCGGAAATCTTGGCATCCAATCCCTTGATTTCCAGCTTCAGAGCGGCTTCGACCTCCTTGATGTTCAGCCTGAGGTCGGCGTCCACCTTGACCAACTCTTCTCGCAACCCGGATTCTACCTTGGCCAGCTCCGCTCGCAATGCGGCGTCCACCTTGACCAACTCTTCTCGCAACCCGGATTCTACCTTGGCCAGCTCCGCTCGCAATGCGGCGTCCACCTTGACCAACTCTTCTCGCAACCCGGATTCTACCTTGGCCAGCTC